>NZ_JAAGMD010000449.1 GCF_010548465.1 Streptomyces sp. SID14436 | reverse complement strand
CGGGGCCGGCGGCGTCCTCGGCGGCCGAGGGCGGCTCGGTCCGGGTCCGCAGGGCGAGCACCGGGCCGCCGGTGGCGGCCGCCTCCACGGCGAGCCGTTCCTGTTCGGCGGTGGGGGCCGCCTCCTCGGGGGCGGCGGGGGGCGCGCCAGCGAGGACCGCCGAGACGCGGTGCACCAGATCGGTGACGAGGAAGGCGCGCCAGGCCGACCAGGCGGCGGGTCCGGTGGCGAGGGCGTCGGCCTCGGTGAGGGCGTGCAGCAGTTCCAGGGTGCCGGGCGTGGTGACGGCGTCGGCGACCGCGCGGACGGTGGCCGGGTCGTCCAGGTCGCGCCGGGTGGCCGTCTCGACGAGGAGCAGGTGGTGGCGCACCAGCGTGGCGATCACCTCGACGTCGTGGGCGTCGAAGCCGATGCGGGCGGCCACGTCCCGGGCGATGACCTCGCCGGCCACCGAGTGGTCGCCGGGCCAGCCCTTGCCGATGTCGTGCAGCAGCGCGGCGACGAGCAGCAGGTCGGGGCGGTGCACGCGCCGGGTGAGGGCGGAGGCGCGCACGGCGGTCTCGATGAGGTGCCGGTCGACGGTCCACAGGTGTACGGCGTTGCGCTGCGGGCGGCACCGCACGCGCTCCCAGTCGGGCAGCAGCCGGCTGATCAGGCCCTCCGCCTCCAGGGCCTCCCACACGTCGACGGCGGGCCGGCCGGAACCCAGCAGGGTGACGAGCTGTTCGCGGGCCTCGGCGGGCCAGGGGGCGGGCAGCGGGCGGGTGGTGGCCGCGAGGCGTCGGACGGCGTACAGGGAGAGCGGGAGGCCGGCCTGGGCCGCGGCGGCGGCGGCGCGCAGCGGGAGCACCGGGTCGCGTTCGGGGCGGGCGGTGCGGGCGAGGACCACTTCGCCGTCCTGTTCGACGACTCCCTCGGCGAGGGGGGTGCGTTCGGCGGTCTGCCGGCCGCCGAGGAGGGAGCGCAGCCGGGGCCGGGCGGAGCGGGAGCGCAGGACGCGTCCCACCTCGCGCCAGGTGACGTCGCCGGCGTAGGCGATGACGCGGGCGGCCTCGTAGACCTGCCGCAGCAGGGCGTCGGCGTCGAGGAGGCCGAGGGCGGCCGCGACCTGGTCCTGTTCCTGGAGGGCGAGCCGGTCGGTCGCGCGGCCGGTGGTCAGGTGCAGGGCGTCGCGTACGTCGAGGAGACGGCGGCGGGCGTCGGCGAGGCCCTCGCGCGGGGCGTCGGCGAGCCAGGAGGCGGCGACGGCGCGCAGCGCGGTGGCGTCCCGCAGGCCGCCGCGGGCCTCCTTGAGGTCGGGTTCCAGCAGGTAGCGGAGTTCGCCCTGGCGTTCGGCGCGCTCGTCGCACAGGTCCTTCAGGGCGGTCAGGCGCCGGGGGGCCTGATTGCGCCAGTCGGCGAGCACGGTGGTGCGCAGGGCGGTGGTGAGGCCGAGGTCGCCGGCGAGGTGCCGGGCGTCGAGCAGGCCGAGCTGGACCTTGAGGTCGTCGGCGGCGGTCCGGCGGGCCTCGGCGGGGGTGCGCACGGAGTGGTCGAGGGCCAGGCCGAGGTCCCAGACGGGGTACCAGAGGCGGTCGGCGAGCGCGGCGACGGCGTCGGGGTCGCTGCCGTCGTGCAGGAGGAGCAGGTCGAGGTCGCTGCGCGGGGAGAGCTCGCCGCGTCCGTAGCCGCCGACGGCGACGAGGGAGACGCCCCGGGTGTGCTCGGTGCCCGCCGTGAACAGCCCGGTGAGCCAGGTGTCGGTCAGGTCCGCCAGGGCGGTGCGGCGGTGCGGCCCGGGCCGCGCGTCCTCGGTGAGGAGGCGCAGCCGGGCCGCCGCGTAGCCGCCGGGTCCCGCGATGTCCGTGTCGTGCGTGTCCGTACTCGTCACCCGGCGGCTCCTGTTCCGTTGCCGTGTCGTCAGAGCGCGTCCGGTCCGCGCTCGCCGGTCCGGACCCGTACGGCCGTGTCGACCGGGAGGGACCACACCTTTCCGTCACCGATCTTGCCGGTGCGGGCGGCCTTGACGATCACTTCGATGAGCTGTTCGGCGTCGTCGTCCTCGACCAGCACCTCGATGCGGATCTTGGGGACGAGATCGACGGTGTACTCGGCACCCCGGTAGACCTCGGTGTGGCCGCGCTGGCGGCCGTATCCGCTGGCCTCGGTGACGGTCAGGCCCTGTACTCCGAAGGCCTGGAGGGCGTCCTTGATCTCGTCGAGCCGGTGCGGCTTCACGACGGCGGTGATGAGCTTCATGCGTCCACCTTCTTGCTCTGGGCCGGTGCGGGGGCGGGGGCGGCGGTGGTGCGGGAGCCGCCGCCGGTGCCGCTGAAGTCGTAGGCGGTCTCGGCGTGTTCGGCCTGGTCGATGCCGGCGACCTCGTCGTCCTCGGGCACGCGCATGCCGATGGTCCTGTCGAGGAGGAGGGCGAGGACCGCGGAGGCGATCAGGGAGTAGGCGAGGACACCGAAGACACCGGCGCACTGCTTCCAGAACTGGTCGAGGCCGCCGCCGTAGAAGAGGCCGGCCACGTCGGACTGGCCCTTGCCGGTGGCGAAGAAGCCCACGAGCAGGGAGCCGATGATGCCGCCGACGAGGTGGACGCCGACGACGTCGAGGGAGTCGTCGTAGTTGAAGCGGTACTTCAGGCCGACGGCCATGGCGCACAGGACACCGGCGACGAGACCGACCGCGATGGCGCCGAGCGGGGAGACCGCGCCGCCGGCGGGGGTGATGGCGACCAGGCCGGAGACGGCGCCGGAGGCGGCGCCCAGGGTGGTGAAGGCGCCGTGGCGGATCTTCTCGTAGGCGAGCCAGCCGAGGACGGCGGCGCCGGTGGCGACCTGGGTGTTGACGAACATCAGCGCGCCGACGCCGTCGTCGTTGCCGAGCCACGAGCCGGAGTTGAAGCCGAACCAGCCGAACCACAGCAGGGCGGCGCCGAGCATGACCAGCGGGAGGCTGTGCGGGCGCATCGGGTCCTTCTTGAAGCCGATGCGCCGGCCGATGACGAGGATCACGCCGAGCGCCGCGGCGCCCGCGTTGATGTGGACGGCCGTGCCGCCGGCGAAGTCGATGACGCCGAGCTCGAAGGCCCAGCCGCCGGAGCCCCACACCCAGTGGGCGACGGGGAAGTAGACGACGGTGACCCACAGGGCGACGAACAGGCCCCAGGCGGTGAACTTCACGCGGTCCGCGAGGGCGCCGCTGATCAGGGCGGGGGTGAGGATGGCGAACATCATCTGGAAGACGAGGAACACGAAGAGCGGGATGGTGGTGCCGTCCCACAGTTCGGTGAGGCCGATGTCGCTGAGGCCGACCCAGTCGGAGTTCCAGCCGATGAGGCTGCCGGAGTCGGTGCCGAACGCCATGGAGAAGCCGTACAGCACCCACAGGACGGTGACGATGCCGAGGCTGATGAAGCTCATCATCAGCATGTTCAGGGTGCTCTTGACCCGGACCATGCCTCCGTAGAAGAAGGCCAGGCCCGGCGTCATGAGCATCACCAGGGCGGAACAGATGAGCATGAACCCTGTGTTGGCGGCGGACAGCGCGGGCGCGTCTGCGGCCAGGGTGATGGCTGATGCCATCGGCGTCTCCTCGTCGTTGGTACGGCCCCGTGCGGGCGAAGCCTTGAGCGGATTGAGGGGTGGGCCTTTATGGGCCATGAGATTCGCGCAGCACCGTTTCGGTGGGCGCCCCTCGTTGTTTCGCCGCCGTGACGAAGACCTCCGGCGTGTTACGCGTCGGTGAACAGCGGTGTGCCCCGCTGTCCGGCGCGGGCCGCGGCAGGTGCGGGGGAACGGGGCCGGCCGCGGCCGGCCTCCGAAATGACTGGCATGGGGGAGCCGAGTCGGGCAGTTCGGGAGGGCCGGCCGCGGCCGGGGTCTGCGGTTCCGCCGCGGGTCAGACCGCTTCGGCGGTCTCCGGCAGCTCGACGGAGAGCCGCTCGGTGAGGTCGACGACGGCGGCGAGGTCGCCGAAGTCGCGGACGGCGGTGTCGACCGTCTTTCGGATACGAGTGTTCACGCGCTCCGAACGGACCTTCTTGGCCGCCCGGATGGCGTCGGTGGCCAGGGCCGCGCCCTGCTCGGGTTCGCGCTGGAGGAGGTGGACGGTGGCCATGCCGATCAGGTTGAGGGCGTAGGAGCGCTGGTGCTCGCCGCTCTCCCGGGCGAACAGTTCGACGGCGCGCTCCATGAGCGGTTCGGCGAGGGAGGCGTAGGTGGGGCTGCGGCCCGCGACGTAGGCGAGGTCGCGGAAGGAGTGGGAGTTCTCGCCGTACAGCTCGGCCTCGGAGAAGAAGCTGATCCAGCCGGGGTCCGGCTCGTCCCACTCGGCGGCCTCGGCGAAGGTGTCCTCGGCCATGCGGACCGCGCGCTTGCACCGGCCGGGCTGGCCCATGTTGGCGTAGGCGCGGGCCTCCATCGCATACAGCATCGACTGGGTGCGCGGACCGGCGCAGTCCCGGCTGCCGTACTGGGCGAGGTGGATGAGTTCCAGGGCGTCGTCGGGGCGGCCGAGGTGGATCATCTGGCGGCTCATGCTGGAGAGGATGTAGGAGCCGAGGGGACGGTCGCCGGCCTCCTTGGCGGCGTGCAGCGCGAGGACGAAGTACTTCTGCGCGGTGGGCTGGAGCCCCACGTCGTACGACATCCAGCCGGCCAGCTCGGCGAGCTCGGCGGCCACCTTGAACAGGCGCCGGGTGGTGGACTCGGGCTGGGGTTCCTGGAGCAGGTCCGTGACCTCGTGCAGCTGTCCGACGACGGCCTTGCGGCGCAGGCCGCCGCCGCACTGGGCGTCCCACTGCCGGAACATCACGGTGGTGGTCTCCAGCAGGTCCAGCTCCGGCTTGGACAGCCGGCCCCGGCCGCGGCCGGAGGAGGCCGGCTCCGTCTCCGGGCGGGACTGCGGGGCGGCCGGGGTGGGGACGAGCCAGCGCTGCATGGGTTCGATGAGGGACGGGCCCGCGGAGACCGCCAGCGAGCTCCCGAGGAAGCCGCGCCGCGCCAGCATCAGGTCGCTGCGCGAGAACTCGCTGAGCAGGGCCACGGTCTGCGGGCCCGTCCAGGGCAGGTCGACGCCGGTGGCGGAGGGTGCCGGGCGGGTGGCGCGCAGGCCCAGGTCCTCGACGGAGACGACGACGCCGAAGCGCTCGGAGAACAGTTCGGAGAGGATCTTGGGGATGGGCTCGCGGGGGTTCTCGCCGTCGAGCCAGCGGCGCACGCGCGAGGTGTCGGTCGAGATGTGGTTGGCGCCCAGCTGGCGGGCTCTGCGGTTGACCTGACGGGCCAGTTCGCCCTTGGACCAGCCACTGCGGACGAACCACGAGGAGAGCAGCTCGTTCGGACGTTTCTCCGGACTCGCCGCGCTCGCCCCGCCACCGCCGTTGCCGCTCACTGGAACGCCCCCATCCCTGAAGACCACTTGTCGCTGAGTGCGCCAAGCCTTATCAGAATGCCGGTTGTCGGGGCCGCCCGTCCGGCGGTTGCCACCCTTCGAACGGAAAGCCGAGTTGCCTCCGGCATACCCACGAGTGCACGTGCCCCAAGAAGCCGTGCACACACCGTAATCCCACGATCACCCGCCCAGCCATGGCGGATGCACAATCGCCACCATTCGCCACCCCTTCGAATGAACTCACGGTCGCCGTCTCGCGATTGACTTGACACTGGACAGCCAAGAGTGGACGCGGTGGTGCACGCAGGGGCGCACAGAGCTGAACGCACCACCCCTACGGCTTCCGGACGCCGAGTGGGCCTGACGGCAGGGGGAAGCCGGAAGCAGAGCGTCACATTCCGCGTCCGCTGCGTAACCACCGGTACGTCGGACCCGTTGGAGGGGGCATGGGCTTCACGATCGGTATCAGCCGGGGCATCCGCGACATCCGGTCCGGCTCGCGTCGCCGCGGCCGCGCCTCGGACGCCACCACCGTGGCGGAGTACACCGGCCTGTGGGGCTGGGACGTCCTCCCGGGCGCCCGGGCCGCCGCCGGCGCCTGCTCCTGCGGGCGGCCGGACTGCCGGGCGCCGGGCGCGCACCCGCTGGACTTCGCCCCGCGCATCCCCGCGGGGGCGCCGCTGGACGAGGTGACCGAGACCTGGGCCGGGTTCCCCGGGGCGTCGGCGATGCTCCCGGTCGGCACCGCCTTCGACGTGCTGGAGGTGGCCGAGCCCGCCGGCCGGCACGCGCTGGCCCGCCTGGAGCGCATGGGGCTGCCCGTGGGACCGGTCACCGCCACCCCGGACGGACGCGCCCAGTTCCTCGTGGCCCCGGGCGCCGCCGCGGCACTGCCCCGGCTGCTCTACCGCATGGGCTGGGACGACCCGGCCGCCCTGGACCTGCGGGGCCTCGGTCCCGGTACGCACATCACGGCCCCGCCGTTCGACCGGTCCGGCCTCGGCCCGGTCCGCTGGCTGCGCTCCCCCGCCCTGGACTCCGCCACCCGGCCGCCCCAGGCCCGCCTGATCCTCGGCACGCTGGCCTACGTGGCCCACCGTTCGCGCGCGTAGGGGCGTACCCCCGGAGGGCGTAGGCGACCTCTCCCGCTCCCCCCTTCCCCGGCGCCCGCACGGCGAAGCGCCCGTCCCCGGGCTGTCCGGGAGGCGGGCGCTTCCTCGCGTGCGGGCGGGGGCCGGGGGTCACTCCCCGAGGAGCGCGTCCACGAATGCCGCCGGCTCGAACGGGGCCAGGTCGTCCGCGCCCTCGCCGAGCCCGATCAGCTTGACCGGGACGCCCAGCTCGCGCTGGACCGCGACGACGATGCCGCCCTTGGCGGTGCCGTCCAGCTTGGTGAGGACGATGCCGGTGATGTCGACGACCTCGGCGAAGACACGCGCCTGGATGAGGCCGTTCTGGCCCGTGGTGGCGTCCAGCACGAGCAGCACCTCGTCCAGCGGGGCCTGCTTCTCCACGACGCGCTTGACCTTGCCGAGTTCGTCCATGAGGCCGGTCTTGGTGTGCAGGCGGCCGGCGGTGTCGATGAGCACCGCGTCGGCGGACATCTCCTTGCCCTCCTTGACCGCGTCGAACGCGACGGAGGCCGGGTCGCCGCCCTCGGGGCCGCGCACGATGTGGGCCCCGACCCGCTCGCCCCAGGTCTGGAGCTGGTCGGCGGCGGCGGCGCGGAAGGTGTCGGCGGCGCCCAGCACGACGGTGTTGCCGTCGGCGACCAGCACGCGGGCCAGCTTGCCGGTGGTGGTGGTCTTGCCGGTGCCGTTGACCCCGACGACCATCACGACGCCGGGACCGCCGGTCTCGTTGCCGGTGTGCACGGTGCGGTGCATGTCGGGACCGACCAGGGTGATCAGCTCCTCGCGGAGCAGACCGCGCAGCTCCTCGGGGGTGCGGGTGCCGAGGACCTTCACGCGCTCCCGCAGCCGCTCGACGAGCTCCTGGGTGGGCTGCACGCCGACGTCGGCGGTGAGCAGGGTGTCCTCGATCTCCTCCCAGGTGTCCTCGTCGAGGTGCTCGCGGGACAGCAGGGAGAGCAGGCCCTTGCCGAGGGCGTTCTGCGAGCGGGACAGACGGGCCCGCAGGCGGATCAGGCGGCCCTCGGTGGGGGCCGGGATCTCGATGGCGGGAGCCTCCGCGGCGGGCGGCTCCTCGATGACGACGGCGGAGCCGTCCGGAAGATCAACCTCCTCGATGGTGCGCCGCGGTTCCTCCCGCGGCGTCTCGGCCTCGTCGCCGACGTGCGGCTCGGCCGGAGGGGCGGTGATGTCGGGCGCGGCGGGCGGCGGCGGGGGCAGCGGCTTCTTGCGGCGGCTGCCGACGATGAGCCCGCCGATCGCGCCGAGCACGACCACGGCGATGACTACAGCAAGGATGACGATGTCCATAACCCGTCCAGTATCAGCCATGGCACCCCCCGCCGCCCCGACCGCGGGCCGCCCGGACCGGCCGTGCCGGGGGCTCGCACACCCTGGTCACCTGACGGCCCGTCAGCTACCGTCCGTCCCAGAGCCGCCCGGCGGACGGTGGACACGGCGAAGGGAACCCAGCCATGCCCGTCACGGTCGTACGTTTCAACCTGGTCGCTCCAGGCGCCTCCCCCGCCGCGCTCGGCGCGCGCTACCGGGCCGCCCTGGAGATGGCCGCCTACGCGGACGACCGGGGGATCACCACCGTGCAGACGGAGGAGCACCACGGGGCGGCCGACAACTGGCTTCCGTCGCCGTTCGTCCTGGCCGGTGTCGTCCTCGGCGCCACCCGGCGGATCGCGGTCACCGTCTCCGCCATGATCGGCCCGCTGCACGACCCGCTGCGGCTGGCCGAGGAGATCGCGGTGCTGGACCTGATCGGCGGGGGCCGGCTGGTCACGGTCGCCGGGATCGGGTACCGGCCGGAGGAGTACGAGCTGTTCGGGGTGGACTTCGCCCGGCGCGGCGCACTCCAGGACGAGCTGCTGGAGACCCTGCTGAAGGCGTGGACGGGTGAGGAGTTCACCCACCGGGGCCGCACGGTGCGGATCACCCCGCGCCCCTCGACCGAGCCGCATCCGCCTCTCCTGGTGGGCGGGTCGTCCCGGGCCGCGGCCCGCCGGGCCGCGCGGCTCGGGCTGCCGTTCTTCCCCAGCGCGCACCTGCCGGAGCTGGAGACGTACTACCAGGAGCGGCTCGCCGAGTACGGCACCTCGGGACGGGTGATGATGCCCGCCGCCGAGACCTCGCTGCTGCACGTGGCGGAGGACCCGGACCGGTCCTGGGCGCTGTACGGGGAGCAGTTCCTGCACGAGGCGCGCACCTATGCCTCCTGGCAGCCGGCCGGGGTCCGCTCGGCGGTGCGGTCGGCGGCCGCCACGGTGGAGGAGCTGCGCGCGGAGGGCGTGTACCGGGTCCTCACCCCGGACGACTGCGCGGCCCTCGGGCGTGACACGTACGTGCTGCACCCGCTGGTGGGCGGGATGCCCGTGGACGAGGGGTGGCGCAGCCTGCAGCTGTTCGCGGAGCGGGTCCTGCCCCGGCTGGACGCCTGACCCGTCCGGGCCGGCGCCGGACGTGACGCCGCCCCGGCCCGGGGGTCCGGGGCGGGGCGGCGGTGGGGGGTGGGGGGTGGGGGGAGGGGCAGCGGGGAGTGAGCCCTTCCCCCGTCCGTGGGGCGCCGGCCGCGGGGCCGCCGGCGCCGGGGTCAGCCCATCTCCTCCAGCCGCTTGCCCTTCGTCTCCTTGACGAATTTCAGGACGAAGGGGATGGAGAGGGCGGCGAAGACGGTGTAGATCACGTAGGTCGTCGACAGGTTCCAGTCGGCCAGCGACGGGAAGCTGGCGGTGATGGCCCAGTTGGCGATCCACTGCGCGGCGGCGGCCACGCCCAGCGCGGCGGCGCGGATCCGGTTGGGGAACATCTCGCCGAGCATGACCCAGACGACCACACCCCAGGAGAGGGCGAAGAAGAGGACGAAGACGTGGGCGGCGATCAGGGCGACCCAGCCCTGGGTGGCGGGCAGCTTGCCGTCGACGAGGTCGAAGGAGAAGGCCCAGGCCTCCAGTCCGAGACCGATCACCATGCCGACGGAGCCGATGATGGCCAGCGGCCTGCGGCCGATCCGGTCGACGAAGATCATCGCGATGACGGTGCCGACGATGTTGATGATCGACGTGGTGAAGGAGTAGAAGAACGAGTCCGTGGGGTCGACGCCGACCGACTGCCACAGCGTGGCCGAGTAGTAGAAGGCGACGTTGATGCCGACGAACTGCTGGAAGACCGACAGGCCGATACCGACCCAGACGATCGGCTTGAAGAAGAAGCTCCCGCCGAGGAGGTCCTTGAAGCTGGTCTTCTCCTCCCGGTGCATCGCGGCCCGGATCTCGCCGACGCGGGCGTCCAGGTCGACGTTCGAGCCCTCGACCTCTTCGAGGATCTTCCGGGCGCGCTCGTGCTTGCCGACGGAGATCAGGTAGCGGGGGGACTCGGGGATGGCGAAGGAGAGCAGGCCGTAGAGGACGGCCGGGACGACCATGACGCCGAGCATGACCTGCCAGGCCTCCAGGCCCAGCAGCTTGCCGCGCTGGTCGCCGTCGGCGGCGTTCAGGATGCCCCAGTTGACCAGCTGCGAGACGGCGATGCCGACGACGATCGCGGCCTGCTGGAAGGAGCCGAGCCGGCCGCGGTAGGCGGGCGGGGCGACCTCGGCGATGTAGGCGGGGCCGATCACGGAGGCCATGCCGATGGCGATGCCGCCGACGACGCGCCAGAAGGCGAGGTCGTACAGCGAGAAGGGCAGCGCGGAGCCGATGGCGCTCACGGTGAACAGGACCGCGGCGATCTGCATGCACCGGATGCGGCCGATGCGGTCGGCTATGCGGCCGGCGGTCGCGGCGCCGATGGCGCAGCCGATCAGGGCGACGGCGATGACCTGCGCGAGGGCGGCCGAGCCGATGTCGTAGCGGTCACGGATGGCCTCGACGGCGCCGTTGATCACGGAACTGTCGTAACCGAAGAGGAAACCGCCCATCGCGGCCGATGCCGCGATGAAGACGACGTGCCCGAGATGGTCGGGGTGAGCCGTTGCGGCTCCTGGTGGGTGTGCCTGCGTCGAGCTGGTCACGTGTACTCCTCGGGCCACCGGCGGCATCGCCGGACGGGGGGGTCGGCCCTTCGAGGTTCACCTGAAGGTACCTGAAGGTAAGAACAACATCGCAGAGACTATGTCTTCAACTCTTGAAGTCAATAGCCCATGTCATGTGACTTTTTAGACGACACGGAGCGCAGAAGGGTCTGATGCGTTCAGGGTTTGAAGCTGATGTGACGGTTCAGCGCAGACGCTGACTGATGACCTTGGACACGCCGTCGCCCTGCATGGACACGCCGTACAGCGCGTCGGCGACCTCCATGGTCCGCTTCTGGTGCGTGATCACGATCAGCTGCGACGCCTCCTGCAGCTCCTGCATGATCCGGATCAGCCGCTGGAGGTTGGTGTCGTCGAGCGCGGCCTCGACCTCGTCCATGACGTAGAACGGGCTGGGACGCGCCTTGAAGATCGACACGAGCAGCGCCACGGCGGTCAGGGACCGCTCACCGCCCGAGAGCAGCGACAGCCGCTTGACCTTCTTGCCGGGCGGACGCGCCTCGACGTCCACGCCCGTCGTGAGCATGTTGTCGGGGTCGGTCAGCACCAGCCGTCCCTCGCCGCCCGGGAACAGGCGCGCGAAGACGCCCTCGAACTCCCTGGCGGTGTCCCGGTACGCCTCCGTGAAGACCTGTTCGACGCGTTCGTCGACCTCCTTGACGACCTGCAGCAGGTCCGCGCGCGTCTTCTTCAGGTCCTCCAGCTGCTCGCTGAGGAACTGGTGGCGTTCCTCCAGCGCCGCGAACTCCTCCAGGGCGAGCGGGTTCACCTTGCCGAGCTGCTGATAGGCACGCTCGGCGGCCTTCAGGCGCTTCTCCTGCTCGGCCCGGACGAAGGGGCGGGGCCTGTTGCGCGGGTGCTCCGGGTCCTCCGGCAGCTGCTCGCCCTCGGCGGGGGGCGCGGGCGGCACCAGCTGGTGCGGACCGTACTCCGCCACCAGCCCCTCCGGTTCGACACCCAGTTCCTCCAGCGCCTTGGTCTCCAACTGCTCCACGCGCAGCCGCTTCTCGGCGCCGAGTACCTCGCCGCGGTGAACCGAATCCGTCAACTTGTCGAGTTCCGCCTTGAGATCGCGCCCCTCGGTGCGCGCCCGGGCCAGTTCCTGCTCGCGGTGGGCCTTGGCCGCCTCGGCGGCGGCCCGCTCCGCGTCGGCCCGCGCGAGCGACACCTCGACGTGCGCGAGGAGCTGCCGGGCGCCCGCGGCGACCGCCCCGGCG
>NZ_JAAGMD010000426.1 GCF_010548465.1 Streptomyces sp. SID14436 | reverse complement strand
CCGCGCAGGGCGTAGGCCGCGGCGGCCAGGATCACGGCCGTGATGAGCGCGGCGGCCCAGTCGGGCAGGACCAGGGCGAGCGCGAGCCCCACCGCGAGCGCCAGCGCGGCGCCCGCGTACAGGGCGGTCGCGCCGGACGCCGCGTACAGCGCCGCCTTGCGGCGCTGCTTGCGGGTCTGCTCGCGCAGTTCGTCGCGCACCGTCTCGCGTGCCACCTGGGCCAGTTCGTCGACCAGGTGCTTGTCCAGATGCTGCAAGTGCTCCAAACGCTGCATGGCGCGCCGGGTACCCGCCGGCCCGGCGGCGTAACGCGGTGCGACCGGGCGTCGCGGAACGGACGCGGACGGACGCCGTCCCGGAGCCCCGGTCGGCCCCCGTCGTGGGCCGGGCCCAACTAGGCTCGTGGTCATGGAGATTATGGGTGCCACACTGCGTGTCTGCGTCGAGGACATCGAGACCGCGATCCCCTTCTACGAGCGGCTGGCGGGCGGTCCGGCCCTCCGCTTCGAGCGGGGTGGCGTCCACGTGGCCGCGGTGGGCTGCTTCCTGCTGATGAGCGGTCCCGCGGCCGAGTTGGAGGTGCTGCGCAAGGTCGCGGCGACGATCGCGGTGAAGGACGTGGAGGAGGCCCTCCGGGTGCTGACCGACATGGGCGCCGACATCATCGCGGGCCCCGTGCCCACGCCGGTGGGCCGCAACCTGATCGTGCGTCACCCCGACGGGGCCATCTACGAGTACGCCGACCGCCGGTCCTGACGGCGGCCGGCGGCGGACCCGCCGGGGACGCGCCCGGTCACCACGGCCCGCCGCCGGAACCTGCCGTCCTGAACCTGCCGTCAGGACGGCGGCCGCATCCGGAAGTCGTAGTGCTCCGGCAGGGGTTCGTCGGTGAGCGCGCTCCAGAGCCGCCCGATGACCTCGTCGCCCTCCCGCAGGTCCGCGACCTCGAAGCCCTCGTCGAACACGGCCCGGGCCTGCTCGCGCCGGCCTTCGGCGAGCAGCAGCCCGGCCTCGGTCAGCCGGAACCGGCCGCGTGCCCGGGTGCCGGGATCCAGCCGCTCCCACACCGAGCGGGCGTCGGCCGTGCGGCCCACGGCGAGCAGCGCCTCGATCGCCTCCCGCCCGAGCGCGGCGGCGACGGCGGTCCACGCATCCCGCCCGGCCGCCGTGACCGACTCGGCGCCCCCGGCGTCCCCGGCGTCCTCTGCCGTCTCCCCCGCCCGGCGGCACAGGTCGTCGAACGCCTCCGCGTACCGGTCGGCGGCCCGCTGGTGGTGACGGTCCTCCTGGTCGGCGACCGCGAGGCAGCGCAGGGACGGCCACACCGGTCCGGAGCCGCGCAGTCCCCGTTCCCAGCTGCGCACCGCCTGGGCCCGGTCGCCCGCGTGCCACTGCGCCACGCCGAGGTGGTACTCGGCGAGCGGGGTCGCGGGAGCCGTCTCCAGCATGTCCCGCCAGTGCGGGGCGACGAGGGTGGGCCCGGGCGGACGCCCGTCCGACGGCTCGGGGAAGGAACCGGCCCGCAGCAGCTGCCGCCACGGCTCCTGCTCCTCGCCCAGGGCGGTCTCGTCGAACGGCGTGCCCGGCAGCTTCCAGCCGTTGCGCAGCACCTCCAGCGCGCCCCAGCCGGAACCGGTGGCGAGGCGCTCGCCGGGCTCGGTGTCGGCGTGCGGCAGCCAGGCGGCGTGGGCCGCGTCGACGTCGGCGCGCGGCAGGACGGTCTCCAGCCGGTCCTCGGCCTCCTGGAGGACGCCCGCCCACTCCCCCTCCGGCCGGCTGGTGAAGGGGCCGTACGTCTCCAGCCAGGTCACCTCGCTCGTGGCCGGCAGCGAGACGTGTTCGAGCTGGGTGCGGGCGAGTCCGGCCTGGATCTCGCAGTAGCCGCCGGTGCCGGGCTCGGTGAGCCACCGCTGCCAGCTCCGCCCGCCCGGGCCGCGCCCCCACACGAACAGCTTCCGGCCGCGCAGCACGTCGGTCGACGTCTGTACGAGACCGTGGCCGTCGGCGTCCAGGGCGGCGATCCAGCGCCTGCGCTCCGGGGGCACCTCGTAGAAGTAGTCGGCCGGGTAGGTGCTGCGGACGGGGTAGGTGCGGTCCACGCCGTCGTACTCGGGCACCGGCACCCGGCGCAGCCGGCGCGTGTAGCCGAAGTGCCAGGCCTCCTCCGCCGGGGCGAGGACGCGGCACTCCTCGGGGACGGCGATGTTGGACCACCAGTAGGTGGGCACCGGCCGGTCGTGCGGGTTGCGGACGCGGACGCCGACGTGGAGGAAGTCCGAGCCGTCGGGCAGCCAGAGGTCGACCTGGAACGGCAGGTCGCGCAGCCGTTCCCACTCCCACAGGCGCAGCATCCGCCCGCCGTCGGGGGCGGGGACGACGGCGGCGTGGACGGGCGAGCAGGACAGGGTGGTGTGGCCGGTGGCGCCGATGTTCCACTCGATGCCGCCGGAGAACCAGGCCCCGTTGAGCGCGAAGTTGGCGGGTTGCAGCACCGGGTTGCGGTACAGCAGTTCCCGGCCGGTGGGCCGGTGGACGAGGGAGGCGATCCGGCCGCCCAGACCGGGCAGCACGGTGGCCCTCAGCCGGTCGTTCTCGATCACCAGCGTGTCGATGCGGGCCGGGTCGCGGCGTCGGCCGTAGCCGTCCCGGACGCGGACGGGCAGCAGGCTGTGCAGGTGGGCGTGGCCGATCTGCCGGGCCATGTCGCGCGGCAGGTCCTCCTTGTCGCGGTCCTCGATGCGGTGCATCTCGTCGAGGGGCCGCAGCGGGGGCAGGGGGTTGTCGGGACCCACCGGGGCCGCGGGCAGCGTCAGTACCTCACGTCGGATCGTCGTCACGATCTCCATGGAAGCGGCCCGGGACGGTCCTGAACAGGGGTCGGCACGGACCGGCCGGGAGCGCGCCGCCGTCCGGCGGGGTCAGCGGGGCCGGAGCATCTCCCGGGTGAGGGCCCAGCGTTGGTGGTCGCGCCATGCTCCGTCGATGTAGAGCATCCGGGGTGAGAACCCCTCCAGGTGGAAGCCGCCGCGCCGGGCCAGGGCGATGGACGCGGCGTTGCCCGGCTGCACGTTGATCTCCAGGCGGTGCAGGCGCATCGGCCCGAACGCGTACCGCACGACGAGGTCCAGTCCCTCGCTCATCAGCCCGCGCCCGGCCGCGTGCGCGAAGGCGCCGTAGCCGAGCGCGCCGCACTGGAAGCCGCCCTCGACGATGTTGTTGATGTTGACGAACCCGGCGATGGCGCCGCCGTCGGCCTTCTCGCACACCAGGAACCCGGCCTTGGCGGGGTCCTCGATCAGGCGCTTCGCGTACGCCGTGTAGGCGCTGACGGTGTCCGGCGGGAACAGCCAGGGGTGGTGCAGGTCCTTGCTCTCCCGTGCGCGGGCGGTGAACTCGGCGCCGTCCGCGAGGGTGAACGGGCGCAGCCCCACGCGGGGGCCCTCGGTGAGGTAGGGGGAAGCGGAGTGCGGCACCCTGCCACCCTACGACGGGCCCCCGGCGCCCCGCTTCCGCCGCGGACGGGGCGCCCGGTCGGGCGAGGGCCGGCCGGTCCGGGGCTCAGCCGAGGACCGGCCGGTCCTGAGCTCAGCCGAGGGCCGGCCGGTCCAGGGTCAGGGTGCCCGCGTCCGCGTCCAGTTCGGCGGGGACGCCGAAGGGCACGGTCAGGGCCCCGTCGCAGTGCCCGAAGCCGAACTCCTCGGCGACCGGCACGCCCAGCGCTCCGAGCCGGTCGGTGAACAGGGCGCGCAGCTCCTCGGGGGGACCGCAGTCCCGCCACGAGCCCAGCAGCACCCCGGCGACCCCGTCCAGCATTCCGGCGCGCAGCAGCTGGGTGAGGTAGCGGTCGAGCCGGTACGTCTCCTCCCCGACGTCCTCCAGGCACAGCAGTCCGCCGCGCGCGGAGGTCCGGGCGTGCGGGGTGCCCAGTTCGGCGGCGAGCAGGGAGAGACAGCCGCCGAGGGTGACACCGCGTGCCCGGCCGGGCAGCAGCGCAGTGCCCTGGGAGCGGAGGACCCGGACGGCCTCCGGGTCGAACAGGGTGGCCCTGAGGTGGTCCTGGGCGCGGGTGCTCTTGACGAAGTCGAGTCCGGCGGCCATCGGCCCGTGCAGGGTGACGAGGCCGAGCCGGGTGGCGAACGCCTCGTGCAGCGCGGTGATGTCGCTGAACCCGACGAACACCTTCGGTCCGGCGGCGCGCATCGCCGTCCAGTCGAGCAGCTCGGTCATGCGCTGGACGCCGTAGCCGCCGCGGGCGCAGATCACCGCGTCCACGGCGGGGTCGCACCAGGCGGCCTGGAGGTCGGCCGCCCGGTCGGCGTCGGTGCCCGCCAGATAGCCGAAGGCGTGGTGCCGGTCCAGGACGTGGGGGGCCACGACCGGATCGAGGCCCCAGCCGCGCAGCACGTCCAGACCGGCCCGGTGTCTCTCCTCGGGGACCGGCCCGCTGGGGGCGACGACGGCCACCCGCGCGCCGGGGGCGAGCCGGGACGGCCGGCGGAGGGGCTGGACGTGGCTCATCCGGTCAGCTCCAGTGGTGCGGCGTCCGGCGCGCCGAGACCGAACACCTGGTTGTAGAGGGACAGTTCCGCCTCCAGGGCGCGCACCATGGTCTCGGCCCGCCGGAAGCCGTGGCCCTCGCCCGGGAAGGTGAGGTAGGCGTGCGGCACCTGCCGGCCGGCCAGCCGGGCCAGGAAGCGCTCGCACTGCGCGGGCGGGCAGATCACGTCGTCCAGCCCTTGGAGAAGCAGGAACGGCACGGTGAGCTTCTCCGCGTGGGCGATCGGCGAGCGTTCCTCGTAGCGGGCGGGAACCTCCGCGCGGGGGCCGATCAGGCTCTCCAGGTAGTGGGACTCGAAGTCGTGGGTGCCGCCGGTGCTCCAGCCGGTGAGGTCGAGCACCGGGTAGAGGATCGTGCCGCAGGCGTAGACGTCGGTGGTGGTCAGGGAGACGGCCGTGGTCCAGCCGCCGGCGCTGCCGCCGCGCAGGGCGAGCCGGTCGCGGTCGGCGGTGCCCTCGGCGGCGAGGGCCAGCGCGACGGCGGCGCAGTCCTCCACGTCGACCACGCCCCACTGCTCACGGAGCCGGTTGCGGTACGCGCGCCCGTATCCGGTGGAGCCGCCGTAGTCGACCTCGGCGACGCCGATGCCGCGCGAGGTGAAGTAGGCGATCTCCAGGTCCAGGACGAGCGGCACCCGGCTGGTCGGGCCGCCGTGCGCGCGGATGACATAGGGCGGCAGCCGGTCGCCGGGCGCGGCGCAGCCGGGGTGGTGCGGGGGGTAGACGCGGGCGTGGATCTCGCGGCCGTCGGGGCCGGTGAAGGTGCGGCTCAGGGGCTCGGGGTAGTAGGCCGGGTCCACGACGTCGTCGTGCTCGGCGCCGACGACGCGGGCCCGGCCGGTGCGGGTGTCCAGCTCCACGACCTCGGGGGCGCTGCGCGGACTGCCCGCCACGGCGACGACGCGTTCGCCGTGGGCGGCGAGGAAGGGCGCGTACTCCGTCCAGGGGCCGGCCGCGTCGACGACCTCGCCGGTCTCGGGGTCGAGGACGCCGAGCGCCGTGGCGCCCCGGCCGTGCAGGACGGCGACGAGGCCGTTGTCGAGCGGGGCGAACCAGCGCCATCCCGGCCGCCACAGCGGGCCGCCGAACTCCTCCTCGCGCGGGCAGACCGGTTCTCCGTCGCGGTAGAGGTTCCACCAGCCGGTGCGGTCGCTGCTGTACAGCAGCCGTCCGTCGGGGGTCCAGTCGGCCTGGGCGACGGACTCCTCCGGTCCGCCCGCCACGGTCCGGGGTTCGCCGAAGGTGCCGTCGGGGGTGACGTCGGCGACGAGGAGCTCGGTGCCGTCCCACGGCATGCGCGGGTGGTCCCAGGCCAGCCAGGCCACCCGCCGCCCGTCGGGTGCGAGGCGCGGGCCGGTGACGAACCGGTGCCGGCCGTCGGTGAGTTCGCGTACCGCACTGCGGTCGTCGGCGGCCGAGCCGTCCACCGGCACGGCGGCCAGGACGCGGCGCACGTCGCCGGGTCCGTCACCAGTGAACTCCTCCAGCACGCACCACACCTCGCCGCGGTCCGCCACCCAGGTGGGCTCGGCCCAGCGCAGCCCCTGCCCCACCGGTGAGACGGGGGTGAGCGGGCGGGGCTCGGTGTCCGGTTCCCAGCGGTACAGGCGCTGGTCGGCGAAGTCGACGAACACCACCAGCGGGCCGGTGTCCGTGGTGGTTCCGGTCCAGGGCCGTCCGCCGTACTCGTGGACACGGCTGCGCACGTTCCACGGCGCGGGCAGCACGGCCTCCTCCCGGCCGTCGGGGTGCCGCCGCACCAGGGTGCGCCGGCCGCCCTCGGCGGGCCGCGGTTCGGTCCACCACACCTCGTCGCCGACGAAGTCCGCGAACTCGGGGCTGCCGTCGTGGGCGGCGGCCGTGGCCGCGTCGATGGGCGAGGGCCACGCGCCGTACTCCAGGATCCGCACTGTCTCCCCCACTCCCTCAGGCCGTCCGCAGGAACCGGTCGAGGACCCGGACCCCGAAGTGCAGCGCCTCGACGGGGACGCGCTCGTCCACTCCGTGGAACAGCGCCTGGTAGTCGAGGCCCTCGGGCAGCTTCAGCGGGGCGAAACCGTATCCGGTGATGCCCAGCCGGGAGAACTGCTTGGCGTCCGTCCCGCCCGACATGCAGTACGGCACGACATGTCCCTCGGGGGCGAACTCCCCGATCGCGGCGCGCATGGCGGCGAACGTGGGCGAGTCCACCGGCGCCTGGAGGGCGACCTCCCGGTGCACGAACTCCCAGTCGACGTCCGGCCCGGTGAGGTGGTCGATGGTGGCGCGGAACTCGTCCTCGGTGCCCGGGAGATAGCGGCCGTCGACCTGTGCCACGGCGGTGCCCGGGATCACGTTGACCTTGTAACCGGCGTCCAGCATCGTCGGGTTGGCGCTGTTGCGGACGGTGGCCTCGACCAGCTTCGCGGCCGGGCCCAGCTTCTCCAGGAGCGTGTCGACGTCGGTGACGTCCGTCCCGATCCCGTACAGCCCGGCCAGTTCGCGCAGGGCGGCCCGCACGGTCGGGGTGGGGCGCAGTGGCCACTCGTACGCGCCGATGCGGTTGACCGCGGCGGCGAGCCGCGTCACCGCGTTCTCCCGGTTCACCTTGGAGCCGTGGCCGGCCCGCCCGCGTGCGGTGAGCCGCAGCCACGCGGTGCCCCGCTCCCCCGCCCCGACGGGGTAGATCTGCCGCCCGGCGCCGTCGTGGAAGGTGTACGCCCCGGACTCGCTGACGCCCTCGGTGCAGCCCTCGAACAGGCCGGGGTGCCGGTCGGCGAGGAACCCGGACCCGTCCTCGGCGCTCGCCTCCTCGTCGGCGGTGAACGCGACGACGACGTCCCGGCGGGGCCGGACGCCCTCCCGGGCCCAGGACCGCACCACGGACAGGATCATCGCGTCCATGTTCTTCATGTCGACGGCGCCGCGTCCCCAGACGACCCCGTCGCGGATCTCCCCGGAGAAGGGGTGCACCTGCCAGTCGGCGGGTTCCGCGGGCACCACGTCCAGGTGGCCGTGGACCAGCAGGGCGTCCGCCGACGGGTCGGTGCCCTCGATGCGCGCGACGACGTTGGTGCGGCCCTCGGTGCGTTCCAGGAGCGTGGGTTCCAGGCCGGCCTCCGCCAGCCGGGCCGCGGCGTACTCGGCGGCGGGGCGCTCCCGGCAGTCGCCGCCGCCGCGGTTGGTGGTGTCGATCCTGATCAGGTCGGACGTGAACGTCACGACCTCGTCGAGTGCCTGCAGGTCAGCCATACTGCTCCTCCACCGCGGCCGAGGCGATCGTGGTGACCGCCTTGAAGGTGCGGATCCCGTCGTACATCGTGGCGCTCGTGTACGCCACCTTGCGCTCCCCGGTGCGCCGCACCCCGGGCACCACCGTGACGGCCATGGCCAGGTGTGCGGCGTCGAACTTCACCTCCACGGTGAAGGGTCCGGCGTCGGCGGGACGCTGACGCACCGCCAGGGCCGCCGCCTCCTTGGCCGCCGCCCGGATGTCGGCCGCCGTCCTCCCCGGGGTGCGGCACACCGCCGCGTACCGCGAGACGTGGTCCTTGACGGCGACCTTCAGCGCGCCGGGCGCGTAGCCGAGGGCGTCCTCGCAGGCCACGTCGTCCCCGGTGACGAGGACCACCGGCACGCCGTACTCGGCGACGACGTGGGCGTTGAGCAGGCCCTCGCTCGCGCGCTCCCCGTTCAGCCAGACCCCCGTGACGGAGTTGGCGAGGTAGGTGTGCGCGAGGACGCCCTCCATGCCGGCGCCCGCGTGGTAGCCGACGAAGGCGATGCCGTCCACGTCGCCGTGCTGCACGCCCTCCACCATGGACAGGTCCTTGTGCCGGCCGGTGAGCATGGTGGCCCGCTCGTCCAGCTCCTCCAGGAGGAGGTTGCGCATGGTCCAGTGGGCCTCGTTGATCAGCACCTCGTCGGCGCCGCCGTCGAAGAAGCCCAGCACGGCCGCGTTGACGTCCGAGGTGAACAGGGACCGGCACCGCTCCCACTGCGGGGTCCCCGGCAGCACGTCGGCCGGCCAGGTGACCCCGGTGGCGCCCTCCATGTCGGCGCTGATGAGGATCTTCATGCCTGGCACGCTACGTGCTCGGCCCGAACCCCTGCCAGGCCTGTGGAAAACTCTCACCGCACCGGCCGCGCCGCGGGCCCGGACCCGGCGCCGCGGACCGGCACGGAGTGCCACCGGGACGGGACGCCGTCGTCCGGCCCAGCGGGCCGCCGGCCCGGACGAC
>NZ_JAAGMD010000393.1 GCF_010548465.1 Streptomyces sp. SID14436 | reverse complement strand
GGGCGGTGCCGGCGGCGGCTGGACGGCGGCGGGCGGCGGGGTGACGGGCTGGGCGGGGGCGGCGGGCTCCTCGACGGAGACGCCGAAGTCGGTGGCGATGCCGGCCAGCCCGTTGGCGTAGCCCTGGCCGACGGCGCGGGCCTTCCAGACGCCGTTGCGCAGGTAGATCTCGACGACCACCAGGGCGGTCTCGTCGCCCAGGCGCGGCGGGGTGAAGGTGGCCAGGACCGCCTGGTCGTCGGCGCCCCGGAGGGTGGCCGTCGGTTCGATGCCCTGGAAGGTCTGGCCCGGGGCGTCGGGGCTGGCGGTGATGACGATCTTCTCGATGCCGGGCGGGAGGGCGGTGGTGTCGACGGTGATCGCGTCGGGGGCGGTGCCGCCGCCCGAGCGGTAGGTCACGCCGGGGCCCGAGGGCTGGTTGTAGAAGATGAAGTCGTCGTCGGAGCGCACCTTGCCGTCGGCGGTGAGCAGCAGGCCCGATACGTCGAGCCGCACCGGTGCGGCGACGTCCACCGTCACGCGGGCGGTGGGAAGGGGGATGTTCGAGCCGGGGGTCATAGCTGTCATGCCCGGTCAACGAGCGGGACGGTTTTGCCGTTCCCTTACCCGTGGCCCGAATGGAGCAGTCGGTTTCCGGCCGGGGTCAGCGGCGGTTGCGGGGGTGGTTGCGGGCGGTGCGTTCGTTGCCGTGCTTGTAGTTCCCGGTCCAGCGGGCCATGACGAGCTGGGGGTCGGGGGAGGTGGTCACCTCGGTCAGGAACCGGGCGGCCCGGTCGCCGTTCAGGGTGGTGGCGTGGCGGTTGTGGTGGGTGATGTCCACGCTGCCGTTCGCGTGGTCGGTGTAGGCGAAGCCGTGAGGTCGGGGCATGACCGGAGGGTAGGGCGGCCGGGGCGGGGCGGACCAGCGGTTTTCCCTCCGCCGCCCCGGCACCCGGCCCTTCCGCCCCGGCGGCCCCGGTGGTCAGGGCACCACCACGATCTTCCGGCCGACGCCCGACGCGAACTGCTCCAGGGCCTGCGGGTAGCGGTCCAGGGGGATCCGGTCGCTGATGAAGACCTCGGGGTCCAGCACGCCGTTGGCGAAGAGTTCGGCCGCGCGCTCGTAGCTGTGCAGCACGGCCATCGAACCGGTGATGGTGATCTCCTGGTTGTAGATGCGGTACGGGTCGATGGTCACGCGGGTCGCGTAGTCCGCCACCCCGAACTGGAGGAACGTTCCGGCCTTCGCCACCCGCTCCAGGCCGTCCTGGATCGCCCCGGCGTTGCCGGTGGCGTCGATGACCAGGTCCCAGCCCTGCGGGCGGTCCAGCTCGTCGGGGTCGGCGGCGGAGGCGGACACGCCCAGCCGGACCGCCGTCTCCAGCCGGGCCGGGTTCACGTCCACCACGTCGACGCTCGCCGCGCCGGTGCGCTTGGCCAGCTCCAGCATCATCAGGCCCATCGTGCCCGAGCCGTAGATCAGCACGTGGGCGCCGAGGCGGGACTGCAGGACGTCGTAGCCGCGGACCGCGCAGGACAGCGGTTCGATCAGGACCGCGTCGGCGGTGCGCACGTGCTCGGGCAGCTTCACGCAGTTCGCCACGGGGGCCACCGCGTACTGCGCCGCGCCGCCGGCCGTGGTGACGCCGATCGCCTGCCAGCGTTCGCACAGGTTGTTGTGGCCGGTACGGCAGTAGCGGCACTCGTAGCAGTACAGCGACGGGTCGACGGCGACCCGGTCACCGACCGACACCTCCGTGACCGCGGAGCCGACACCGACCACCTCGCCCGCGAACTCGTGCCCCGGCACGATCGGCAGC
Organism: Streptomyces sp. SID14436; assembly: GCF_010548465.1. Lineage (GTDB taxonomy): Bacteria > Actinomycetota > Actinomycetes > Streptomycetales > Streptomycetaceae > Streptomyces. The sequence goes on along the minus strand of NZ_JAAGMD010000393.1, from coordinate 4,793 downwards.
TCGGGCGCGAACTCGCCCTGGAGGATGTGCAGATCGGTGCCGCACAACCCGCAGGCCGCGACCTCCACGACGACGTCGCGCGGCCCGGGCGCCGGGTCCGGGACCTCGGCGACGACGGCCCGGCCCACGGACTCGATGACGGCGGCCTTCATTTCACGGCTCCCAACGACAGGCCCTGGACGAGTTTGTCCTGGGCGGCGAACCCCGCGGCGAGCACCGGCAGGGAGATGACGAGCGACGCGGCGCACACCTTCGCCAGGAACAGGCCCTGGCTGGTGATGAAGGTGGTGAGGAAGACCGGGGCGGTCTCGGCGACCACGCCGGTGAGCACCCGCGCGAACATCAGCTCGTTCCAGCTGAAGATGAAGCAGATCAGGGCGGTCGCCGCGATGCCGGGCAGGGCGATCGGCGCGACCACGCGGCCCAGCACGGTCGGCAGCCTGGCGCCGTCGATCTGGGCGGCCTCGATGATCGCCACCGGGACCTCGGACAGGAACGACTGCATCATCCAGACCGCGATCGGCAGGTTCATCGCGGTGTAGAGGACGACCAGCGTCCAGATGTTGTCGAGCATGCCGGTGTTCTTCGCGAACAGGTAGATCGGCAGCAGGGCGGCCACCAGCGGCAGCATCTTGGTGGACAGGAAGAAGAACAGGACGTCGGTCCACTTCTTCACCGGCCGGATGGACAGCGCGTAGGCGGCGGGCAGCGCGAGCAGCAGGGTCAGCAGGGTGGAGACCAGCGAGGCGGTCATGGAGTTGATCAGCGACGGCCAGGGGCTGGCACCGCCGGTGAGACCGAAGAACTCGCGGTAGCCGTCCAGGGTCAGCGTGGCCGCCACGGACGGCGGGTTGGTCGCCGCGTCGGCCTCCGAGTGCAGGGAGGTCAGCACCATCCACAGGAGGGGCGCGACGAAGACGAGACCGGCCAGCCAGGCGGCGACGCCCGCGGCGGCTCCCCGGACCCTGCCGGGCGCCCGGCGCTGCCGCGGGGCGGCGGGGGTGACGGTGGCCATCAGCGGGACACCTCCTCACGGAACAGCGACGACACCACGCGCAGCGCGAAGGTCGCCAGGACGAGCGAGCCGAGGACGACGATGACGCCCGCCGCTGAGGCGAGACCGTTCTCGTGCGCCTGGTAGAAGGTCTGGTAGATCGTGTACGGCAGGTTGGCCGTGCCCAGGCCGCCGGAGGTGATGGTGAACACCGCGTCGAAGTTCTGCACGATGTAGATCGAGCCGAGCAGCACGCCGAGTTCGAGGTAGCGGCGCAGGTGGGGCAGCGTGATGTGGACGAACACCTGCCAGTCGCTCGCGCCGTCCATCCGGGCCGCCTCGACGAGCTGGGGGTCGCGGCTCTGCAGCCCGGCCAGCAGGATCAGCATCATGAACGGGGTCCACTGCCAGATCAGCGCGGCCTCCACCGCCATCAGCGGCATCTCGGAGATCCAGTCCGGCTGCGGCGCCCCGTCCCCGCCGACGGCGTTCAGGATGCCGTTGAACAGCCCGTACTCCGGGTTGAACAGCAGGTGCTTCCACATCAGCGCGGCGGCGATCGGCACCAGCAGGAACGGGGCGATCAGCATCGTCCGCACGGCGCCCCGGCCGCGGAAGCGCCGGTCCAGCAGCAGCGCGAGCAGCAGCCCGAGCAGCAGGCTGACCAGCACCACGGTGACGGTGAGCAGGACGGTCGTCCACACCGACCTGCGCAGGTCCGGGTCGGTGAGCACCTCGCCGTAGTTGGCGAAGCCGGCGAAGCTGCGCTGGTCCGGGTAGAGCGCGTTCCAGTCGAAGAACGAGATCACCAGGGTGGCCACGAAGGGCAGCTGGGTGACGACGATCATGAAGATGAGCGCCGGCATCAGGGGCGCCCGGGTGGCCCAGGCGCGCATACGGTTCGGGCGGGGGGCCGCCGGCCGTCCGGGGACGGTGGCGGCGGCCCGCTCCGGGGACGTCACGGTCATGACGCCTCGTACTTCTCGGCGACGGCCTCGGCCAGCTTCTGCGACTTCTTCAGCGCGCTGTCCACGGACTGCCGGCCGGCGATGGCGGAGCTGATCTCCTGGGAGACCTTGGTGCCCAGGTCGGTGAACTCGGGGATGCCGACGAACTGGATGCCGGGCGCCGGCCGGGGCTGCACGCCCGGGTCCTCGGGCTTGGCGCCCGCGATGGCGTCCCGGGTGACGTCCGCGAAGGCGGCGGCCTCCTCGCGGTACTCCGGGATGTCGTACGTCGAGGCGCGCTTGCCGGCCGGCACGTTGGACCAGCCGGCCTTCTCGCCGACCAGCTTCTCGTACTCCTTGCCGGAGGCCCAGGAGATGAACTTCCAGGCGTTGTCGGCGTTCTTGGACGCCTTCTGGACGCCCCACGCCCAGGTGTAGAGCCACCCCGAGCTGTCCGTCTTCTCGACCGGCGCCGGCACGTAGCCGATCTTGCCCTTGACCGGGGAGCCGTCGGCCTCCAGGGAGCCCGCCCCGGCGGTGGCGTCGTACCACATGGCCGTCTTGCCCTGGGTCATGTTGTTCAGGCACTCCGCGTACCCGGACTGGGCGGCGCCGGCCTCGCCGTGCTTGCGGACCAGGTCGACGTAGAACCGCGTGGCCTCCTTGAACTCCTTGGAGTCCAGCCGGGCCGTCCAGTCCTCGTCGAACCAGGTGCCGCCGAAGGTGTTGACGACCGTGGTCAGCGGGGCCATGACCTCGCCCCAGCCGGGCAGCCCGCGCAGGCAGATGCCCTTCATGCCGGCACTGGAGCCGTCCACCTTCGCGGCGATGTCGGCGACCTGCTTCCAGGTGGGCTTGTCCGGCATGGTCAGGCCCTCCTTCTCCAGGACGTCCTTGCGGTACATCAGGAAGGAGGACTCGCCGTAGAAGGGCTCGCCGTACAGCTTGCCGTCCTCCGCGGTGAGCGCCTTGGTCATCGGGGGGAGGATGTCGTCCTGGTCGAAGGCGGTGTCCTTGCCGACGTGCTCGTCCAGGGCGTGCAGCCAGCCGTTCTTGGCGTAGATCGGGATCTCGTAGTTGCTGAGCGTGGCGACGTCGTACTGCCCGGCCTGGTTGGCGAAGTCCTGGCTGATCTTGTCGCGGACGTCGTTCTCCGGCAGCACGGTGAAGTTCACCTTGATCCCGGTGTCCTTGGTGAAGTTCGCGGCGGTCAGCTTCTGCAGCTCCACCATCTGCGGGTTGTTCACCATCAGGACGTTGATGGAGTCGCCGCCGGAGGATCCTTGGGAACCGCCGGCGCCCGAGCAGGCGGCGAGCGGAGCGATCAGCGTCACTGTCGCCACCGCGGCGAGGAGGTTCCGCGGCGAGCGTCGGCTCTGGGTGCGCATGGGGTACTCCAGAAATGTCGGTATGTGCGGGGTTCTGTGGGGGACAGGGGTGCCCTACGCGTGGGGTGGGCGGACTGCGGACGGTCTGGGGAGTTGTGGTGGTGCGGAGCGGGTACGGCCGTCAGACCCGGACGACCTGCGGGCCGAGCAGTGCGTAGCGGTGGGCCTCGGAGGCCGGGAGCAGGGTGCTGGTGACGATCGCCTCCAGTGCGCCGACCTCGGCGAACCGGCAGAAGCTGACCGCCCCGAACTTGGTGTGGACGCCCGCGAACACCACGCGCCGCGCGGCCCGGACCGCCTGCGCCTTGACCTCGCTGACCGCCGGGTCGGGCGTGGTCAGGCCGTGTTCGCGGGAGATGCCGTTGGCGCCGATGAACGCCAGGTCGATGACGAAGCCGGAGAGCATCTTCGTCGTCCAGTGGTCCACGGTGGCGAGGGTGCCGGAGCGGACCCGCCCGCCGAGCAGCAGGACGGACATGGTGCCGGTCTCGGCGAGCGCGCCCGCGACCGGCAGGGAGGCGGTGACCACGGTGAGCGGCCGGTCGGTGGGCAGGGCCTCGGCGATGAGCTGCGGGGTGAAGCCCTCGTCGATGAAGACCGTCTCGGCGTCCCCGAGGAGTTCGGCGGCGGCGGCCGCCACCCTGCGCTTCTCGGGGACGTGGCTGGTGGCGCGGAAGGCGAGGGTGGTCTCGAAGCCGGCGCTCTCCACGGGGTAGGCGCCGCCGTGGGTGCGGCGCACCAGCCCGTGGTCCTCCAGGGCGCGCAGGTCCCGCCGCACCGTCTCCTTGGCCACACCGAGGTCGGCGGCGAGCGCGGTCACGTCGACCGAGCCGGTGGCGCGCGCCAGCCGCACGATCTCGCGCTGGCGCTCCTCGGCCGTCCACTGCCCCATGGACCGACCACCTGCTTCCTGATCTCGCTGCCCGTTCGGGCCCGGTTCGGGCCTTGCAGGATGTTGTACAGCGGGTCCACGGTTCTGACCAGGCTTGTTATGACTTCGTTCCTGCCCGCTTGTGCCCGTTCACATCGGGCTGTGCCCGCCTCGGACCTGCACGGGGACGGTGCGGAACGTGAGAACGGGCGGCCCGCGTGCCCGAATGGGGCGGCGGGGAAGCCCGTTCGCTGCCCGCACCCCTCCGCCGGCGTCCGTTTTCCGCCGCCGGGCCGGCCCGATGGCCCGTTCTCGCCGGTTCCGGTGGGCACTGCGGCGGACCGGTGGGGGTGACGGCGTGAGGGACGCGTCGGGACTCACGGCGGCCCCGGGCGTCACCCCTGCCCTTCCGTCCCCCGCGCCTGCGGTGACGGTCCCGGGGCGGCCGGTCCGGTTCCCGCCCGGCTTCGGGACAGCGCCACCGCCACCCCCGCCAGGGCGAGCCCCGCGACCACCAGCGGCACCCGGTGGCCGGCCGGCCCGACCAGCGCCGCCCCGCCGGCCAGCCCGAGCACGTTCGGGGTGAACACCAG
>NZ_JAAGMD010000372.1 GCF_010548465.1 Streptomyces sp. SID14436 | reverse complement strand
CCGCGCTGGTTGGCCATCACGGCGACGCCGTCGGTGAGTCCGGCGCGCGGCGGCTCGTGCCATCCCTGCCACGCGTACCCGGGTTCCCAGGCGGGCACCGGCCCGAGCCGGTTGGCCGCGGCCCGCACCGGGACCCGGCCGGCCACCCGGTGCAGGGTGCCGCCCTCGGTGTCGGCGGCCTGCAGCACGTTGACCGGCTCGGCCCACCGGTCGGCGGCCCGGTCCACATCGGCGACCCGGCGGGCCCGCAGCAGGGGCAGCAGCGCGGAGAAGCCCAGGTCGCCGGTGACCCGGGGCGGGTGGCGCAGGGCGAGGGCGACCGGGGGCGTGCCGGAGGCGGTGCCGCCGTCCTCCAGACCCTCGGGGCCGCCGATGACGACGGGGCCGCGGTCGGTCTCGATCACCTCGACGGTCACCGGTTCCCCGCCCGCCACCTCGACGGACTCGGTGTGCCGGACCGCCCGGTGCCAGGCCCCGTCCGGGCCGAGCGCCTCGACGCCCGCGCCGGTGCGCCGCAGCCGCTCGCGGTAGAGGTCCTGGTAGTCGGCCATGGCGTTGGTGATGGCCCAGGCGACGGTGCCGGTGTGGCCGAAGTGGGCGATGCCGGGGACGCCGGGCACGGCGAGGCCGACGACGTCGAACTCCGGGCAGGACAGGTGGATCTGCTGGTAGACGCCGGGGTCCTCGATGAAGCGGTGCGGGTCGCCGGCGATGACCGCCTGCCCGGTGACGGTGCGGTCCCCGGAGACGAGCCAGCCGTTGCTGCCGGAGGTGCCGGGGCCGTCGGCGGCGAACAGGCCGACGGCGTCCGGGCCGAGGTGTTCGGCGACGTGCGCGCGCCACAGCTTGGCGGGGAAACCGGCGAACAGGATGTGGGTGGCGAGCCAGATGCCGAGCGGGGTCCACGGCTCCCAGCGGCCGGGGGCGAGTCCCACGCGGGCAAACTCGGGGGCGGCGCCGTCCCGTCCGGTGTCCTCCGGGGCGGCCAGGCCCTCGTTGACGCCGTCCACGTAGGCGCGCACCCAGTCCGCCGTCTCCGGGTCCTGCCGTTCCAAGGCGGTGAAGCAGCGCCGGGCCGTGTCGGCCAGCCGGGCCCTGCGGGCCAGCCGGTCCCAGGGCAGCGCCTCCGGGCCGAGGAAGGACGCCGAGGTGCCCTGCGCCCGGTGCCGCTCGACCTCCAGTTGCCAGGCCCGGTCGCGGGCGGTCACGCGGCCCTGCAGACGGGCGAGTTGCCGCACGTCGTCGGCGCGCAGGTGCGGGATGCCCCAGGCGTCTCGAAAGATCTCGCCGGCCACTGTGCCCCTCATTCCCTTTAGGTTAGGCTCCCCTAAGTAAGCCGTGACGGGGATCGTACGCGAAGGGTGAGGGCCGGATGGGGCAGGGGCGGGGCTGGGAGGGCGCGGTCCTCAGACTGCTGCGCGCGAAGGACTTCACGTTCACCGTGACGGGCGCGGAGGACGTCACCGACGACTACCGGCGGCTGCGGTTCACGGACGGCGGGATGCTGGCCGCGGCCGGTGTGCACCCGACGATGTGGGCGCGGCTGTGGTTCGACAACGCGGGCAAGCCGCACCAGCGGGCGTACACCCTGGTCGACCCCGACCCCGAATCGGGCACCTTCGCCCTGGAGTTCGCGCTGCACGAGGGGTGCGCCAGCGACTGGGCGCGGGCGGCGAAGCCCGGCGACACCATCGAGGCGACCCTCCAGGGCACCGGGTTCGAGCACCCCGCACCCGCCCCCTCGCACGTCCTCGCGGTCGGCGACCCGGCCTCGCTGCCGGCCATCAACTCCCTGCTGGGCGCCCTAGGTTCGGCACCCGCCACCATCTGGTTCGAGGGCAGCCGGGACGGCCTGCCCTCGGCGGCCGACCCGGAGCGGCACGAGGTGCGGGAGGTCCCGCGCCGCGACGCGGGCGCCCACCTGGTCGAGCGGGTCCGGGCGGAACTGCCACAGCTGCTGCGGGCCACACCCAACCCGTACCTGTGGATCGCCTGCGACACGGCGACCACCCGGGCGCTGACCGCCTTCGCCCGCAAGGAGCTGGGGGTACCCAAGCAGCGGATGCAGGCCCTGGGGTACTGGCGCGCCACCTGACCCCGGGCGGCCGACGGAAGCGCACGACGGCCGGCGGTGCACGCCCTGCCCCCGCGTGCCACCACGCGGAGGACGCCCGCGCCCTCCCCGCCGGACACGCCCCGCACCCGTACGCACCGGACCGGCATCCGCACGCACCGCACCCGTACGCCCCCCGGGTCCGTACCGGGCCCCGGCGCGCGGCCCGGACGTCACCGGCACGCGGCCCGGACGTCACCGGCACGCGGCCCGGACGTCACCGGCGCACGGCCCGGACGTCACCGGCGCGCGAGCCGGGCGGGGACGCGCGATCATCGGGGCATGGACGTCACACTGCACCTCGCCCAGGACCCGGAGGCCGACGCGCTGCTCGGCCGCAGCCCGCTCGCCGCGCTGATCGGGATGCTGCTCGACCAGCAGGTCCCGATGGAGTGGGCGTTCAAGGGCCCGGCGACGATCGCCCGACGGCTCGGGTCGGACGACCTGGACGCGCACGAGATCGCCGCCCACGATCCCGAGGCGTTCGCCGCCCTGCTCTCCGAGAAGCCGGCCGTGCACCGCTACCCGGGCTCCATGGCGGGCCGCATCCAGCAGCTGTGCCAGTACCTGGTCGAGCACTACGACGGTGACGCCGAGGCCGTCTGGCGCGGTGTCGACACGGGAGCGGAGCTGCTGAAGCGGCTGCAGGAGCTGCCCGGGTTCGGCAAGCAGAAGGCCCAGATCTTCCTCGCCCTGCTGGGCAAGCAGCTCGGCGTGCGCCCCGCCGGCTGGCGGGAGGCCGCGGGCTCCTACGGCGAGGAGAAGTCCTTCCGCTCGGTCGCCGACATCACCGGCCCCGAGTCGCTGGCCAAGGTCCGGGCGCACAAGCAGGAGATGAAGGCCGCCGCCAAGGCGGCCAAGGCCGCGAAGTCGCCGAAGGCACCGAAGTCCGCCGGGGGCGGCGGCGCATAGCCGCCCGGGAGGGCGCCGGGGCCGTGCGGGTGCCGTCACCGCCTCCGCCGGCGGGCCGTGCCGAAGAGCGAGCGGCTGATCTCCCGCCCGATCTGGGTGCCCATGGACCGCGCCAGGGACCGGAACACCCCGCTGCCGGTGACCTGCTCCACCACCGACGGCTTCCCCTCCTCCGCGCGGGACCGGCGGGACCTGCCGCCCTCCGGCCTCCCGCCCTCCGCCGCTTCCCGGACTTCCCTGGTCTTCCCGGACGACCGCTCCCGCGTGTCCTCCCCCGCCGCCCGCCTCTCGTCGGGCCCCTTGGCGCCTGTGGGACGTCCGGCGAGACGTTCGTACGCCGACTCACGGTCCACAGCCTGTGCATAACGTGCGTGCAGGGCCGACGCCCGGACCCGGCGCTCCAGCTCCGCCTCCTCGACCGGGCCCATCCGGGACTCCGGTGCCCGCAGCCGCGTGGCCGCGACCGGCGTCGGGGCGCCCTTCTCGCTGAGGACGGTCACCACGGCCTCCCCGGTGCCGAGGCCGGTGAGCAGTTCCTCCAGGTCGTAGTCGGAGTCGGGGAAGGTGCGCACCGTCGCCTTGAGGGCCTTCTGGTCGTCCGGGGTGAAGGCCCGCAGTGCGTGCTGGACGCGGTTGCCGAGCTGGGCGAGGACGTCCCCGGGCACGTCCTTCGGGGTCTGCGTCACGAAGAACACGCCGACCCCCTTCGAGCGGATCAGGCGGACGGTGCGGGTGAGGGCGTCCAGGAACGCCTCGGAGGCGTCGTCGAACAGCAGGTGCGCCTCGTCGAGGAAGAAGACCAGCTTGGGCCGGTCGATGTCACCGACCTCCGGCAGGTCGTGGAAGAGGTCGGCCAGCAGCCACATCAGGAACGTCGAGAACAGCCGCGGCCGTTCCTGCACGGCGGGCAGCTCCAGCACGGAGACGACACCGCGCCCGTCCTCGGCGGTGCGCAGGAACTCGGCCGTGTCGAACTCCGGCTCCCCGAAGAAGTCGCCGGCCCCCTGCGCCTCGAAGGCGGTGAGGGACCGCAGGATCACCCCGGCGGTGGCCGTGGACAGGCCGCCGATGGACTTCAGCTCCTGCTTGCCCTCGTCCGAGGTCAGGAAGGTCACCACCGCCCTCAGGTCCTTGAGGTCGACCAGCTCCAGCCCCTTGGAGTCGGCGTAGTGGAAGATCAGCCCGAGCGACTGCTCCTGCGTCGGGTTGAGCTCCAGCACCTTCGCCAGCAGCAGCGGACCGAAGCTGGTGACCGTCGCCCGCAGCGGGATGCCGTGCCCGATGCCCCCGAGGGCGTAGAACTCGGCCGGGAAACCCGTCGCCGTCCACTCCTGGTGCACGTCACGGGCGCGCTCCTCGATCCGCGGGCCGGGCTCGCCGGGCGCGCAGATCCCGGACAGGTCGCCCTTCATGTCGGCGAGGAACACCGGCACGCCCTGCGCGGACAGCTGTTCGGTGATCAGCTGCAGCGTCTTGGTCTTGCCGGTGCCCGTGGCGCCCGCGACCAGGCCGTGCCGGTTGAGCATCGACAGGGGCACCCTGATGCCGGCGTCGGCGTGGCACTCGCCGTCCCACAGCAGGGCGCCCAGGTCGAGCGCGGGGCCGGTGAAGGCGTAACCGGCGGCGATCCGCAGCGCAGGCCCCGGCAGGGCGGGGGCGCTGCCGGGGGCCTCGGGGGTGACGGCCGGCCGCGCCGTCTCACGCTCACCCATAACGGACCTCTCTTCCGGTACGCCCTGCTTTCGGATGTCATTTCCAGCGTGGCACTGCGGCGCCATGGCTGCGCCGGGAAGCTCTTGACCGGTAGGCTTTCCGTGTGATCTTCAAGCGCATCGGAAACGGCCGGCCGTACCCCGACCACGGCCGGGAAAGCACCCGGCAGTGGGCGGACGTGGCGCCGCGCCCGGTCCGCCTCGATCAGCTCGTGACGACCAAGCAGCAACTCGACCTCGAGACCCTGCTCGCCGAGGACTCGACGTTCTACGGCGACCTCTTCGCGCACGTCGTGAAGTGGCAGGGCGACCTGTACCTGGAGGACGGCCTGCACCGCGCCGTCCGCGCGGCCCTGCAGCAGCGCCAGGTCCTGCACGCCCGCGTCCTCGAGCTGGACTGACCGTCCTCGAGCCGGCCGGAACACCTCGCACCCCACCACCCCGAAAGCGGTTTGGCCCTTTCGGGTTCTTTCGCATGCTCATGCCCGCAGTCGAATGATCATCTGGTAGGCATTGCCGCCGGAGCGCACTACGCTGCGCCCATGAGCATGCTGACTCCTCCGGGCATGGGCGGCCAGTACCGGATCAGGGGTGACAAGTACCCGCGGATGCGCAGGCCCCGGCGCCGCGGCAGGCTCGTCGTCCTGGGCACCGCCTCCGTCGCCGTCCTCGGGGTGGCGGGCTGGGGCACCCTGCAGCTCATCGACGTCTTCACCGGCGGCGGCAACCCCGCCTCCGCGGTCGGCACCAAGGCGGCGTGCGCCCCGAAGGCGAGCCCCTCACCGAGCCCCAGGGCGCTCCCCGCGCCCAGCGGGATCACGGTCAACGTCCTCAACGCCACCACCCGCAGCGGGCTGGCGAAGAAGACCGCCGACGAGCTGAAGAAGCGCGGCTTCAAGATCGGCGAGGTCGGCAACGCGACCAAGGAGTACGACAAGAAGGTCAAGGGCACCGGTGTGCTGCTCGGCCCCGCCGCCGCCCTCAACACCTCGCTGCCGGTGCTCGGCACGCAGCTCGCCGGGGCCCAGCCCCGCACCGACGCGGCCCGCAAGGGCACCGAGGTCGACCTCATCATCGGCGACGGCTTCACCCGGCTGACGGAGCGTGCGGCCGCCGACCGGGCCCTGACCGCGCTGAACAAGCCCGAGCCGGCCCCCACCGGGAAGAAGTGCTGACCCCGGCAGACACCGGATGGGAAGTGCCGGCCCCGGCAGGCAGATGGAGGTGCCGGCCCCGGCGGGCACCGCGTGGAAGCGCCGGCCCCGGCACCGGGTGACGGACCGTTACTCGGCCGCCCCGTACATGCGGTCGCCCGCGTCCCCGAGGCCCGGCACGATGTAGCCGTGCTCGTTGAGCCGCTCGTCGACCGAGGCGGTCACCACCGTCACCGGCGTGCCGGCCAGCTCGCGCTCCATGACCTCCACGCCCTCCGGCGCGGCCAGCAGCACCACGGCGGTCACGTCGTCGGCGCCCCGCTCGATCAGCTCCCGGATCGCCGCCACCAGCGTGCCGCCGGTCGCCAGCATCGGGTCCAGCACGTACACCTGACGGCCGGAGAGGTCCTCCGGCATCCGGGTGGCGTACGTGGACGCCTGGAGCGTCTCCTCGTTGCGGATCATGCCGAGGAAGCCCACCTCCGCGGTCGGCAGCAGCCGGACCATGCCGTCCAGCATGCCCAGGCCGGCCCGCAGGATCGGCACCACCAGCGGGCGCGGGTGGGACAGCTTGACGCCCGTGGTCCGCTCGACCGGCGTCTGGATGTCGACCTGCTCGGTGCGCACGTCACGCGTGGCCTCGTAGGCGAGCAGGGTGACCAGCTCGTCGGCGAGACGGCGGAAGGTCGCGGAGTCGGTGCGCCGGTCGCGCAGCGTGGTGAGCTTGTGGGCGACCAGCGGATGGTCGACGACGTGGAGACGCATGCCCCCACACTAACCGGGCGCGGAGGGCCCGGTGTCCCTCCGCAGGGCAAGCCACCTGCGGCATCACCACCCGATCACTGGCGTCAAACCGCCCGTCCGGGGGAAGGTGGGAGGGACGGACTGGGGTGGTGAACGATGCCGGAGCAGGATGCCCGACGTGATCCGTCGGGGCCCGCGGCCCGCGGCGGAGCCGACGGAACGGCGCCGCGCACCGACCCGCGCACCGCCGCGGAGCGGGCCGCCGAGACGGAGGCGGAGCGGCGCAGGC
>NZ_JAAGMD010000345.1 GCF_010548465.1 Streptomyces sp. SID14436 | reverse complement strand
AGGCGGGCCATCCGCAGCCGCCGGCGGACCAGTCGTACCCGCTGGCCCAGCCGCAGGCCCAGCCCCAGCCCCCCGCCCAGCCGCAGCAGCAGCCGGGGCAGACGCCGCCGCCCCAGCAGTAGGCGACCGCCAGCAGGAGACCGCCCGTCGGCAACCCCGCCGCGCGGAGCGGCACCGTTCACCCCGATCGGCCCCTTTCGAGGGGCCGGTCCGCTTTTCGGCCCGCGTCGTCGGCGGACGGCGCGGGCCGTCGTGCGCCAAGGGGCGGAATCCGGCCGTCAGGCCCTGGCCTGGAGCGCTTCAGTGGTCTCGACCAATGGGCGCGAAAAGCTCGTCAATTCGTTATTTCCGCAGGCCACATGGGGTGCACGCGCCGTTGACGGTGGCTGACACCGCTGATAGACACACTCATCACCCACCTGATCAACCCGTCCTTTCCGTGCGAGCGATGACGCGAGGTCAGCCCTCTTATGGACATGAACGACAGGTACGGCGGGGCCCCCGGCGAGCGGCGCCCGCACCCCCACTCCGGGCCCCGGCGCGGTTCCCTCCCGGGCGGCCCGCTCCGGCTCGTCGCGGCGGCCGGTGCGGCGGCCCTGACGCTGACCGCCGGGCTCGTGACCCCGCTCAACCCGGCGCCGCAGCAGGCCGAGGCGGCCGACGACGGCAAGAAGGTGCTCACCGTCGCGGTGGCGCAGAGCGTCGACTCGCTCAGCCCGTTCCTGGCGGTGCGCCTGCTCAGCACGAGCATCCACCGGCTCACGTACGAGTACCTGACGAACTACGACCCCGAGGACAACCACGTCGTCCCGGGGCTCGCCACCGAGTGGAAGTCGTCGCCGGACAAGCTGACCTGGACGTACACCATCCGCTCGGACTCCACGTGGTCCGACGGGAAGCAGGCCACGGCCGAGGACGCGGCCTGGACGTTCAACACGATGATGACCGACGAGGGGGCGGCGACCGCCAACGGCAGCTTCGTCGCCAACTTCGAGAAGGTCACCGCGCCCAGCCCGACCGAACTGGTCATCAAGCTGAAGAAGCCGCAGGCCACGATGACGGCGCTGGACGTGCCGATCGTGCCCAAGCACGTGTGGGAGAAGGTCGACGACTACGCGAAGTTCAACAACGACAAGGACTTCCCCCTCGTCGGCAACGGGCCGTTCGTCCTCACCGACTACAAGGCCGACAGCTATGTGCGGCTGAAGCCCAACAAGACCTTCTGGCGCGGGGCGCCGAAGTTCGACGAACTGGTCTTCCGCTACTACAAGGACCAGGACGCGGCCGTGTCGGCGCTGCGCAAGGGCGAGGTGTCCTTCGTGGCCGGGTCGCCGTCGCTGACGCCCGCGCAGGCGGCCTCGCTGGAGAAGGACGAGAACATCCGGGTCAACGACGCACCCGGCCGCCGCTTCTACGCCCTCGCCACCAACCCGGGCGCGAAGGCGAAGAACGGCGAGAAGATGGGCGACGGGCACCCCTCGCTGCTCGACCGGAGGGTGCGCAACGCGCTGTTCATGGCGGTGGACCGCAAGACGGTCATCGACAAGGTGTTCCAGGGGCACGCCGTCGAGGGCGCGGGCTACATACCGCCGCGTTTCCCGCAGTACTTCTGGGAGCCGTCGGCCGGGCAGGAGCTGGCGTACGACCCGGAGAAGGCGGCCGCGCTCCTCGACGAGGCGGGGTACACGGTCGACGGTGACGGCAAGCGGGTCGGCAAGGACGGCAAGCCGATCACGTACCGCGTGCTGTGCCACGCCACCGACCCGAACGACAAGGCCATCGGCAAGTACCTCCAGGAGTGGTGGGGCGACCTCGGTATCGGTGTCACGCTCAACTGCCTGGACAACGTGACCGATCCATGGCTGGCGGGCGAGTACGACCTGGCCTTCGACGGCTGGTCGGTCAACCCGGACCCGGACTTCGTACTGTCCATCCACACGTGTGCGGCGCTGCCGGCGACGCCCAAGGACACCGGCGCGACCGACAACTTCATCTGTGACAAGAAGTACGACGAGCTGTACGAGCGGCAGCTCGCCGAGTACGACCCGGACCGACGCGCGGACCTGGTACGGCAGATGGAGTCGCGGCTGTACGACCTCGGGTACATGAACGTCATGGCGTACCCGAACGCGGTCGAGGCCTACCGCACGGACCACATCGAGTCGATCACGACGATGCCGGCGAAGGCGGGCAACATCTACGGCCAGGACGGCTACTGGAGCTGGTGGTCCGCGGTGCCGGCGGACTCCGGTGACACCGGGGGCGGCTCCTCGTCGACCGGTGTGGTCGTCGGGATCGTCGCGGGTGCCGTGGTCCTCGCGGGGCTGGGGGCGTTCGTGGCACTGCGGCGGCGGGCCACCGCCGACGACCGCGAGTAGGCGGCGAACGGCTCCCGATGACCGCTGACGCAGCATCCGCGCCCGTGGAGGGCGCGCCGCAGGCCGCCGGTCCGGTGAAGGACGGACCGGCGGCCGGCCGCGGCCCGCGGGCCCGCACCGCGACCGGCTATCTGCGGTACGTGGCGGGCAAGCTGGCCGGTGCGGCCGTGTCCCTGTTCGCCGTCCTCGTCACCAGCTTCTTCCTCTTCCGGCTGATCCCCGGCGACCCGGTGAAGTTCATGACCGGGGGACGTCAGGTGTCGGCGGAGCAACTGGCCGCCTACCGCCGGGAGTTCGGGCTGGACCTGCCGATGTGGCAGCAGTTCACCGATTACTGCGGCAAGGCGCTCACCGGCGACCTGGGCACCTCGTACCAGTTCCGCGCGCCGGTCGTCGACAAGATCACCGAGGCGTTGCCGAACACCCTGCTGCTCACCGGTACCGCCTTCGTGCTCTACACGGTGCTGGGCATCCTGCTCGGCACCCGCTCGGCGTGGCGGCACGGGCGCGTGGGCGACCGGGTCCACACGGGTCTGGCGCTGACGCTGTACTCGGTGCCGTCGTTCTGGCTCGGGCTGCTGCTGATCATCACGCTGTCGGTGGGCATCGGCTCGGTCCCGGGCCTGTTCCCGACCGGCGGGATGGAGTCGGGCGGCGAGGAGGGCTTCGCGCATGTCCTGGACGTGGCGCACCACCTGGTGCTGCCGGTGGTGACCCTGGTGGCGGTCGAGTACGGGCAGACGCTGCTGGTGACGCGGTCGGCGCTGCTGGACGAGATGGGCAGCGACTACCTGACGACCGCGCGGGCCAAGGGGCTGCGCGACGACCTGGTGCGCCGCCGCCACGCGGTGCCCAACGCGCTGCTGCCGACGGTGACGCTCATCTTCATCAATCTGGGGCGGACCGTGGCGGGCGTGATCCTGGTGGAGACGGTCTTCTCCTGGCCGGGTCTCGGCGGGCTGTTCTACCAGGCGCTGAGCGTGCCCGATCTGCCGTTGGTGCAGGGCCTGTTCTTCGTGTTCGCGGCCGCGGTCATCCTGATGAACACGCTGGCCGACCTGATCTATCCGCTGCTCGACCCCCGGGTGGGCCGATGACGACCGACCACGACGGCTCCACCGGTGTCCCGGAGCAGGATCCCGCCGCCCCGCCCGCGGCGGCCGCCACCGCCGGCCGGGGAACACCGGCTCCCGGCGGCGGGAAGACGTCCGGGCGGTCACCGGCCCGGCAGCGGCGGCGCGCCTCGGTGGCCCGCTTCTGGCGGCAGTACCGCACCCACCGGGCCGGTGTCTGCGGGCTGGCGGCGCTGCTGCTGTTCGGGCTGCTGGCGCTGGCCGCGCCGCTGCTGGTGGGCTCCGACGTCGACAACGTGACGGACGCGCCGGGCGACGCCCTGGAGGGGCCCAGTGCGGCGTTCCCGTTCGGCACCGACCAGTTCGGGCGGAACCTGCTCGGCCTGGTGATCTGGGGCGCCCGGGTGTCGCTCCTGGTGGGGCTGCTGGCAGCGGTGCTGTCGGTGGCCATCGGCACGCTGATCGGGGTGACCGCGGGGCACTTCCGCGGCTGGTACGCGACGGTGATGATGCGCGTCACCGACTGGTTCCTGGTGATGCCGACCCTGGTGCTGGCGATCGCGCTGGCCAGTGTGATGCCGCGCTCGCTGGTCACCATCGTGGTGGCGATCGGGGTGACCACCTGGCCGACCACGGCCCGGCTGGTCCGGGCGCAGACCCTCGCGGTGGAGACCCGGCCCTACATCGAGCGGGCGCGGGCGCTGGGCGGCGGGCACTGGCACGTCATGAGCCGGCACGTGCTGCCCAATGTGATGCCGCTGGTGCTCGCCCAGACCACCCTGATCATCTCGTCGGCGATCCTGGCCGAGGCGACGCTGGCGTTCCTCGGGCTCAGCGACCCCACGGTCGTCTCGTGGGGCGGCCTGCTGCAGGACGCCCGGGAGGCGGGCGCGGTCAGCTCCGGCCACTGGTGGTACCTGGTGCCGCCGGGCCTGGCCATCGCCGGGGTGGCGCTTGCGTTCACGCTCTGCGGGCGGGCCGTCGAGTCCGTCCTCAACCCCAGGCTGGGGGTGTCCCGTTGAGTCTGCTCGAGGTCAGGGACCTGACCGTGACGTACCCCGGCGGGGTGGCCGCCGTGCGCGGGGTGGACCTGTGGCTGGAGGCGGGCCGCAAACTGGGGATCGCCGGGGAGTCGGGCTGCGGCAAGTCCACGCTGGCGCTGGCCCTGCTGCGGCTGCTGCCCGCCGGGACGCGCACCGGCGGGCAGGTGCTGCTGGACGGTGAGGACGTGCTGGCCATGAAGTGGGGCCGGGTCCGGGCGGTCCGGTGGGCCGGGGCCTCGATCGTGTTCCAGGGCGCGATGCACTCCCTGAACCCGGTGCACCGGATCGGCGACCAGATCGCCGAGCCGATCCTGCTGCACCGCCGGGCGACACCCGCCGGGGCCCGGCGCAGGGCCGGGGAGCTGCTGGAACACGTGGGCCTCCCGGCGGCCCGGGCGGCGGCCTACCCGCACGAGCTGTCCGGCGGACAGCGTCAGCGGGTGATGATCGCCATGGCCCTGGCCTGCGATCCGCGGCTGATCGTCGCCGACGAGCCGACGACCGCGCTCGACGTGATGATCCAGGCGCAGATCCTGCGGCTGATCGAAGGGCTGGTCGCCGACCAGGACGTCGGTCTGATCATGATCAGCCACGATCTGGCGGTGCTCGCCGACACCTGCGACCGGCTCGCGGTGATGTACGCGGGCCGGGTCGTCGAGGAGGGCCCCGCCGCCGAGGTGTACACGGCCGCCCGCCACCCGTACGCGGCGGCGCTGTCGGCGGCCTTCCCGCGGATCGGTGACCCGTCGTCCCGGTTCGCGCCGCGGGGCCTGGCGGGGGATCCGCCGGATCCGTCGGCGCTGCCGCCGGGCTGCACGTTCCATCCGCGGTGCCCGGTGGCGCTGGAGTCCTGCGCGGTGGACGACCAGCCCCTGCGCGAGGTGGACGGGGACCGGCGGGCGGCCTGTGTACGGGTCGGCGAGGACCACACGGGGGCGCCCGCGGCGGCACCCCTGCAGAAGGCGAGGCGCAGCACCCCATGACCAGCTCCCCCACTCCCGCCGGCCCGCTGCTGAGCGCCCGGGACCTGCGGGTCGCCTTCCCCGGACGGCGCGGCACGCCGGGTGCCCGTGCCGTGGACGGCGTCGACCTCGACATCCGCGCCGGTGAGATCGTCGCCCTGGTCGGCGAGTCGGGCTGCGGCAAGACGACGCTGGCCCGCGCGCTGCTCGGCCTGGTGCGGCCCACCGGGGGCGGGGTCGCCTTCGACGGCCGGCCGCTGGAGTACTCCGGCCGGGCGCTCAAGGCGTACCGCCGGCGCGTGCAGTTGGTGCTCCAGGACCCCAGCGGCTCGCTCAACCCCCGGCACACGGTGTACGACGCGGTCGCCGAGGGCCTGCGCATCCACGGTCACGCCGGTGACGAGCGGGCGGCGGTGGCCGACGCCCTGTCCCGGGCCGGGCTGCGGCCTCCGGAGCGGTTCCTCCTGCGCTACCCGCACGAGCTGTCGGGCGGCCAGCGGCAGCGCGTGGTGATCGCGGGCGCGCTGGTGCTGGATCCCGAACTCCTCGTCGCGGACGAGCCGGTGGCGTCCCTCGACGCCTCGGTACGCGGTGAGATCCTCGCCCTGCTGCTCCGGCTGCGCGGCGAACTCGGCCTGTCCGCGCTGGTGGTGACGCACGATCTGGGGCTGGCGTGGAACATCGCCGACCGGGTGGCGGTGATGTATCTGGGCCGGATCGTGGAGAGCGGGGCGGTGGAGCAGGTGCTGACCGCTCCCCAACACCCCTACACCCGCGCGCTGTTGTCGGTGCTGCCCGAGGCGCCGGGCGAGCCGGTGGTGCTCAGCGGCGAGCCGCCGGACCCGTCCCGCATCCCGGGCGGCTGCCGCTTCCACGCCCGCTGCCAGGTCCTGGCGAGCGGGGAGGCCGGCCGCGCGGGTGTCGCGGACGCCTGCCGGACCGTGGACCCCGGGATGCTGGACGGCGGCGACACACCCCAGGTCGCCTGCCACTGGGCCCGCGCGACGCGGGCCGCCGAGGCGGACGGCGTGCCGTCGGAACACTGACCGGACCGGCCGGCGGGGACTGACCGGATGAGTCGGCGGGCGAGGTACGGCGAGCGCTGACCGGACC
>NZ_JAAGMD010000326.1 GCF_010548465.1 Streptomyces sp. SID14436 | reverse complement strand
CCGCCGCTCGCCCTGGCGTCCACCGACCCGGCGGGCTACGTGCGCGCCCTCGCGGCCGCCGGGGAGGCCGCGGAACTCCTGGCGCCGGACGGGCTCGGCGCCTTCGGGTGGCTGCTGCGGCCGGCCGGCGTCCCGGACGTCCTCACGCCGTGAGACACCGGGCGCCCCGCCCGTCCCAGGCCCGGGCGGGCGACGGGACCGGCTACTTGTCGATGTCCCCCACCACGAAGAACATCGACCCCAGGATCGCCACCATGTCCGACACGAGGGTGCCCGGCAGCAGCTCGGTGAGCGCCTGGATGTTGTTGTACGACGCCGAGCGCAGCTTCAGCCGGTACGGCGTCTTCTCGCCCTTGCTGACCAGGTAGTAGCCGTTGATGCCGAGCGGGTTCTCGGTCCAGGCGTAGGTGTGTCCCTCGGGCGCCTTGAGGACCTTGGGGAGCCGCTGGTTGACCGGTCCGGGCGGAAGCTCGGCCAGCCGGTCCAGGCAGGCGTCGGCGAGGTCCAGGGCGTTGTACGTCTGCTCCAGGAGGCACTCGAAGCGGGCCAGGCAGTCGCCCTCCTCGCGCGTGACCACCTTCAGGACGTCCCCCAGCTCCCCGTAGGCGAGGTAGGGCTCGTCGCGGCGCAGGTCGAAGTCGACGCCGGAGGCGCGGGCGATCGGCCCGCTGACCCCGTAGGCGTGCACGGCCTCGGGGGAGAGCACGCCCACGTCGCGGGTGCGGCCCCGGAAGATCTCGTTGCCGAGCACCAGGTCGTCGAAGCGCCCCATGCGCGAGCGGACGTCGGCGACGGCGGCACGCGCGCGCGTGGTCCAGCCGGCCGGGAGGTCCTCCTTGAGGCCGCCCACCCGGTTGAACATGTAGTGCATCCGCCCGCCGGAGACCTCCTCCATGACGTGCTGGAGTTCCTCCCGCTCCCGGAACGCGTAGAAGATCGGGGTGATGCCGCCGAGCTCCAGCGGATAGGAGCCGAGGAACATCAGGTGGTTGAGCACCCGGTTCAGTTCGGCGAGCAGCGTGCGCAGCCACACGGCGCGCTCGGGGACCTCCATGCCGAGCATGCGCTCCACGGCGAGGACCACACCCAGCTCGTTGGAGAACGCCGACAGCCAGTCGTGCCGGTTGGCGAGCACGATGATCTGGCGGTAGTCCCGCGCCTCGAAAAGCTTCTCCGCGCCCCGGTGCATGTAGCCGATCACCGGCTCCGCGCGGGAGATGAGTTCGCCGTCCAACACCAGCTTCAGGCGCAGCACGCCGTGCGTCGACGGATGCTGCGGGCCGATGTTCAGCACCATGTCGGTGCTCTCCGCTGCGCCGCCGATACCGACCATGGTCTCCGTGGTGGGCGTCATGGGCTCAGTCTCCCCTACGTACGCTGGCCCCATGGAGACGGGGAGCCCTCACGAGCGGCGAACTACAGGCACGTCGGCCGACACGCACACGGACACGCACGCCGACACGGACACGCACACGGACACGGACACGGATACGGCCGTGCACGCGGACCCGCACGCGGACACCGCGGCCCGAGCGGCACACGACCCGGCCGCCGACGCGGCGGCCGGTGCGGCGGCCGGTGCGACGGCCGGTGCGGTCGCCGAGACGACGACCGTCACGGCAGGCACAACCGCCACGGCCGACCCGGCCGGCACTGCGGCCCGCGGAGACGAGCCCGCGACCGGCGTCGCCGAGGCCGAGCCGGTGTGGACCGGCCTGCCACCCGGGCTGTTGCGGGTGCGGCGGCTGTTGCTGGTGGTGTGGCTGGGGCTGCTGACCCTGGCCACCGGACTCGTGCCGGGCATCCTGGCCGGGCCCGGCTGGGCCGCCTTCGCGGTGCTGCCGCTGGCCCTGATGATCTGGGGCTGGGTGATGCTGGAACGCAACTGGCGCTCCTGGCGGTACGCCGAGCGCTCCGACGACCTGCTGATCAGCCGGGGCGTGCTGTGGCGGCAGGAGACGGTGGTGCCCTACGGCCGGATGCAGCTGGTCGAGGTCACCTCCGGTCCCCTGGAACGGCACTTCGGCCTCGCCAGCGTCCAGCTCCACACCGCCGCCGCGGCGACCGACGCGACCATCCCCGGCCTCGACCCCGCCGAGGCGGAACGGCTGCGCGACCGGCTCACCGAGCTGGGCGAGGCACGATCGGCGGGGCTGTGACCGCCCCCGGCGTCCAGCAGGACGTGACCGCACGGCCCCCGGTGATCGAGCGGCGGCTGCACCCCGTCACACCGCTCCGGCGTGCCTGGGCACCCGTGGCGGTGCTCATCGGATGGGCCCTGCACGACCCCGACCAGGCACAGCGCCAGCTGGCCCGGCTGACCACCACCACCCTGGTGCTCGGTCTCGCCGTGCTGCTGCCGGCCGCCGCCCTGTACGGCTTCCTGACCTGGTGGTTCACCCACTTCGCGGTGACCGACACCGAGTTGCGCATCCGGACCGGGCTGCTGTTCCGGCGGACCGCCCACATCCGCCTGGAGCGGGTCCAGGCCATCGACGTCACCCAGCCGCTGCTCGCGCGCATCGTGGGCGTGGCCAAACTGAAGCTGGACGTCATCGGCACCGACAAGAAGGACGAACTCGCCTTCCTGGGCGCCGAGGAGGCGCGTGCGCTGCGGGCGGAGCTGCTCGCGCGTGCGGCCGGTTTCGCCCCGGAGACCGCGCACGAGGTCGGTGAGGCACCGTCCCGGGAGCTGCTGCGCGTGCCGCCGGGCGTGCTCGCCGTCTCCCTGGTGCTGACCGGCGCGACCTGGGGCTGGCTGGTCGCCGGCGTGGTCGTGGTGCCGCTGCTGTGGATGGCCACTCACAGCCTGTGGACGGTGCTGGCCGCCGCCCTGCCGCTGTTCGGCGCGGCGGGCGCGGGCAGCGTCGGCCGGTTCGTCACCGAGTACGACTGGACCGTGGGCGAGTCGCCGGACGGGCTGCGCATCGACCACGGCCTGCTGGACCGGGCGCACGAGACGGTGCCGCCGGGGCGGGTGCAGACCGTGCGGATCATCGAGCCGCTGCTGTGGCGGCGGCGCGGATGGGTGCGGGTGGAACTGGACGTCGCCGGGTCCGACAACTCGATGCTGCTGCCGGTCGCGCCGCGCGAGATCGCCGAGGCGGTGATAGCCCGCGTGCTGCCCGGTGTGACCGTGCCGCCGCACGAGGCCCTGTCCCGGCCGCCGCGCCGCGCCCGGTGGTGCGTGCCCCTGTGGTGGCGCGGCTACGGACTCGCCGTCACCGACACGGTGTTCGTGGCGCGGCACGGTCTGCTGGGCCGCCGCGTGGCGCTGGTGCCGCACGCGAAGGTGCAGAGCGTACGGCTGGTGCAGGGGCCGTGGCAGCGGGCCCGGGGCGTCGCCGACGTCCATGTGGACAACGGGGCCAACAAGTCGGCGGCCGCCCGCCTGCGGGACGCCGACGAGGCGGCCCTGCTGCTGCAGGCCCAGGCGGAACGCTCCCGCACGGGCCGCCGCGACGCCCGCCCGGACCGCTGGATGGCCTAGAGCCTTTCAGCGGCCGGAGGAGACCTCCCGCCACAACAGGAACAAGGAACAACAGGAACAACAGCAAGGGGCCCCGCACGCCGTGCGGGGCCCCTGGTGCGTTCGCCGGTCAGGAGACCGCGCTGCGCAGTCCCTCGACGTCGATGTGCTCCGTCTCGTCGTGCTCGGTCAGGTCGATGACCTGCCCGACGGCGCGGGTGCCGGCACCGGACGCTTTGAAGCCGGCCTCGGCCTCCGCCTTGTGCAGCGCCAGCGCCTCCTGCCCGACGACGTCGGCGAGGTCCTCGTTCTGCACGTCCTCCAGGGCGGAGTCCTCCGATCCCCGCTTGGTGCCGAAGAAGTCGAACCCGCCCCCGGACGCGGGGCGCCGGACGGGCACCGTCGGGGGGACCACCGCGACCGCCGTGGGCACCGTGAAGTGTCCCGAGGGCTGCCGCACGGAGGGGGCGGCCGGGGCCGCGGGGTCGACGGGTCCGGCCGGGTCTGCGGGGGCGGCGGTCGCGCGGTCGTGCTCGGCGACCGCCACGGGCTTCCCCTCCGCGTCGTCCTCCCCCGGATCCTCGGGCCTGCGCCGACCGGTGGGTTCCGGGCCGTCGTCCTGGGGGGCGCCGCCCCGCCTGCGGAAACCGTTCCCCTTGAGACCCTTGCGGGAGAGGCCGCCGTGGGCGGGGGCCGGGCCGCCAAAGGCCCCGGCGTCCGCCCGGCCCGCTCCGTCGGCGGGCG
>NZ_JAAGMD010000294.1 GCF_010548465.1 Streptomyces sp. SID14436 | reverse complement strand
GTGCAGGAAGACCAGCAGCGCCACCATCGAGCCTAGGGTGCAGGCCAGGGCGGTGGTCGTCGCCGACACCAGCATCAGCCGGGCCGGGCCGAGGCCCACCGCCGACAGGCCGGGCCGGGGCCGGGTGGCCGGGTCGGTCCGGGCCACCGCGATCGCGAGGTACACCGTGGCCGCCAGCGGGGCCGCGCACCAGGCCAGGCGCAGCGCCGAGGCGGGCGGTTCGGCCGTGCCACCCAGGGCGTGGCCGAGCGCGCACAGCAGCAGGAAGCCGGTGCCCGCCGAGGCCGTGGTGACCAGGAGGCGCCGCAGGTGGACGGCGGGGCGGGCGCCGCGGGTCAGACGGAGAGCGAGCACGCGGCCCGGCCTTCCGCCTCGGTGGTGCCGGAGACCGGCGGCAGGTGCACGGTGCGCACGCGCCGCCCGTCGAGCAGGGACACCGTGCGGTCGGCGAGGGCCGCGGTGTCCGGGTCGGACGTCGCCAGGACCACGGTGATGCCGTGCGAGCGGGCGGCCGTGGTCAGGGTGCGCAGCACGTGGCGGCGGTCGGCGCGGTGCAGCGGGGCGGTCGGCTCGTCGGCGAACAGCACGGTGGGGGCCGGGGCGAGGGCGCGGGCGATGCAGACCCGCTGCCGTTCGGCGTGCACCAGTTCCGCGGGGTGCCGGCGGGACTTGTCGCCGACGTCGAGGCGCTCCAGCCATTCCAGGGCGGCGGTCTTGGCGCGGCGCCGGCCGACACCGCGCAGCATCAGCGGCAGGGCGGCGTTCTCCCACACGTTCAGCTCGGGGACGAGCACGGGGGAGGGGTCGATCCAGCCGAAGCGGTCCCGGCGCAGCCTCTCCCGGGCCACCGGGCCGAGCGTGTGCACGGGCCCGCTGTTGAACCAGACCTCGCCGCTGTGCACGGGGACCTGCCCGGACAGGCAGCGCAGCAGGGTCGTCTTGCCGCTCCCGCGCGGGCCGCCGACGGCCAGGATCTCGCCCTCCCGGACGCCGAGCGAGACCCCGCTCAGCCCGGGCGAGCCGTCGTCGTGGCGGAAGTGCAGGGCTCGTGCCCAGAGCACGTCGTTGTCCGGTGGGGCCACCATGGCGTACACCTCGGTTCGGATCGGAAATGCCGTGCGCGGTTCGGGAAATCCCCCGTGCGGGGGAACGAAACGCGGGGCCGATCGGTCACTGGCACGCTAGGCAGGCGACGCCGGGAGGCCGGACAGCACGCGGCCCCGGGCCACCGTTTCTCACTCGAACGGGGGTCTCCGGGGCCGGTGTTGATCATCCAAAGGGAAGATCGGAACCTCGGACGGCCTACGGTTTCGGGCGGCCTACAGCTTCGTCCACGCCTCGGTGAGCGTCGCGCGCAGGATCTGCTCGATCTCGTCGAACGTCTCCTGGTTCGAGATCAGCGGCGGGGCGAGCTGGACGACGGGGTCGCCACGGTCGTCGGCGCGGCAGTACAGGCCGTTCTCGAACAGCTTCTTGGAGAGGAAGCCGTACAGGACGCGCTCGGTCTCCTCGGCGTCGAAGGACTCCTTGGTGTTCTTGTCCTTGACGAGTTCGATGCCGTAGAAGAAGCCGCTGCCGCGGACGTCGCCGACGATCGGCAGGTCGAGCAGCTTCTCCAGGGTGGCGCGGAAGGCGCCCTCCTGGTCCAGCACGTGCTGGTTGAGGCCCTCGCGCTCGAACAGGTCGAGGTTGGCCAGGCCGACCGCGGCGGAGACGGGGTGGCCGCCGAAGGTGTAGCCGTGCAGGAAGGTGTTGTCGCCGGAGTAGAAGGGCTCGGCCAGCCGGTCGGAGATGATGCAGGCGCCGATCGGGGAGTAGCCCGAGGTCATGCCCTTGGCGCAGGTGATCATGTCCGGGACGTAGCCGAACTTGTCGCAGCCGAAGGTGGTGCCGAGGCGGCCGAAGGCGCAGATGACCTCGTCGGACACGAGCAGCACGTCGTACTGGTCGCAGATCTCGCGGACCCGCTGGAAGTAGCCGGGCGGGGGCGGGAAGCAGCCGCCCGCGTTCTGGACCGGCTCCAGGAAGACCGCGGCGACGGTGTCCGGGCCCTCGAAGAGGATCTGCTGCTCGATCTGGTCGGCGGCCCAGCGGCCGAACGCCTCGGGGTCGTCGCCGTGCAGCGGGGCGCGGTAGAGGTTGGTGTTGGGCACCTTGTGCGCGCCCGGCACCAGCGGCTCGAACGGTGCCTTCAGGGCGGGCAGCCCGGTGATGGACAGGGCGCCCTGCGGGGTGCCGTGGTAGGCCACCGCGCGGGAGATGACCTTGTACTTGGTCGGCTTGCCGGTGAGCTTGAAGTACTGCTTGGCCAGCTTCCAGGCGGTCTCCACCGCCTCGCCGCCGCCGGTGGTGAAGAAGACCTTGTTCAGGTCGCCCGGCGCCTCGTGGGCGAGCCGCTCGGCGAGTTCCACGGCCTTGGGGTGGGCGTAGGACCAGATCGGGAAGAAGGCCAGTTCCTGCGCCTGCTTCAGGGCGGTCTCGGCGAGCTCGGTGCGGCCGTGTCCGGCCTGGACGACGAACAGGCCGGCGAGACCGTCGAGGTACCGCTTGCCCTGGTCGTCGTAGATGTGGGTGCCCTCACCGCGGACGATGGTGGGGACCGGCGCGTTCTCGTACGAGGACATGCGGGTGAAGTGCATCCACAGGTGGTCGTACGCGGACTTGCTGAGTTCCTTGGGGCTGTCGGTGCTCACGATTATCGGGTTCCCCACATGTAGGTCTGCTTCTTGAGCTTGAGATAGACGAAGCTCTCGGTGGAGCGCACGCCGGGCACGGCCCGGATGCGTTTGTTGATGACCTCCAGGAGGTGGTCGTCGTCCTCGCAGACGATCTCGACCATGAGGTCGAACGAGCCCGCGGTCATCACCACGTACTCGCACTCGGACATCGCGGCCAGCGCGTCGGCGGCTGCGTCCACGTCGCCCTCGACGTTGACACCGACCATCGCCTGGCGGCGGAAGCCCACGGTGAGCGGGTCCGTGACGGCGACGATCTGCATCACGCCCTGGTCGAGCAGTTTCTGCACCCGCTGGCGGACCGCCGCCTCGGACAGGCCCACGGCCTTGCCGATGGCGGCGTACGGCCGGCGGCCGTCCTCCTGGAGCTGCTCGATGATGGCGAGGGAGACGGCGTCGAGCTGCGGGCCGCCGCCGTTCTTGGACTCCTTGGAGTCCCTCGGTTCTGCGCTTCGACTGGCCACGAGGTCACTGTGCACGACGTCTCGACAGTTTCGCAAGGCTCGATCAATGAAATTCGTTGTCACCGACCCCCGATCGTGCGGATTTCGCAGATGTGGGGTGGCCAGGGGTGTTGAAAACGTCAGAGTCCGGACTAGGGTGGGTGTCTCAGAGGTTGGACACCTCACGGCTGGACACCTCGGACATCAACCAGGAGCACCAGGAGGGCTTGCAGTGAGCACCGAGCTGCGTCGTCTGCGCAACTACATCGGCGGTGAGTTCCGGGACGCCGCCGACGGACGGACCACCGAGGTGGTCAACCCCGCGACGGGCGAGGCCTACGCGACCGCTCCGCTGTCCGGTCAGGCGGACGTGGACGCCGCGATGGCCGCCGCCGCCGAAGCGTTCCCCGGCTGGCGGGACACCACCCCGGCCGAGCGGCAGAAGGCCCTGCTGAAGATCGCGGACGCCTTCGAGGAGCGGGCCGAGGAACTCATCGCGGCCGAGGTGGAGAACACGGGCAAGCCCACCGGGCTGACCCGCACCGAGGAGATCCCGCCGATGGTCGACCAGATCCGCTTCTTCGCGGGGGCGGCCCGGATGCTGGAGGGCAAGGGCGCCGGCGAGTACATGGAGGGGCTGACCTCCTTCGTGCGCCGCGAGCCGGTCGGCGTCTGCGCGCAGGTCGCGCCCTGGAACTACCCGATGATGATGGCCGTGTGGAAGTTCGCCCCGGCGATCGCCGCGGGCAACACGGTCGTCCTGAAGCCCTCGGACACCACGCCCGCCTCCACCGTGCTGCTCGCCGAGATCCTCGGCTCGGTGCTGCCCAAGGGCGTCTTCAACGTCGTCTGCGGCGACCGTGACACCGGCCGCCTGATGGTCGAGCACCCGACCCCGGCGATGGCCTCCATCACCGGCTCGGTGCGCGCGGGCATGTCGGTGGCCGAGTCCGCCTCCAAGGACCTCAAGCGGGTCCACCTGGAGCTCGGCGGCAAGGCCCCGGTCGTGGTCTTCGAGGACACCGACATCCCCAAGGCCGTCGAGGACATCTCGACCGCCGGCTTCTTCAACGCCGGCCAGGACTGCACGGCCGCCACCCGCGTCCTCGTCCACGAGTCCATCCACGACGAGTTCGTGTCCGCGCTCGCCAAGGCCGCCGCCGACATCAAGACCGGCATGCCCGACGACGAGGACGTCCTGTACGGCCCGCTGAACAACCCCAGCCAGCTCAAGCAGGTCGAGGGCTTCATCGAGCGGCTGCCCGCCCACGCGCGGGTGGAGGCCGGCGGCAAGCGGGTCGGCGACCGGGGCTACTTCTACGCGCCGACCGTCGTCTCCGGCCTGAAGCAGGACGACGAGATCATCCAGAAGGAGGTCTTCGGCCCGGTCATCACCGTCCAGCGCTTCACCGACGAGGACCAGGCCGTCGAGTACGCCAACGGCGTCGAGTACGCGCTGGCCTCCTCGGTGTGGACCAAGGACCACTCCCGCGCGATGCGCATGTCCAAGAAGCTGGACTTCGGCTGCGTGTGGATCAACACCCACATCCCGCTGGTCGCGGAGATGCCGCACGGCGGCTTCAAGAAGTCCGGCTACGGCAAGGACCTCTCGGCGTACGGCTTCGACGACTACACGCGGATCAAGCACGTGATGACGTCGCTGGACGCGTGACCCGGCGCGCGGCGCACCACACCCGCCGCGGGCCGGGCCGCCCGGCCCCGGTGGGGTGAGTGCGCGGCGGCTCCGTCTCGCGCGACCGGCCCCGCGGTAGCCCGTCGCCCCGTTCCCCGCGTCCCTACGGGCGCGGGGAACGCGCGTTCCGCAGGGCGCACAGGACGTCGACGCGGTTGGTGGTGACGGAGTCGACGCCGAGGCCGATCAGCCGGCGCATGGCACGGCCGGTGTCCGGCGTCCAGGCGGAGAGCAGGTGGCCGCCCGCGTGGACGCGGTCGGCCAGGGCCCGGTCGATCAGGCCGAAGCGGTAGTTCAGCCAGCGCGGCCGGATCGCTTCCAGGAGCGCCGGGCGGGGCGGTGCCGCGGTGGTGCGGGTGAGCGCGAGCTCGGCGTCCGGTTCCGCGGCCCGCACGGTCAGCAGGGTGGCCGCGCCCGCGCAGTAGTACACCCGCTCCCGCGCCTCGCAGGCGTGGACGACGTCGACGACGCGCCGCACGGCCCGCAGGTCCGGCGAGCCCGGCAGGTCGATCAGCACGCGGCTTCCCCCGGTCGCCGCCAGCGCGTCCGCCAGCGTCGGCACGCCGTCGCCGGTCAGCCCGCGCACCTCGTCGCGGGACAGGGCCGCCAGCGGGCGCTCGTGCTTCCACAGCCGCTTCAGGGTGGCGTCGTGCAGCAGCACCGGCACGCCGTCACGGGTGAGGCGCACGTCGATCTCGACCGCGTCCGCACCCCGCCCGAGCGCCGACCGCAGGGAGGCGAGGGTGTTCTCGCGGACGCGGTACGGGTCCCCGCGGTGGGCGACGGCGGTCACGGGCCGCACGGGCCGCCCCTCGGCCGCGGTCAACGGGCGAGCCACGACGTGGTGTAGCGGTCGATCTCGGCCGCCAGCGCCGCCTTGCCCGCCTGATCGAGGAAGGACGCCTCGACCGCGTTCTTCGCCAGTTCGGCCACGCCCCGCTCGTCGAGGCCGAGCAGGCGCGCGGCGACCGCGTACTCGTTGTTGAGGTCGGTGCCGAACATGGGCGGGTCGTCGGAGTTGACGGTGACCAGGACGCCGGCCCGGGCGAAGTCCTTCAGCGGGTGCTCGTCGAGGTCCGTCACCGCGCGGGTGGCGATGTTGGAGGTGGGGCAGACCTCCAGCGCGATGCGCCGCTCGGCCAGGTGGCGCAGCAGCTCCGGGTCCTGGGCGGCGCTGGTGCCGTGCCCGATGCGCTCGGCCCCCAGGTCGTTCAGGGCGTCCCACACCGTCTGGGGGCCGGTGGTCTCGCCGGCGTGCGGCACCGAGCGCAGACCGGCGGCGCGGGCGCGGTCGAAGTACGGCTTGAACTGCGGGCGGGGCACGCCGATCTCCGGGCCGCCGAGACCGAAGGACACCAGGCCCTCCGGGCGCAGCCGGTCGTCGGTGGCGAGCCGGGTGGTCTCCTCGGCCGCCTGAAGACCCGCCTCGCCGGGAATGTCGAAGCACCAGCGCAGCACGGTCCCGAACTCGCTCTCGGCCGCCTTGCGGGCGTCCTCGATGGCGTCCATGAAGCCCCGCTCGTCGATCCCGCGCCGGGTGGACGAGAACGGGGTGATGGTCAGCTCGGCGTACCGCACCTGCTGCCGGGCCAGCTCGCGGCCCACCTCGTACGTCAGCAGCCGCACGTCCTCGGGGGTGCGGACCAGGTCCACGACCGACAGGTACACGTCGATGAAGTGGGCGAAGTCGGTGAAGGTGAAGTACTCGGCCAGGGCCCGAGGGTCGGTGGGGACCTTGGAGTCCGGGTGCCGGGCGGCCAGTTCCGAGACGATCCGCGGGGAGGCGGAGCCGACGTGGTGCACGTGCAGTTCCGCCTTGGGCAGTCCCGCGATGAAGGCCTTCAGATCGCGTGGCACGCGCGGCTCGACGAGGTGCTCGGTCAAGGGGTCCTCCCCGGGGGACGGCGTCCCGGTCCGCGACGGGCGGCGGGGCGCGGGTGATCGGCTGATCGGTGACTCCCGGTCATCGTAGGCGGTGGCAGCCGGCCGCCGGTGGCCCCCGGGCGGCCCCCGGCGGGCGGCGCCGTAGCATGGCCGGACGATCGACCAGGGGGGACAACCCAGAATGACGGACGCGACACAGCCCGGCGGGAGTCCGGCGGGCGGCAACGACCCCTGGGCTCCGCCGGAGCACAGGACCTCGCTCGACAAGGGCGCGTCGACGGGACCGGGGCAGCACATACCGGGGACGCCGCCCGCCGCGGGCGGCCCCGCCGGGACGCAGCCGCCGTCCGTGCACGACCAGCCCACCGTCGTCTCCATGCCCGCCGCCGGCCCGACCCCGCCCGGGGCCACGCCCCCCGGCGGGGTCCCGCCCTACGG
>NZ_JAAGMD010000265.1 GCF_010548465.1 Streptomyces sp. SID14436 | reverse complement strand
CGCCCTGCCCGGCCGCACGGGCAGCCGGATGCCCCGCCCCGGGTTCCGCCCCAACTGCCCGTCGCCCACGGCAGGTGGGGCGGGGGCGGTGCCGCCTATGCTGATCCCCCTGGCCGTCGGCTGACGAAGGAGTCCGAAGGTGGCGTCGATGCTCGATGCGGTCGTCGTGGGTGCGGGACCGAACGGCCTGACCGCCGCCGTGGAGCTGGCCCGGCGCGGCTTCTCCGTCGCGCTGTTCGAGGCGAAGGGGACCGTGGGCGGCGGTGCGCGCACCGAGGAACTCACTCTCCCCGGCTTCCGCCACGACCCCTGCTCCGCAGCACACCCCCTCGGCATCAACTCGCCCGCCTTCCGGGCCCTCCCGCTGGAGCGTTACGGCCTGCGGTGGCTGCACCCCGACCTGCCCATGGCACACCCCTTCCCCGACGGCACGGCCGCCGTGCTGTCCCGCTCGGTCGCCGAGACCGCCGCCTCCTTCGGCCCCCGCGACGCCGGCACCTACCGCAGGCTGGTCTCGCCCTTCCTGCCCCGCTGGGACACCCTCGTCCGGGACTTCATGTCGCTGCCGCTGACCGCCCTGCCCCGCGACCCGGTCACCCTCGCCCGCTTCGGCCTCACCGGCCTGCCCCCGTCCACCTGGCTGATGCGCCGCTTCCGCGACGAGCGGGCCCGCACCCTCTTCGCCGGTCTCGTCGCCCACGTGATGGCCCCCCTCGACGGCGTCGCCACCAGCGCCGTCGGCCTCGTCTTCGCCCTCGCCGCGCACGCCCGCGGCTGGCCCGTCGCCCGCGGCGGCTCCCAGTCCCTGTCCGACGCCCTCGCCGCGTACCTCACGGACCTCGGCGGCCTGATCCACACCGACTACGAGATCAAGCGCCTCGACGACCTGCCCCCGGCCCGCGCCTACGTCTTCGACACCTCGCCCACCGCGCTGGCCCGCATCGCCGGCTTCGGCACCGCCTACGCGCGCTACCGGTACGGACCCGGCGTCTTCAAGATCGACTACGCGCTGGACGGCCCCGTGCCGTGGACCGCCCCCGAGGCCCGCACCGCCGGCACCGTCCAGATCGGCGCCGACACCGCCGAGATCGGCGCCGCGCTGCGCGCCGCCGCACGCGAGGACCGCGCCCCCGACGCGCCGTTCCTCATCACCGTCCAGCCCGGCGTCGCCGACCCCACCCGCGCCCCCGAGGGCCGGCACGTCTTCTGGGCCTACGGCCACGTGCCGCACGGCTGGACCGGCGACCTCACCGACGCCATCGAACGCCAACTGGAGCGGTACGCCCCCGGGTTCCGCGACCGCGTCCTCGCCCGCGCCACCGCCGGACCCCCCGAACTCGCCGCCCGCAACGCCAACTACGTCGGCGGCGACATCGGCACCGGCGCCGCCTCCGGGCTCCGGCTGCTGCTGCGCCCGAAGCCCTCGCTGTTCCCGTACGCGACCCGGCACCCCGCCGTCTACCTCTGCTCGTCGGCCACCCCGCCCGGCCCGGGCGTGCACGGCATGTCGGGCCACAACGCGGCGAAGGCGGTATGGAGGAGGCTCCGCCAGACATGAGGGCCACCCTCACCCTCGTCCAGGGCGACATCACCCGCCTGCGGGTCGAAGCGATCGTCAACGCGGCCAACTCCTCGCTGCTCGGCGGCGGGGGAGTGGACGGCGCGATCCACCGCCGGGGCGGCCCGGAGATCCTCTCGGAGTGCCGGGACCTGCGCGCCTCCCGGTACGGCAAGGGCCTGCCCACCGGCCGCGCCGTCGCCACCACCGCGGGCCGGCTGGACGCCCGTTGGGTCATCCACACCGTCGGCCCCGTGTACAGCCCGGACGAGGACCGCTCGCAACTGCTGGCGTCCTGCCACCGGGAGGCGCTCCGCGTCGCCGACGAACTCGGCGCCCGCACCGTGGCGTTCCCCGCCATCTCCACCGGCGTCTACGGCTGGCCGCTCGACGACGCCGCCCGCATCGCGGTGGACACCGTGCGGGCCGCGTCGACCGCGGTCGAGGAGATCACCTTCGCCCTCTTCGACGACCGCGCGTACGAGGCGTTCGCCGCACGGCTGGACTGAGCACGCCGGCCGACCGGAATGAACCGTCCGGCGGGCGGGTTGAGGCCGGGTAACGACGATCTCCGAGGAGCCCGAATGTCCGACGAACCCGCCGTCCGTGAACTCCGGTTGGTGGTCACCGCGGCCGACTACGACGCCGCCCTGCACTTCTACCGCGACGTCCTCGGCCTCACCGAGCGCGAAGCGTTCAACTCGCCCGACGGCCGGGTCACCATCCTCGAAGCGGGCCGGGCCACCCTGGAGCTGGCCGACCCGCGGCAGGCCGACTTCATCGACGAGGTCGAGGTCGGCCGACGGGTGGCCGGGCACCTGCGGGTCGCCTTCCAGGTGGACGACTCCACCGCCACCACGGCGCGACTGGCCGCCGCCGGCGCCGAGGTGATCGCCGAACCGACCCGCACCCCCTGGAACTCCCTCAACTCCCGCCTGGAGGCCCCGGGCGACCTCCAGCTGACCCTCTTCACTGAGCTGGACGACGGCGGGGACACCGACGCGTCGTAGGCGTCTCAGCCCTGCCTCTCAGCCCTGCCTCCCGGCCTTGCGGCGGGCCCCGCACGTCCCCAGGCTGCACCACCGCCGCCGTCCGCTCTCGTCGAGGAACAGCCAGCCGCAGTCCGGGCCGGGGCAGGTGCGGACGGTGAAGCGGCGGGGGTCGGCGAGCAGGTCGCCCGCCGCGAGGGCGACGGCGCGCAGCGGCAGGCGCAGTCCGGAGGACGGCGACGGCTGCCAGCGCCCCAGCCCGTCCTCGCCGCGGACGAAGACGGAGGACCGGGCGGCCTCCTGCACGTCCCCGGCCACCGCGGTGAAGGCGCGGCCGTCCTGCGGGTCCTTCAGGCAGGCGTGGAGAGCCGCGCGGAAGCGGCGGGCCTCGTCGAGGACGGCGGCGGCCTCCCCGGGCTGCCGCACCGCCTGCTCGCGCAGCCCGGCGACCTGCCGTGCCCCGATGAGGTCCAGGTGCCCGGCCCACACGGCGAGCGTGCCGTAGTCCCGCAGCCACTCCGACCCGGGCAGCCGCTCCCCGCCCCAGCCGGCGTAGGTGTTGCAGAACTCCAGGGCCGGGTGTCCGCCCGTGCTCCAGGGCAGCCACTGGTCGTCGACGCGCACCGCGTAGACGGGCCCGGGCGGCCGGTCCAGCCGGGGGTCGGCCCGCAGGATCCGCTCGTGCAGGGTGCGCAGACCGTGCTGCGGCTCGACACCGAGCTCCGCCGCCAGCAGGCGGCGCGTGCGGTCGTACAGCTGGAGCGCCTCGGCCTGGCGGCCCCCGCGGTACAGGGCGGTCATCGCGGCGACGACCAGGGCCTCGCGGGTCGGGTGCTCCACGACCACGGGGAGCAGGTCCGCGAGCACCCGGTCGTTCAGCCCCATGTCGAGCTGGGCCTGCGCGCGCTGCTCCACCGCGGACAGCCGCAGCTCGGTGAGCCGCACCCCCAGGGTGCCGCGCAGCCGGTCGTCGGCGACGTCGGCGAGCAGCGGGCCCTTCCACAGCGCGAGGGCGTCGTCGTAGTGACCGAGCCGCTCCGCCGGATCGGTGGCCGCGGCCGCCTTCCCGGCGAGCGCGGTGAACTCCTGCGCGTCGACCGAGTACGGCCCGGGCTCCACGACGTACCCGTCGTGGCGGGTCCCGACGGAGATCCCGAACGGCTCCAGCGACGCCCGCAGCCGCCGCACGTAGGTGTGGACGGTGGCCCGCGCCGACGCGGGCGACCCCGCCTCCCACAGCAGATCGATGAGGCGCTCCGTCGTGACCGCACGCCCCGCGTGCAGCAACAGCACGCCCAGCAGGCACCGTTCCTGCCGGCGGTTGCCGAGCTGCACCAGCCGTCCGTCATGGCGGGCGGCGAACGGACCGAGCAGCTGAAACTCCATGGTGGGCCGGGAGCCTAGCAGCGGCCAGCGCACGCCGAATGGTCAGATCGTGGTCAGCGGCCGCGGGAAAACTGCGACGGACCACGTTCGAGCCCCGAATCCCTGGAGGAACCTCATGCGACGAGCCGCTCTCGCCCCGCTGGCGCTGACCGCCGTACTCCTCGGCGCGACCCCGGCGAGCGCCGGGACGGGACCGGGCTGGGAACCGGCGCCCTCCGCCCCCTGGGACGTGGCCGCCGGCGCACGCTGCGACTTCCCCGTCCACGGCGAGCCGGTCGTCGACGAGGTCGTGCAGCGCGTGCTGAGCACCTACCCCGACGGTTCGCCCCGGCGGATCGCGTACAAGGGCGACCTGGTCGTACGCGTCACCAACACGGAGACCGGCGCCCACCACGACGCCGACGCGAGCGGCTCCGCCCTGGTCGAACTCCGGCGCGACGGCTCCCAGTTCTGGACCGTCGCCGGCCCGGTGCTGGTCGGCGTGGCGGAGGGCAGCCTGCCGCGTGGCCTCTACATCGTCGACGGGGTGTACACGATGGACATCAGCGCCTCCGGCCACAAGGACGTCCGCCTCCTCCACGCAACCACCGACGACCTCTGCGCGCGCATCGACTGACGCTGCTGTGCCGGGCGCGGGCGGCCCCGGACGCCCGCGCCCGGGGCCGGCCGGACGCCCCGACGCAACGGGCCCGGCGCGCGATCCGGTGAGTCGCAGCACCGGGGAGGTCCATGTCGGATTTCCGCCGGAACCGGGACGGCCGATGCCGGATCCTTGAGGCATGCAGAAGGGCATGCACACCGACACCGAGCGCTGCGTGCGCGCCGTGCGGTCCAAGGACGCGCGGTTCGACGGCTGGTTCTACACCGCCGTCCTGACCACCGGCATCTACTGCCGGCCCAGCTGCCCGGTGGTGCCGCCGAAGGCCGAGAACATGGTCTTCCACCCCAGCGCGGCGGCCTGCCAGCAGGCAGGCTTCCGCGCCTGCAAACGCTGCCGGCCCGACACCAGCCCCGGCTCCCCGGAGTGGAACCACCGGGCCGACGCGGTCGCCCGCGCCATGCGGCTGATCACCGACGGCGTGGTGGACCGCGAGGGCGTGCCCGGGCTCGCCGCCCGGCTCGGCTACAGCACCCGGCAGGTCGAACGCCAACTGCTCGCCGAACTCGGCGCGGGCCCCCTGGCGCTCGCCCGTGCCCAGCGCGCCCAGACCGCCCGCCTGCTCATCGAGACCACGGCGCTGCCGATGGCGGAGATCGCCTTCGCCGCCGGGTTCTCGTCCGTGCGCACCTTCAACGACACGGTGCGCGAGGTCTTCGCGCTCTCCCCGAGCGGACTGCGCGCCCGGGCGCCCCGCGAGGACGACCACCACACCGCCGGCGCGCTGTCCCTGCGGCTGCCGTTCCGGACCCCGCTCAACCCCGACAACCTCTTCGGCCACCTCGCGGCGACCGCCGTACCGGGCGTGGAGGAATGGATCCCCCACAGCCTTGAGGGCGTGGGAGGTGCCCCCATCGGCGCCTATCGCCGCACCCTGCGCCTGCCGTACGGGCACGGCATCGTCGCCCTCGCCCCGCGCCCCGGCCACATCGCCTGCCGGCTCACCCTCAGCGACCTGCGCGACCTGCCCGTCGCCATCAGCCGCTGCCGCCGCCTGCTCGACCTGGACGCCGACCCTGTCGCCGTCGACGGCCACCTGCGCACGGACCCCGTCCTCGCGCCCCTCGTGGACAAGGCCCCCGGCCGCAGGGTGCCGCGCACGGTCGACGCGGCGGAGTTCGCGATCCGCGCCGTCCTCGGCCAGCAGGTCTCCACGGCCGCCGCCCGCACCCACGCCGCCCGTCTGGTCACCGCCCACGGCGAACCGGTCCACGACCCCGAGGGCGGCCTCACCCACCTCTTCCCGACACCGGACGCCCTGGCCGCGCTCGACCCCGGCACCCTGGCCCTGCCACGCGCCCGCCGCACGACCCTGACCACCCTCGTCAGCGCACTCGCGGACGGGGACCTCCCCCTGGGCGTGGACAGCGACTGGCCCGAGACCCGCGCCCGGCTCCTCGCCCTCCCCGGCTTCGGCCCGTGGACCGCCGACGTCATCGCCATGCGCGCCCTCGGCGACCCCGACGCCTTCCTGCCCACCGACCTCGGCATCCGCCGCGCCGCCCGCGA
This sequence comes from Streptomyces sp. SID14436, assembly GCF_010548465.1. Lineage (GTDB taxonomy): Bacteria > Actinomycetota > Actinomycetes > Streptomycetales > Streptomycetaceae > Streptomyces. The sequence continues at coordinate 16,907 of NZ_JAAGMD010000265.1, read as the reverse complement.
CCTGGGCCTGCCCTCCACACCGGCCGCCCTCACCGCCCGCGCGGCGGCCTGGCGGCCCTGGCGGGCCTACGCGGTCCAATACCTGTGGGCGACGGACAGCCACCCGATCAACATCCTCCCGGTATGAGCCGTATGAGCCGGTACAAGCCCGTATGAGCCCGGCATCAGCACTGGAGAATAAAAGCCCATGAAGCAGCACACCGTGATCGACAGCCCCTACGGCCCGCTGACCCTCGTCGCCGACGACGACGGCGTCCTGTGCGGCCTCTACATGACCGAGCAGCGCCACCGCCCGGCCGAGGAGACCTTCGGCGACCGCGACGACGCCCCCTTCGCCGAGGCGCGGGAGCAGCTGTCGGCGTACTTCGCGGGCGAGCTGAAGGAGTTCACCCTCCCGCTGCGCCCGCACGGCACCCCGTTCCAGCGCCGCGTCTGGGACGAGCTGAGGCGCATCCCCTACGGCGAGACCCGTTCCTACGGTCGGCTCGCCGACGCCCTCGGCAGCCCCAAGGCGTCCCGCGCCGTCGGCCTCGCCAACGGCCGCAACCCCATCGGCATCGTCATCCCCTGCCACCGCGTCATCGGCGCCTCCGGCAGCCTCACCGGCTACGGCGGCGGCCTGGAGCGCAAGCAGCGCTTGCTGGACTTCGAACGGGGCGCGGGCCTGTTCTGACCGGCGGGGCCGCTGCCGCCGGTGTCAGCGGGGCTCGCCCCCGGCGCCGATCCGGCGCAGCAGCGCCGGCAGCGCCGTGCCGATGGGCTCGCGGACGACCTCGTCGGCGATCTCGTCGTACGGCGTCGGTTCCGCGTTGACGATGACCAGCCGGGCCCCGTGGTCGGCCGCGACGCCGGCGAGGCCGGCGGCGGGCTGGACCTGGAGGCTGGTGCCGACGGCGAGGAACACCGAGCAGGCCTTGGCGATCGCGAGGGCCTCGGACAGCACGACGGGGTCGAGCGGCTCGCCGAACATCACGGTCGCGGACTTGAGGATCCCGCCGCACACCTCGCACGGCGGATCCGGCTCGCCGGCCTCCACCCGCGCCAGCACGTCGGCCATCGAACCCCGTACGGAGCAGTCGGTGCACACCACCTCGCGGACGGTGCCGTGCAGTTCCAGCACCTTGCGGGCGGGCATCCCGGCGAGCTGGTGCAGACCGTCCACGTTCTGCGTGATCACCCGCACCGCCGCGGCCCCGGACCGCTCCAGCCCGGCGACGGCACGGTGCGCCGCGTTCGGCTCGGCGGTCAGCGCGCCGTTCTCCCGGCGCAGCTGCCAGGACCGGCGCCGGATGTCCGGGTCGCCCATGTAGTACTCGTACGTCACCAGCTTCTCGGCCTCGGGGTCGCGGCGCCAGACACCGTTCGGTCCGCGGTAGTCCGGGATGCCGGAGTCGGTGCTGATCCCGGCACCGGTGAGGAGCGCGACGAGGGGCTTGCTCATGCGGCCGAGGGTAGGCGGCGGGCCCCCGCTCGGGCCACCGCATATCCGCAGGCCGGCCCGCCCCTCCCGCTCACCGCACCCGGTGGCCGTCCTCCAGCTCCGCGGTGCCCGAGCCGTCGTCCAGGACATCCAGCGCGGCCAGCACCCGGCGGCCCAGCGCGCCCGGCAGGTAGGAGGTCAGCTCCGCGCGGGGCACCAGCCGCCAGGACAGCAGCTCCTCCTCCTGCAGCCGGATCGCCCCCAGCTCCCGCTCACCGAGCACCCCGCCGTCGTACAGGTACGCCACCAGCGGCGGCCGCCCCGCACCCCGCACCCAGTCCACGGCCAGCAGCCGCCCCAGCTCCCGGTCCAGTCCGATCTCCTCGGCCGTCTCCCGCCGCGCGCCCTCCCGGGGCGTCTCCCCGTCGTCGGACTCGATCGTGCCGCCGGGCAGCGCCCAGCCCTCCCGGTAGTTCGGCTCCACGAGCAGCACCCGCCCCGCCTCGTCCCGGAAGAGCGCACCGGCTCCGGCGAGGACACGGGGGAGGGAGGCGATGTAGGCGGCGAAGTCCTGGACGTCCTGCGTGGTGGTCATGCCGGGAAGGGTAACCAGGCAGCCGGCCCGCATTCCGCACAACCGGAGGCCCCGCTCCCGGCGCACGGCAGCACGCGCGGGGCCCCGACCGACACGGGGCGGCGCACACGCCGGGCGCACGGGGTGGGGGGCGGCCGGTGGGCATCGTCCCCGCTCAGCCGCCCGCTTCCCGTGCCTCCCGGGCCAACCGCGCCGTGCGGTCCGCCAGTTCGGTGATGCTGATGCCGTCGTAGCCGAAGACCGCGCTGCGGACCGTGTCCGCCAGGGGCGTGCGCCACTGTTCGGGTACGGCTGCCGCGCCGCACAGGACGCCGGCCACCGAGCCCGCCGTCGCGCCGTTGGAGTCGGTGTCCAGGCCGCCGCGGACGGTGAGGGCGAGGGTGCGGGTGAAGTCGCCGTCGCCGTAGAGCAGGCCGGTGGTGAGGACGGCGGCGTTGGGGACCGTGTGGATCCAGCCGAGGCCGGCCGTCTCCTTGTCGAGCGTGGCGAGGGTGTCCTCCCAGGCCAGGCCCGTATCGTGCAGGGAGGCCACGCGGCGCACCGTGCGGGCCAGGCGGCTGCTCGCCGGGATCACGGCCAGCGACGCCTCCACCGCCTCGCGCACCGTCTCCGCCGTGAACGCCGCCGCGATCAGCGCCGCCGCCCACATCGCGCCGTACACCCCGTTTCCGGTGTGCGAGAGCACCGCGTCCCGGCGGGCCAGTGCGGCGGCGCGACGTGGGGCGCCGGGGGAGGTCCAGCCGTGGATGTCGGCGCGGATGAGGGCGCCGATCCACTCCTGGTACGGGTTGTCGTACGTGGCCGTCAGCGGGGGCTTCAGCCCGTTCGCCAGGTTCCGGTACGCCGCCCGCTCCGCCGTGAACGTCTGGAGGTAGGGCAGCCGCAGCAGCCACAGGTCGCCGACCTGCTCCGTGGTGAAGGCGAAGCCGTGGGTCTCCAGCAGGTGCAGGCCGAGGATCGAGTAGTCGACGTCGTCGTCGCGGCAGCTGCCGTGCACCCGGCCGCGCACGCAGGCCCGCCACTCCGGCCGCAGCAGGGCGGCCTCGCTCTCGCCGGGCGGCTCGGGCAGGTAGTCGGTCAGCGGCAGCGCGTCCGCCGACCGCAGGTACCGGTCGATGCGGTCCCGCGTCCACACCTCGCCCTGCTCGACCGGTTTGCCGAGCATGTTGCCCGCGATCCGGCCCAGCCAGCCCCCGAGAATGCGATCGGCCAGCCCCGAGTCCGTGCCCACGTCCGTGCCCACTGCGGTCATGGGTCCGGTCTACCCGAATCCCGCTCCGCCCGCTCCCGTCACCACGCGGGCCGTGGCCGTTCCACCGGCTGGGCAGCGCATGACGGGGGACACACCCGCCGGTTAAGGTCGCAACGGCGCGACTGGTCCCGCACCGGTGTGCGGGACCCGGAGAGCGAGGGGATGGCTAGTGGCGGACACTGCAGCAGGAGGAACCCGACCGGCTCAGCCGGTGCAGCGGGTGCTCGTCGCCGCGGACAAGTTCAAGGGCTCGCTGACGGCCGTGGAGGTCGCCGACCGGGTGACGGCCGGGCTGCGCGGCATCGTGCCGGGCCTGGAGGTCGAGGCGCTCCCGGTCGCGGACGGCGGCGACGGCACCGTGGCCGCGGCGGTCGCCGCCGGGTTCGACCGGCGGGAGGTACGGGTCCAGGGGCCGCTCGGCGACCCCGTGACCGCGGCCTTCGCATTGCGCGGCGACACCGCCGTCGTGGAGATGGCGGAGGCCAGCGGACTCCAGCGGCTCCCGCAGGACACCTTCGCACCGCTCACCGCGTCGACGTACGGCTCCGGCGAACTGCTGCGGGCCGCGCTCGACGCCGGCGCGCGCAGCATCGTGTTCGGGGTGGGCGGCAGCGCCACCACCGACGGCGGGGCGGGGATGCTGGCCGCGCTCGGCGCACGCTTCCTCAAGGCCGACGGCGAGCCGGTGGCGCCGGGCGGCGGCGGGCTCGCCGAGCTGGCCTCGGCCGACCTGTCCGGGCTCGACCCGCGGCTCGGCGAGGTCGAGCTGGTCCTCGCCAGCGACGTCGACAACCCGCTGACCGGGCCGAAGGGCGCCCCCGCGGTCTACGGGCCGCAGAAGGGCGCCTCCGCGGAGGACGTGGAGCGCCTCGACGTGGCCCTCGCACACTTCGCGAAGATCGTGGAGGAGGCCGTCGGCCCGCGCGCCGCCGCGTACGCCGCCTCTCCGGGCGCGGGCGCCGCGGGCGGCATCGGCTACGGAGCGCTGCTCCTCGGCGCCGGGTTCCGGCCCGGCATCGAGGTCATGCTCGACGTCCTCGGCTTCGCGCCCGCGCTGGAGCGGGCCGACCTGGTGATCACGGGGGAGGGGTCGCTGGACCCGCAGACCCTGCACGGCAAGGCCCCGGCGGGCGTCGCCGCGGCGGCCCGCGCGGCCGGCAAGGAGGTCGTGGCGGTGTGCGGCCGGCTGGCCCTGCCCCCGGAGGAGCTCGGACGGGCCGGCATCCGGCGGGCGTACGCCCTGACGGACCTCGAACCGGACGTCACCCGGTGCATCGCCGAGGCGGGCCCCATCCTGGAACGCACGGCGGCGCGCATCGCCCGCGATTTCCTGACCTGAGCCGCTCCGGGGGCGAGACTGGCCCCCGGACCTCCGGTCCCGTGGGGCCCTTGCCCACCCGCCGCCCGTCTCGGTCGGCAGCAGGGCGCCCGGCCCGAACTCGCCGGGACTGTCCGGAGACTTCCTGGCGGGCTCAGGCGCCAGCGATGGGCCCCATTCCGAGAGGGCCGGGAGGCGCCGGGGCCAACCCGATCCGGCCCTTGGGCGCCCGGGTCTCGTGGAGTCCTTGTCCACCCGCCGCCCGACTCGCTCGGCAGCACGGCGCCCGGCCCGCGTTCACCAGGACCGTCCAAGGACCTCCCGGCGGCTCAGGCACAGCCAAGAGCCCCGAACCCGAGCGCTCCGGGGGCCGGGGCCAAACCGGCTCGGTGCTTGGGTCCCCGGCCCCGGCACCCGGGCGGGCCGGGCCTCCGGGCCCCTGCCCAACCGCCACCCGCCACCCGCCCCGACCGGCAGCAAAGCCCCCGCCCCGAGCCCGCAGCAAGCACAGCACCACCAGCATCACCAGCACCGCCAAAGCACCGCCCCGGCGGACCGCCCCCGCGGCCGGGCGCAGCCGTACAGCAAAGGGCCCCCGGAACCCAAAGGGTCCGGGGGCCCACACAGCCATACCGGCCAAGCCAGGCCGGCCGCTCCAGCCGAGCGCAGCGCTACGGCATCTGCGCCGCCCGCGCCTCCCGCCGGTTGTCGCGGAAGTTGTTCACCCGGCGTGCCGTGGCGAACAGCGGGATGACCGCGCCCATCACCAGCTGCAGCGCGCACCCCGTCTGGAGCAGCAGCTGGCCGCTGGGCGCGTCGAACGCCCATGCCGCGAGCAGGCCCATGGACAGGACGATCCACGACAGCATGGCCACGGCGAGGCGCCCGCGCGGCTTCGGGTACTCGACCCGGCTCACCATCAGCCAGGCGGTGCCCAGGATCGCCAGCAGCGTCGCCACGAACGGCAGCTCGAGGAGCACGATCGAGACGACGGTCAGTGCGCCGAACGGCGAGGGCATGCCCTGGAAGGTGCCGTCCTTGACGGTGACGCAGGAGAACCTGGCGAGCCGCAGCACCACCGCCAGCAGCACCACGATCGCCCCGACCGCGGCCACTCTCTGGTGCGCGTCGTCGGCGACCATGCCGTAGACGAGGACGAAGTACGCCGGCGCGAGGCCGAAGCTGATGAGGTCGGAGAGGTTGTCCAGCTCCGCGCCCATCGGCGAGGAGCGCAGCTTGCGCGCGACCAGGCCGTCGAAGAGGTCGAAGACCGCCGCGCACAGCATCAGGATGACGGCGGTGGCCGCGCTGTGGCGGGCCATGCCCGTCTCCTGACTGCCCGTGAGGTGCGGGATCAGGATGCCGGTGGTGGTGAAGTACACCGCCATGAAGCCACAGGTGGCGTTGCCCAGGGTGAGGGTGTCCGCTATCGACAGGCGGAGCGAGAGCGGCATCTCCTCCTCGTCCTCGTCCTGGTCGGCCTCGGGCACCCACCCGGCCTGTGTGTCGGGATCAATCACGGTCAATGCGAGTCACCCCAGCCACGGTCTTCTGACCGACCTCGACCGCGACCTCCACGCCCTCCGGCAGGTAGAGGTCGACACGCGAGCCGAAGCGGATGAGACCGATCCGGTCGCCCTGCTCGACCTTGGTGCCCTGGGGCACGTAGGGGACGATGCGGCGGGCGACGGCGCCGGCGATCTGGATCATCTCGATGTCACCGAGCTCGGTGTCGAAGTGCCAGACCACCCGCTCGTTGTTCTCGCTCTCCTTGTTGAAGGCGGGAACGAAACCACCGGGGACGTGCTCGACGGACGTCACGGTGCCGTCCAGCGGCGCGCGGTTGACGTGGACGTTGAGCGGGCTCATGAAGATCGCGACACGGGTGCGGCCGTCCTTCCACGGCATGATGCTCTGCACCACTCCGTCGGCGGGCGAGATGACCCGGCCGCGGGTGATCTCGCGCTCGGGGTCGCGGAAGAACCACAGCATCCCCGCCGCCAGGGCGGTGGCGGGGACGGCGACGGCCTTTGCGGCACCCGAGCGGCGGGCACGCAGCAGACTGACGGCTGCGGTGGCCACGGTCGGCAGAAGCCACGGCGAGGCTCCGCGCGCGAGGCGTACGCCGGTGAGGCTGTCGCGAGGTGCAGAGGTTTGGCTGTGGGGCATGGATGACCTTCGTAGCGGATCGTGCCGCGCACTGACGGGGGACGGCGGCTTTCCGGCGATCGTAGCGGCTCCCGGCGGCAACTGGGTAAGCCAGGCAACCGAGTCGACGCGCGAGGAGTGCTGACGGGGTGTGATCCTGTTTTCCAAGAAAACACCCCGTATCCGGACAAGTCAGCCCTGGAATCGATACTCTTCGAGCAGTCGCCGGCCGATGATCATTTTCTGGATCTCGGCCGTACCCTCACCGATCAGCAGCATCGGGGCCTCCCGGTAGAGGCGCTCGATCTCGTACTCCTTGGAGAAGCCGTAGCCGCCGTGGATCCGGAAGGCGTCCTCCACGACCTCCTTGCAGTACTCGGAGGCGAGGTACTTCGCCATCCCTGCTTCAAGGTCGTTTCGTTCCCCGGAGTCCTTTTTGCGCGCTGCGTTCACCATCATCGCATGCGCCGCCTCCACCTTGGTAGCCATCTCGGCCAGCTTGAACTGGATGGCCTGGTGCTGGGCGATCGGCTTGCCGAAAGTGTGACGCTGCTGGGCGTACTGGACGCCCAGCTCGAAGGCACGCTGAGCGACGCCGCAGCCACGCGCGGCGACGTTGACGCGGCCGACCTCGACCCCGTCCATCATTTGGTAAAAACCTCGGCCGGTGACGCCGCCGAGCACCCGATCGGCGGGAACCCGCAGGCCGTCCATGATGAGCTCGGTCGTGTCGACGCCCTTGTAGCCCATCTTGTCGATCTTGCCCGGGATGGTGAGGCCGGGACGCACCTCACCGAAGCCCGGCTCCTTCTCGACCAGGAACGTGGTCATCGACCTGTGGGGCGCCGTGCCCTCGGGGTGTCCTTCGTCACTCCGGACCAGAACGGCCACCAGCGACGAGGTTCCGCCGTTCGTCAGCCACATCTTCTGGCCGTTCAGGACGTACTCCTCGCCGTCCTTCACCGCCTTGGAGGTGATCGCCGACACGTCCGAGCCGAGGCCCGGCTCGGACATGGAGAACGCGCCGCGGATGTCGCCGGCCGCCATCCGGGGTAGGAAGTGGTCCTTCTGCTCCTGCGTGCCGTGCTGCTTGAGCATGTACGCCACGATGAAGTGGGTGTTGATGATGCCGGACACCGACATCCAGCCGCGGGCGATCTCCTCCACGCACAGCGCGTAGGTGAGGAGCGACTCGCCCAGACCCCCGTACTCCTCGGGGATCATCAGACCGAACAGACCCAATTCCTTGAGCCCGTCGACGATCTGCTGCGGATACTCGTCGCGGTGCTCCAGCTCGGTGGCGACCGGGATGATCTCCTTGTCCACGAAGTCGCGGACGGTGGTGAGGATCTCCTGCTGGACGTCGGTCAGACCGGCGGTCTGGGCGAGACGGGCCATGGCCTACTTCTCCTGCTCCCTGAGTTCCGGGCGGCCGGGCTGCTCGCCGCCGCGCTCCTTGATGTACGTCTCGGTCGGCACCATCACCTTGCGGCGGAACACGCAGACCAGCGTGCCGTCCTGCTTGTAGCCCTTGGTCTCGACGTACACGATCCCGCGGTCGTCCTTCGACTTCGACGGCCACTTGTCGAGCACGGTCGTCTGGCCGTAGACGGTGTCCCCGTGGAAGGTCGGCGCCACGTGCCGCAGGGACTCGATCTCCAGGTTGGCGATGGCCTTGCCGGAGATGTCCGGCACCGACATGCCGAGCAGCAGGGAGTAGATGTAGTTCCCGACGACGACGTTCTTGCCGAAGTCCGTCGTCTTCTCCGCATAGTTGGTGTCCATGTGGAGGGGGTGGTGGTTCATCGTGAGGAGGCAGAACAGGTGGTCGTCGTACTCGGTGACCGTCTTGCCGGGCCAGTGCTTGTACGTCGCCCCGACCTCGAACTCCTCGTAGGTGCGTCCGAACTGCATGGCGCTCAGCCCTCCGGGATCTCGAACTTGCTGGTGCGCTGCATGCCGGCGGCGCGCCCCTTGCCGGAGATGACCAGGGCCATCTTGCGGCTGGCCTCGTCGATCATCTCGTCGCCGAGCATCGCGGAGCCCTTCTTGCCGCCCGCCTCGGAGGTGTAGTAGTCGTACGCGTCCAGGATCAGCTCGGCGTGGTCGAAGTCCTCCTGCGAGGGGGAGAACACCTCGTTGGCCGCGTCCACCTGGCCCGGGTGCAGCACCCACTTGCCGTCGAAGCCGAGGGCGGCGGCCCGGTCGGCGACCGCGCGGAAGCCGTCGACGTTGCGGATCTGCAGGTAGGGGCCGTCGATCGCCTGGAGGTTGTTGGCGCGGGCGGCCATCAGGATCTTCATCAGGATGTAGTGGTAGGCGTCCGCCGGGTAGCCGGGCGGCTGCTCGCCCACGACCAGCGACTTCATGTTGATGGACGCCATGAAGTCGGCCGGGCCGAAGATGATGGTCTCGACGCGCGGGGAGGCCTGCGCGATGTCGTTGACGTTGTTCAGGCCCTGCGCGTTCTCGATCTGCGCCTCGATGCCGATCCGGCCGACCTCGAAGCCCATCGTCTTCTCGATCTGCGTCAGCAGCAGGTCCAGGGCGACGACCTGCTGCGCGTCCTGCACCTTCGGCAGCATGATGCAGTCGAGGTTCGGGCCGGCGCCCTCGACCACGGTCACCACGTCGCGGTAGGTCCACTCGGTGGTCCAGTCGTTGACCCGGACCACGCGCGTCTTGCCGGTCCAGTCGCCCTCGTTGAGGAACTTCACGATGGTGTGCCGCGCCTCGGGCTTGGCCAGCGGCGCGCACGCGTCCTCCAGGTCGAGGAAGACCTGGTCGGCGGGGAGGCCCTGGGCCTTCTCCAGGAAGCGCGGGTTGGAACCCGGCACCGCCAGACAGGAGCGCCGGGGGCGCAGACGGTTGACCTGGGGAGCGGGGCTGGTCATGCGGGGACCTCCAGGGGGTCGAGCTTGTTCGCTGTGCGGATCTCGTCGACGATGCGGCCGATGATCCCGGTGATGTCGAAGTCCTTCGGGGTGAAGACCGCGGCCACTCCCGCGGCCCGCAGCGCCTCGGCGTCTCCGGTGGGGATGATGCCACCGGCGATCACCGGTATATCTGTGGCACCGGCCACATGGAGGCGCTCCAGCACGTCCGGCACCAGCTGGGCGTGCGAGCCGGAGAGGATGGACAGGCCGACGGCGTGCACGTCCTCCGCGAGGGCGGCGTCCACGATCTGCTCCGGGGTGAGCCGGATGCCCTGGTAGACCACCTCGAACCCGGCGTCGCGGGCCCGCACGGCGATCTGCTCGGCGCCGTTGGAGTGACCGTCCAGGCCCGGCTTGCCGACCAGGAAGCGCAGCTTGCCGACGCCGAGGTCCTGGGCCGTCAGCTCCACCTTGCGGCGCACCCGGCCGAGCGCGGTGCCCTCCTCGGCGGTCACCGCGAGCGGCGCGGACGACACGCCGGTCGGCGCGCGGAACTCGCCGAACACCTCGCGCAGGGCCCCGGCCCACTCGCCGGTGGTCACGCCGGCCCGGGCGCACTCCAGGGTGGCCTCCATGAGGTTGTCGGTGCCCTTCGCGGCCTCCTTCAGCCGCTCCAGCGCCTTGCAGGGGCGCGGGTGGTTGAACGGCGGCTGGTAGCGGGTGTCCCGCCACTCCTGGAGGGCGGTGACGACCCGGGCCTCGACCGCCGGGTCGACCGTCTGGATCGCGGTGTCCAGGTCGGCGGTCAGCGGGTTGGGCTCGGTGCCCTCGAAGGCGTTCACACCGACGATCTTCTCCTCGCCGGACTCGATCCGGGCGCGGCGCGCGGCGTGCGAGGCGACGAGCTGCGACTTGAGGTAGCCGGACTCGACGGCGGCCATCGCGCCGCCCATCTCCTCGATGCGCTCCATCTCGGCGAGGGAGTCCTCGACCAGCTGCGCGACCTTCGCCTCGACCACCTTCGAGCCCTCGAAGATGTCGTCGTACTCCAGCAGGTCGCTCTCGTAGGCGAGGACCTGCTGGATGCGCAGCGACCACTGCTGGTCCCAGGGGCGGGGCAGGCCCAGCGCCTCGTTCCAGGCGGGCAGCTGCACGGCGCGGGCGCGGGCGTCCTTGGAGAGGGTGACGGCCAGCATCTCCAGCACGATCCGCTGGACGTTGTTCTCCGGCTGCGCCTCGGTCAGCCCGAGGGAGTTGACCTGCACGCCGTAGCGGAAGCGGCGGTGCTTGGGGTTCTCGATGCCGTACCGCTCGCGGGTGACCTGGTCCCAGATGCGGCCGAAGGCGCGCATCTTGCACATCTCCTCGACGAAGCGGACGCCCGCGTTGACGAAGAAGGAGATGCGGCCGACCACGTCGCCCATGCGTTCCTGCGGCACCTGGCCGCTGTCGCGCACCGCGTCGAGCACGGCGACGGCGGTGGACATCGCGTACGCGATCTCCTGCACCGGCGTGGCCCCGGCCTCCTGCAGGTGGTAGCTGCAGATGTTGATCGGGTTCCACTTCGGGATGTGGGAGACCGTGTACGCGATCATGTCCGTCGTCAGGCGCAGGCTCGGCCCGGGCGGGAACACGTGGGTGCCGCGGGACAGGTACTCCTTGACGATGTCGTTCTGCGTCGTGCCCTGGAGCTTGGTGATGTCCGCGCCCTGCTCCTCGGCGACGACCTGGTAGAGCGCCAGCAGCCACATGGCGGTGGCGTTGATCGTCATCGAGGTGTTCATCTGCTCCAGGGGGATGTCCTGGAACAGCCGGCGCATGTCACCGAGGTGGGAGACCGGCACCCCGACCCGGCCGACCTCGCCGCGGGCGAGGACGTGGTCGGGGTCGTAGCCGGTCTGGGTCGGCAGGTCGAAGGCGACCGACAGACCCGTCTGCCCCTTGGCGAGGTTGCGCCGGTACAGCTCGTTGGACGCCTCGGCGGTGGAGTGGCCGGCGTACGTCCGCATGAGCCACGGCCGGTCCCGTTCCCTGGGCGCCTGCGGCGCCTGACGCTCTGTCATGTCCGACCTCAGATGTTCCGGAAGCGGTTGATGGCGTCGATGTGCTGGGCGCGCTTGGCGTGGTCGCGCACGCCCAGGCCCTCCTCGGGCGCCATGCACAGCACGCCGACCTTGCCCTGGTGCAGGTTGCGGTGGACGTCGTAGGCGGCCTGCCCGGTGTCCTCCAGGGAGTAGGTCTTCGACAGGGTGGGGTGGATCTTGCCCTTGGCGATGAGTCGGTTGGCCTCCCACGCCTCGCGGTAGTTGGCGAAGTGCGAGCCGATGATGCGCTTCAGCGACATCCACAGGTAGCGGTTGTCGTACTCGTGCATGTAGCCCGAGGTGGAGGCGCAGGTGGTGATGGTGCCGCCCTTGCGGGTGACGAACACGGAGGCGCCGAAGGTCTCGCGGCCGGGGTGCTCGAAGACGATGTCGATGTCCTCGCCGCCGGTGAGTTCGCGGATGCGCTTGCCGAAGCGCTTCCACTCCTTGGGGTCCTGGGTGTTCTCGTCCTTCCAGAACCTGTAGCCCTCGGCGTTGCGGTCGATGATCGCCTCGGCGCCCATCTTCCGGCAGATGTCGGCCTTCTGGTCGCTGGAGACGACACAGATCGGGTTGGCGCCGCCGGCCAGCGCGAACTGCGTGGCGTAGGAGCCGAGTCCGCCGCTGGCGCCCCAGATGAGGACGTTGTCGCCCTGCTTCATGCCGGCGCCGTTGCGGGACACCAGCTGCCGGTAGGCGGTGGAGTTGACCAGGCCGGGGGCGGCGGCCTCCTCCCAGGTGAGGTGGTCCGGCTTGGGCATCAGCTGGTTGGACTTCACCAGCGCGATCTCGGCGAGGCCGCCGAAGTTGGTCTCGAAGCCCCAGATGCGCTGCTCGGGGTCGAGCATCGTGTCGTTGTGGCCGTCGGACGACTCCAGTTCGACGGACAGGCAGTGGGCGACGACCTCGTCACCGGGGCGCCAGGCGTTGACGCCGGGGCCCGTGCGCAGCACGACGCCGGCGAGGTCGGAACCGATGATGTGGTACGGCAGGTCGTGGCGCCTGGTGAGCTCGCTGAGCCTGCCGTAGCGCTCCAGGAAGCCGAAGGTGGGCAGCGGCTCGAAGATCGAGGTCCACACGGAGTTGTAGTTGACCGAGGAGGCCATGACGGCCACCAGGGCCTCGCCGGGGCCGAGTTCGGGCAGCGGCACGTCGTCGAGGTGGAGCGACTTGCGCGGGTCCTTGTCACGGGTCTCGAGGCCGGCGAACATCTCCGTCTCGTCCTTGTGCACGGTGATCGCGCGGTACGACTCGGGGAGCGGCAGGGCGGCGAAGTCCTCCGACGTGGAGTCGGGCGACTGGATCGCGGCCAGGATGTCCTTGACGGTCACGGTGTTGCCTCCGGCGGTGAGCGCCCTGAGGGAGGGGCGCTGAGGGTTACGTCGGTGTGCTGCTGAGGGGTTGCGGGGGTGCCGTCGGTTCGGCGGTGGTGCTTCGGCAGCGCTGGTGGCGCGGGAGGTGCCTGTGACGCAGGCGTCCGGGCGGGCAGGCCGGGGGCTCCGGCTTGCTGGGACAGCCGGCGCACGATCTGTCTCTGCGCGCCGGCCGCCCGGACTTCCTTCAACGTATGGCACGCCGTGTCATCCGGCAAGGCACTGCGTGCCAGAACTTGGTCTCAGATGAAATCTTTACGTGACAAATGAGCGATGATCGATCGAACGGGGTCCGCGAGGCGCCAGAAAAGGGCCCCTGACATGCCAAAACGGCCACCCGGTCGGGTGGCCGTCATCACAGCGGGCGAGCGGTCCTCAGCGCTCCTTGAGGGCCTGCTCGATGGTGCGCATCACCTCGTCCAGCGGGGCGTCGGTCCGGGTGACCGTCACCAGCACCTCACCCTGCCCGTCCGCCGGAACCGCCGGCCGCGACGGCCCGGAGGTGCGGCTGCGGCCCGCCACGATGCCGCTGCCGAAGGTCTTGCGGACGATGGCGAAGGCGTGGTCCAGCTGGGCCTCGACGTCGCCCTGGCCGCCCGCCCGCAGCCAGCGCCGCAGCACGTGGTTGTGCGCGGTGACCACGGCGGACGCCGCCACCTCCGCCAGCAGCGGGTCGTCGTTGCTCGCGTCGTGGTGCGCGTGCTCGTCGAAGTGGCCGAGCAGATAGCGGGTGAACAGCCGCTCGTAGCGGGCCACCGAGGCGATCTCCGCCTCGCGCAGGGTGGGCACCTCGCGGGTGAGCTTGTAGCGGGCGACCGAGATCTCCGGGTGCGCCGCGTACATCTTCATGACCTCTTTGATGCCGCGGCACACCGTGTCGAGCGGATGCTCGTGCGCCGGTGCCGCGTTGAGCACCGCCTCGGCGCGGACCAGGGTGTCGTCGTGGTCCGGGAAGATCGCCTCCTCCTTGGACCGGAAGTGCCGGAAGAAGGTGCGGCGCGCGACCCCGGCCGCGGCCGCGATCTCGTCGACGGTGGTCGCCTCGTACCCCTTGGACGCGAAGAGTTCCATCGCGGCGGCCGCCAGCTCCCGGCGCATTTTCAGCCGCTGGGCGGCGGCACGGGACCCTGCGGCGCTCTCCGGCGCCTCGGTCGTGGCGGGTGTACGTACGGACTTGGCGGGCTGGGACATGCCCCGAACGTACTGCATGTGCGCAGCTCGGTGCGCGTGACCGGGGGCTCCCCCGCCCTTCCCGGGCGGGGGAGACGTGCCGTTGCCGGACGGAGGGAACCGGTCGGGGTCGAGCAGCCCGCCCCATTCCGCCCCGGCCCCGAACCAGTCGCCGGGGCGATGCTCAGCGCTTGGCATATTCGCGGAAGCCACGGCCGGTCTTGCGGCCGAGGCAGCCCGCGGCCACCAGGTGCTCCAGCAGCGGGGCCGGGGCCAGGCCCGGGTCGCGGAACTCGCGGTGCAGCACCTTCTCGATGGCCAGCGAGACGTCCAGCCCGACGACGTCCAGCAGCTCGAAGGGGCCCATCGGATAGCCGCCGCCCAGCTTCATGGCGGCGTCGATGTCGTCGAGCGAGGCGTAGTGCTCCTCGACCATCTTGATCGCGTTGTTCAGGTACGGGAACAGCAGCGCGTTCACGATGAACCCGGCCCGGTCGCCGCAGTCGACGGCGTGCTTGCGGATCGTCCCGCACACCTCGCGCACGGTCGCGTGCACGTCGTCGGCGGTCAGCACGGTGCGCACCACCTCGACCAGCTTCATGGCCGGCGCGGGGTTGAAGAAGTGCATGCCGATCACGTCCTGCGGACGCGAGGTGGCGCGTGCGCAGGCGACGACGGGCAGCGAGGAGGTGGTGGTGGCGAGGACCGCGCCCGGCTTGCAGACCTTGTCCAGCGTGGCGAACAGCTGCCGCTTGACCTCCAGGTCCTCGGCGACGGCCTCCAGCGCCAGGTCGACGTCCGCGAAGTCGTCGTAGGTGCCGGTCGGGGTGATCCGCTCCAGCGTCTGCGCGGCGGCCTCGGCGGTCATCCGGCCCTTGTCGACCGAGCGGGCCAGCGACTTGCCGATGCGGGCCTTGGCGGCCTGCGCCTTCTCCTCGCTGCGCGCGGCGAGGACCACGTCGTAGCCGCCCTTGGCGAACACCTCGGCGATGCCGGAGGCCATCGTGCCCGACCCGGCCACGCCCACCGAGCGGACGGTCCGGCCGCCGCCGGCCGTGCCGTCGCCGCCCGGGGTCAGCGCGTCCGGCACGACGGTGGCGCTGTCCGGCGCGTCGTAGGTGTAGAAGCCGCGCCCCGCCTTGCGGCCCGTCAGGCCCGCCTCGCTCAGCTGCTTGAGGATCGGGGAGGGCGCGTGCAGCCGGTCCTGGGACTCGGCGTACATCGCCTCCAGGACGGTGCGCGCGGTGTCGATGCCGATCAGGTCCAGCAGCGCCAGCGGCCCCATGGGCAGACCGCAGCCGAGCCGCATCGCCGCGTCGATGTCCTCCCGGGAGGCGTACTTCGACTCGTACATCGCGGCGGCCTGGTTCAGGTACCCGAACAGCAGCCCGTCGGCGACGAATCCGGGCCGGTCGCCGACCGCGACGGGCTCCTTGCCCAGGTCCAGGGCGAGGTCGGTCACCGCGGTGACGGCGCCCGGGGCGGTCAGCACCGAGGACACCACCTCCACCAGCTTCATCGCCGGCGCGGGGTTGAAGAAGTGCAGCCCCAGCACCCGCTCGGGACGGGCCGATTCCGCGGCGAGCCGGGTCACGGACAGGGCGTTGGTGCCGGTCGCCAGGATCGCCTCCGGACGCACGACGGCGTCGAGTTCACGGAACACCTGCTGCTTGACCTCGTACGACTCGGGGACCACCTCGACGACCAGGTCGGCGTCGGCCGCGGTCGTCAGGTCGGTGGAGACGCGCACCCGGGCCAGCAGCGCGGTGCGCTCCTGCTCGGTCAGCCGGCCGCGCTGCACGGCGCGGGCGGTGGAGGCCTCCAGGGCGGCCACGCACTTGGCGGCCTGGACCTCGCTGATGTCGATGCCGACGACCTCGCGGCCGGCCGCGGCGAGGGCCTCGGTGATACCGGTGCCCATCGTGCCGAGGCCGACGACGGCGACGGTCCGGAGCGGGGAGACGGGGGTGTGGGACAGGGGAGCGGCCATCGCGGGACTCCAGGAATGAGGGTGACGACGGGAAACGCCGCCCGGGTGCGCCGAGGGGGCGCACCGGGCTCGCGTGCGGAGTGCGGGTGTGGTCCGGGCTTTTCGAGCGCACACGCCCGGTGCCGGTACGGGGAGGGCGTGCACACGCCCCGCCCTGCGGCGGATCCGGCCAGCCCTGTCCCGGGGCCGGGCCGTACTGCGGTACGAGACGTACCGAACCGACTGCGACTCGCGGCGGCTGCGTCACCAAACCGCCACGAGGAGGGTCGCGAGTGGGTAACTCGCTCGTCTGAGCTTAACCGGCCGGTAACGAGCGCGCCAGCCCCCAGGTTTGTGATGTAGGTCCCGAGCGGCCCGACTCGCCTCTACGCTCGGGGACATGGACGAGGAGTGGCGGACGCTCACGCAGCGCTTACGGACCGAGGCGGGCGGATCGGCGGACTTCGACCGCCTCGCGCAGACGGAGGACACCGGCACCCTCGCCGCCGTCCTCACCGCACCCGGACAGCCCCTGTGGGCCCGCGAACTGGCCGCCTTCCGGCTCGGCCTGGCCGGCGACCGCCGCGCCTTCGAGTCCCTGGTGCTGCTCCTCAACCACCGTGACCCGCCGCGCTGTGCCGCCGCCGCCCACGCCCTGGCCCGCCTCGGCGACCCGCGCACCGCCCGCGCCGCGGCGGCCCT
>NZ_JAAGMD010000235.1 GCF_010548465.1 Streptomyces sp. SID14436 | reverse complement strand
CGACGACGGCGGCGGTCCGGCCCGCAGGCGGCTCGCCGGCTCGGACGGCCGCCCGGCGCCCGCCGGTTCCGCGGCCCGGGACCCGATGGAGGACAGAGAAGGCCGGGAGAACGGAGAGAACCGGCAGGACAAGGAGGACCGGACGATCCGCATGCCCACGGGGTACGAGATGCACCCCTGGGCCGATCTGCGTCCCGCGGGTGAAGGGCCCGCGGTGGGAAGGAAGTTGTGGCACCAGAGCCCGGGGAGTGCGGGATGACCATTCTCTGCGTACGTTTCCAGCTGCCGTCGGCGGACGAGGCCGCCCTGCCGGCCCTGCTCGGTCTGCTGGAGGAGTTCACGCCCGTCGTGCAGGCCCTGCCGCCGGACACGGCGCTGGCCGATCTGCGCGGCGCCGAGCGGTACTTCGGCCGCACCGCCGTCGAACTGGCCTCGGTGATCCGGGTCCGCGCCCTCGCCCTGCACGGCGTCGACTGCGTGATCGGCGCGGGATCCGGACCGATGACGGCCCGCATGGCCCTGCGGGAGGCCCGGCCGGGGCGGACCCGCGCGGTGGCCGAGGACGAGGTGCGCGAGTTCCTCGCCGGGCGGCCCGTCGTCGCGCTGCCCGGGGTCGGCACGAAGACCGCCCGCACCCTGTGCGAGTACGGCCTCGACACCCTCGGCCGGGTGGCCGCCGCCCCGCTGTCCACGCTCCAGCGGCTGGTGGGCGCCCGGGCCGGCCGCGAACTGCACGAGAAGGCGAACGGCGTCGACCGCGGCCGGGTCGTGCCGAACGCGGTCTCTCGGTCACTGGCCACCGAACGCCCCTTCACCCGCGACGAACTGGACCCCGGCCGGCACCGCCGCGCCCTGCTCTCCGCCGCCGGGGAACTGGGCGCCCGGCTGCGCGCCCTGGACAAGGTCTGCCGCAGCCTCACCCTCACCGTGCGTTACGCGGACCGGTCGGCCACCACCCGCACCCGCACCCTCCCCGAGCCGACCGCGCACTCGGCGGCGCTCACCAGGACGGCGTACGGCCTGTACGAGGCGCTCGGTCTGCAGCGGGCCCGGGTGCGGGCGATCGCCCTGCGCGCCGAGGGCCTCGACGCGGCCGAACACGCCTCCCACCAGCTCACCTTCGACCCGGTGGACGAGAAGGTCCGCAGGATCGAGGAGGTCGCGGACCGCGCACGGGCGAAGTTCGGTCCCCGCGCGGTGATGCCGGGGACGCTGGCTGCCTGATATGGGCGGGATTGTGACGTCATATCAGGTGGGCGCCGAGGTTTGGTGGTGAACGGCGATAGTTTTTACCGACCCGTAACTTCCGGGTTTTCCTACTCGCCCGTAACTTGATGGGTGAACAGCATCCTCGTGATCCGGATCACCAGGCGTACGCCGTCGCATCCTCCCCTTGAGCGCAAGGAGATCACCCGATGCTGCCCTGGAAGCGAGTGCTCAGACCGCTGGCCGCGTTGCTGCTGGCCGCCGCGGCCGTCACCGTCCCCACCGCCACCAGCGCCCACGCCGCCCCCGCCGCCCGGACCGCCGCCGCACCCGACCGCGGCTGGAACGACTACTCCTGCCGGCCCTCCACCGCCCACCCCCGCCCGGTCGTCCTCGTGCACGGCACGCTCGGCAACTCCGTCGACAACTGGCTGGGCCTCGCGCCCTACCTGAAGCACCGCGGCTACTGCGTCTTCTCCCTCGACTACGGCCAGCTACCCGGCGTTCCCTTCTTCCACGGGCTGGGCCCGGTCGAGAAGTCCGCCGAGCAGCTGGACGTTTTCGTCGACAAGGTGCTGGCCGCCACCGGCGCCGCCGAGGTCGACATCGTGGGCCACTCGCAGGGCGGCATGATGCCCCGCTACTACCTGAAGTTCCTCGGCGGGGCCGCCGAGGTGAACGCCCTCGTCGGGATCGCCCCCAACAACCACGGCACCACCCTCAGCGGCATCGCCAACCTGCTGCCGTACTTCCCCGGCGCGGCGGACCTGCTGAAGTCGGCCACCCCCGCCCTCGCCGACCAGGTCGTCGGCTCCGACTTCCTCACCAAGCTCAACGCGGGCGGCGACACCGTGCCCGGGGTCCGCTACACGGTCATCGCCACCCGGTACGACCAGGTGCTCACCCCGTACCGCAACCAGTTCCTGAGCGGGCCGAACGTGCGCAACATCCTGCTCCAGGACCTGTGTCCGCTCGACCTGTCCGAACACGTGGCGATCGCGCTGATCGACCGCATCGCCTTCCACGCGGTCGCCGGCGCCCTCGACCCGGACCGGGCCCGGCCGACCACCTGTGCCTCCGTGTTCAGCTGACACGTGCAGCTGACACGTGCAGGTGCGCCGAGCACACCGGGGCCTGTCCGGCCTGAGCCGCCGGACAGGCCCCCGCTCGTCGGGTCAGCGGCCGTGCCGCGCGCCCGCCGCACGCCGGCGGGTGGATGCGAACAGCGCCGCCGAACCGAGCGCCAGCGCCGCCGCACCGCCGACCATCAGGTACGGGGTGGTGCTGTCCCCGCCGGTCTCCGCCAGGTTCACCGGGGCGCCGGCCGCCTTGGGCCGGTTGCCGGCGCTCTCGTCGGCGCCGGCACCCTCCGCCTTCGCCGGGGGCGTCGGGTCGGTCGTGGTGTGCGGGTCGTCGTCCCCGTGGCCGTGGTTCTCGACGGTGGACTTCTCGGCGGCGGCCTTGATCTGCTCCTCGGAGGGGGCGGACGCGACCGGCGCCGGGGCGGCCTCCTGCTTCGGCGTGTCCGCGGCGGACTCCCCGCCGGTCCCGCCGCCGCCCGCCTCGCCGGCACCGCCGCTGCCGCCGAACGTGACGTCCGAGCAGGAGTAGAACGCCTCCGGGCTGTCCGAGCGCTGCCAGACCGCGTACAGCAGCTGCTTGCCGGAGCGCTCCGGGAGCGTGCCGGAGAAGGTGTAGAAGCCGCCGGACGCCGCCGGGTCGGTCGACGTCGCCACCGGGTTCGCCAGGTCGAGGTCGCCCCAGCCCAGCGGCTTGGACGGGTCGTAGCCGGGCTTGGTGATGTACACCTTGAAGGTGCCCTTGTGCGGGGCCGTCACCCGGTACTTGAAGGTGTACGAGCCGCTGTTCACGCTGGTGGCGGGCCAGTCGGCGCGGGCCAGGTCGAGCCCCTTGAACGCCGGGTCGCCGGCGCTGCACAGCTTGCCGTCCGGGATGAACTCCTGGTGGCGCCCGCCCGCGTCGCCGATGCGGATGCCGTTCCAGTCGTAGAGCGCCTGCGTGCCGCCGGCCGCGACCGCGGCCTTGCACGCCGCCGACGTGGGGCTCTCGGGGCCCTCGGCATAGCACTGCGCGACCCGGCTGACCGGGTCGCCCATCGAGCCGTGCGCGGACGCGGGGGCGGCGGACAGCCCGGCCAGGGCGAGCGGGACGACACCGACGACGGCGACGGCGGCCTTGCGACGTGCGGGCATGGGGCAGCAACTCCTCGGAACGATCACAGGACTTGGGGAGGGGATCCCGTGGGGGACGGCTCAGAAGCTAGCCCCACGGAACCGGTAAATCGTCCGGTGAAAGCGGTCCGGGGTGATCCTTATGGCCCCGTTAAGGGAGTGCTCAGGCTGCGCTCAGGTACACGGTCCGGGAACATCCGTCCGGTCAGTCCTCGGGCCACCAGGTCCGGGCGATGTCCTTGCGGATCTCCGGACGCCCGGCGGGGCGCTCGTCGGTCTCCTCGCCGGTGCGGCGGGTGCCGGTCTTCCTCAGGGGCTTCTGCACGGTGGTGCGGCGCATGACTGCCTCCTCCGGTCCGCCGGGTTCCGCGGTCTCACGGGGGCAGACCTTTCGGGCGACAGTTCCTCATCGGTCCCGGTCTGTCTGTGGCGCCGGTCACCCCCGGACTGTCAGTGGCGGGTGTCACTGTGGACCGCATGACCGACGACGGTGACGTGACGGACCCGACAGGTACCGACTGGGACGAGCTGGCCCCCACCTTCGACGACGAGCCCGACCACGGGCTGCGCGACCCCGCGGTCCGCGCCGCCTGGGCGGCCCGGCTGCGCGCCTGGCTCCCCGCCCGGCCGGGCGACGTCCTGGACCTCGGCTGCGGTACGGGGAGCCTGTCGCTGCTGGCCGCCGAGCAGGGGCACCGGGTGACCGGAGTGGACCGGTCCCCGGCCATGGTGGGCCTGGCCAGGGAGAAACTGGCCGGACGCGACGCGGTGTTCCTCCAGGGCGACGCGGCGGCCCCGCCGGTCGGGGAGCAGCGCTTCGACGTGGTCCTGGTCCGCCACGTGCTGTGGACGCTGCCGGAACCGGGCAGGGTCCTGCGGCACTGGCGGGGACTGCTGCGCCCCGGCGGCCGGCTGGTCCTCGTCGAGGGCGTCTGGGGCATGGCCGCCCCGGCCGGCATACCCGCCGGCCGGCTCACCGCGCTCCTCGCCCCGCTCACCGGCCGGGTCCGCCTGGAGCCGCTGTCGGACGACCCGGCCCTGTGGGGCAGGGAGGTGGACGACGAGCGCTACGCGGTCATCGCGCGGGTGGACTGACGGCCCCGGCCGCCCCGGGCGCCGGTACGGCGGCGGTACGGCGTCACGCGAGCAGGCCGGCGAAGCCGTCGGCGCGGCGGGCCAGCGACTCCAGCTCGTCCAGCGCCCGCGTGGCCGCGGCGGCCGCCTCCGGGTCCGCCGCCGCGAGGCCGCTCTGCGCGAACTCGTCCTCGTCCAGCCGCAGCACGTCCCCGCCGTCCGCGGAGCGCCACAGGTCCAGATCGAGGTCCTCCACGACCAGTTCGGCACCGGAGCGCACGGCGGGCCGGGTGACGTCGCAGTAGTGGCCCTTCAGCACGCCCCCCGAGGTGCGCACCTCCTTCACCGCGTACCAGCGGTCGCGCCAGAAGTGCTCGGTGAAGACGTCACCGGGTTCGAAGCGCACGAAGCCGAAGTCGCGCACGCCGTCGCCCGCCCAGGGCGCCCGCACGGTGATCCGGGTGCCGTCGTCGTGGAGCAGCTCCGCCGGGTAGCGGATCTTCGTCCGGCCCGCCTTGACGAGGACGACCTCCAGCCGGCCGGCCGGGCCGGGGTCAGCCGAGCTCGCGGACATACCGCACCTCCGTCGCGCAGATGTCGTAGCCGAACCACTTGTTGACGGCGATCATCGGCTCGTTGCCCGCGTCGTTGCCGGTGAACGCCTCCGTGCACCCGGCGGCACGGGCCCGGTGCAGGGACGTGTTCTTGACCAGCCGGGCCAGGCCCCGCCCCCGGTGGGTGCGGGCGGTGCCGGTCATGGCGGTGCCGTAGCGGCCCTCCCCGTCGGTGTGCGCGGCGGTGAAGGCCACGGGGCGGCCGTCGGCCACCGCGACCGTGGTCAGGCCGAGGTCGAGCAGCGGGTGCCGCCAGGTCTCCTCCAGCCAGGCCGGGTAGTCGGAGAACTCCGAGGCGATGTCGCTCGGCTCGTCCACGGACACCTCGGCGTCCAGGGCGAACAGCGGGCGCGGGTCGTCCGCGAAGTCGGCGCCGGTGCGCAGCTCCACCCCGGGCGGAGGGTCGGCGAGCGGAGGCAGGGTGCCGCCCGCCAGCTCCAGGCGCAGGAAGTGGGCGGACCGGCTGGGGCGGTAGCCGTGCCGTTCGGCGAAGGCGCGGTTGCCCGGTTCGTCGGGCACCCAGCTGAAGACCTTCCGGACGCCGAGGGAGGCCAGCCGCTCCTCGGCCGTGCGCAGCAGCAGCGCCCCGGCGCCGCGCCCGGTCCGGTCCGGGTGCACGTAGACGTTGGCGGAGCCCTGGCCGGGCTCGGGGCTGTCGTGGGCCACGCTCAGCTGCGTCGTGCCGATGATCTCACCGTCCGCCTCGGCGACGAGCTGTCCGAAGTGGGCGTCGGGGTGGGAGTGCCGCAGGTGGTGCAGCACGGTGTCGGGGGTGGACAGCATGAAGGGGACGGCGAGGCGGCGGACGCGGGAGAACCCCTCGGCGTCGGCTCGCACCTCCGGTCGCAGGTCGCGCACGATGACGGTCATGGAGGCGCACGCTATGCGGGGCGGGGCACCGGACGCCTCTCCTTTTCGACCGGGCGCACTGGGTGCGGGACAATCGGGGCGTGAGCCTGAAGATCCGTATCGACGACCAAGCGCCGCCCTACGAGCAGGTACGGGCGCAGATCTCCGAGCAGGCCCGGTCCGGGGCGCTGCCCGTGGGGTACCGCCTGCCGACCGTGCGCGGGCTGGCTCAGACCCTCGGCCTCGCCGCGAACACGGTGGCCAAGGCCTACCGGGCCCTGGAGGCGGACGGGGTGATCGAGACCCGGGGCCGCAACGGCACGCTCGTCGCCGCCGCGGGATCGGCGGCCGAGCGGGAGGCGGCGACGGCCGCGCAGGGCTACGCCGAGCGGGCGCGGCGCCTCGGCCTCAGCGAGGAGGACGCCCTCGCCGCGGTCCGGGACGCGCTCCGGGCGGCCTACGGCACCTGAGCGGACCGGCCGGCCCTGGGACCGGGCTCAGGAACGGCCCCGGGAACGGACTCCGGCGCGGCCCGGGGGACCGGCCCGCCCCGTCAGGCGGGGGCGGGGAGCCGCGGGGTGCGGGTGACCTCCAGTCCCGCCGCCCGCGCCGTACGGGCGAAGACCGCCGCGTCGACGACCGCCGCGGCGTCCGGGTCGTTGTTGAAGTAGGCGTACACGTCCTCCCCGCGGGGCCAGGTGCCCGCGAGGCGTTCGGCCCAGGTCCGCAGCGACCGGCGCCCGTAGTGCGGCCAGTGCCGGGCCCGGCCCTGGTGGAAGCGGACGTAGCCCCAGTCGGCCGTCCGCCACAGCGGGGTCGCGGGGCGGGCCAGCACGTCGGCCCAGCACAGGGCGGCGCCGCGTGCCTCCAGGACGCCCCGCACCTCGGGCGTCCACCAGGACGCGTGCCGCGGTTCGACGGCGATCCGCGCCGACGCGGGGAAGCGGCGCAGGCAGGCGTCCAGGAGGGCGGGGTCGGCCCGCAGGGTGGGCGGCAGCTGGAGGAGGACCGGGCCGAGCCGCTCGCCCAGCCCCTCGGCGCGGCTCATCAGCCGCTCGACCGGCTCCTCGGGGTCCTTCAGCCGTTTGATGTGGGTGAGATAGCGGCTGGCCTTCACCGCGATGACGAAGCCGGGCGGGGTGCGTTCCCGCCAGGACACGAAGGTCTCCCGGGACGGCAGCCGGTAGAAGGCGTTGTTGATCTCGACGGTGGCGAACCGGGCCGCGTACTCCTCCAGCCAGAGCCGCACCGGCAGCCCCGGCGGGTACAGCACGTCACGCCAGTCCTTGTACTGCCAGCCCGAGGTCCCGACGAACACGGTCATGGGGCCATCACACCACCGCGCGGCGACGCGGACCCCTCGGCGGCTCCTACCGCTGATCTTGCGAGAGCGCCCCGGCCTTCGGGCCGGGGGTGAATCGCATCTCAGAACTGCTCTGACCTCAACTGTGGGCACGGGTCCGCACTGTCTACCCGGGCTCACGGTCGGCCGCGCTCAGTCCGGGCGCTTCTGCTGCGCGATGTAGTCCTTGACCACTTGGAGCGGCGCACCGCCGCACGAGCCGGCGAAATACGAGGGCGACCAGAACCGGCCGTGCGCAGCGCAGCGAAGCAGGAACCCACCAGGAGCTACCCACCGCGTTGCCGCAGCGGGAGCAGATTGGAATCTCGGGCCTTTAGGCCCGGGAGGATGTCAAAGGTACAGCCCCGCGTCCGCGTTCCCGCGCGGTTCGGGCAGGGCGGAGGGGGAGGTGCCCCGGCGCAGCGCGTACAGCTCGGCCAGGGTGGAGCCCTCGCGGCCGATGCCCTCCTCGCGGCCCAGCCACTCCACGGCCTCGGCCCGGGTCAGCTGTCCCACCTCGATCCGGGCCAGGCACCGGCCGGGGCGCACGACGGCCGGGTGCAGGCGTTCCAGGTCCTCGTTGGTGGTCACGGCGACCAGGACGTTGCGGCCCTGGCCGAGCAGGCCGTCGGTGAGGTTCAGCAGCCGGGACAGGGCCTGGCCCGTGGCGTGCTTGGCCTCGCCGCGGATCAGTTCGTCGCAGTCCTCGAGCAGCAGCAGCCGCCAGCGGTCGTTGCCCTCCTCGTCCTCCTCGCCGATGGCGATGTCCATCAGGTAGCCGACGTCGGCGAAGAGCCGCTCGGGGTCCAGCACGCAGTCCACCTGGCACCAGTCCCGCCAGGAGCGGGCCAGGGTGCGCAGGGCGGAGGTCTTGCCGGTGCCCGGCGGGCCGTGCAGCAGCAGGAGCCGGCCGGAGATGTCCTCGGGGGTCGTCTTCATCAGCCGGTCCATGGCGTCCGCCACGGGCCGCGTGTAGTTGGGCCGGATCTCGTCCCAGGCGGCCGCGGAGATCTGCCGGGTGGTGCGGTGCGGGCCGCGGGCGGGGGAGGCGTACCAGAAACCCATGGGGACGTTGTCCGGCTGGGCCTCCGGCTCGTCCGACGCGCCGTCGGTCGCCTCGCTGAGGACCTTCGCGGCGAGTTCGGGGGTGGCCGCGGTGACGGTGACGTCGGCGCCGCGCTTCCAGCGGGAGACCAGCAGCGTCCAGCCGTCGCCCTCGGCCAGGGTGGCGGACCGGTTCTCCTCCCGGACGGCCCGCAGCAGACGGGCGCCGGCGGGGAGCAGGGTCGCGGCGGAGCGCACGCGGTCGATGGTGACGCCGTGCGCGTGGGGCTGCTCGCCGGTGGAGAAACGGTCCAGGAACAGTGCGTTGACGACGTCGGCCGGGCAGTCGCTGTCGACGGCGAGATGGATCGGCGGTGTGGTGTGCGGGTGCACAGGCATGCCGCCATGATCGG
This sequence comes from Streptomyces sp. SID14436, assembly GCF_010548465.1. Lineage (GTDB taxonomy): Bacteria > Actinomycetota > Actinomycetes > Streptomycetales > Streptomycetaceae > Streptomyces. The sequence goes on along the minus strand of NZ_JAAGMD010000235.1, from coordinate 4,934 downwards.
TCACGCGGTGCCGTGGGCGCACCCGAATTCCCCGTCCGGCCGGCCGGCGGGAGCGCGGTCACCGTGCGCCGCCCGCCGGTACGGTCGGCCGGAGCGGCGCACGGGGTGCTAGCGGCTCCCTCCCCTCGACCCGCCGGGCGCCGTCAGGCGTCCGGCGCGGCGGGCGCGGCGGACGACGGCGTAGCCCTTGGTCAGGGCCCGGTCGCGGGCGAAGGTGCGGGTGAGGGCGCGGCCGTCGAGCAGGCGCTCGAACTCGGCCGTGTCCGTCGAGCGGCGCACGGTGAGGCGGCGCAGGGCGTACGGGCCCTGAGCGCGCCGCGCGAGCCCGTTGCCGACGGCGAGGGCCTGGGCGTAGCCGGTCTCCCGCACCGCCTGCCGCACCCGGCGGCTGGAGTAGCCGAAGGGGTAGGCGAACGAGACGGGGGTCCGCCCGAGCTGGTCGGAGAGGATCTCCTTGCTGTGGATCAGCTCGGTGCGCAGCCGGTGGTCGTCGAGCTGGTCGAGCTGCGGGTGGCTGTGGGTGTGCCCGCCGATCTCCACGCCCGCGTCGGCCAGCGCCCGCACCTGGTCCCAGTCCAGCATCCGGTCCGGGGCCGCGCCGGTGGCGTACGGGCCGCGCAGCCAGCCCGTGGTGACGAACAGGGTGGCGGGGAAGCCGTGCCGCGTCAGTTCGGGCAGGGCGTGCCGGTGCACCCCCTCGTAGCCGTCGTCGAAGGTGATGAGCACGGGCCGGTCCGGCAGCGGGCGTCCGGAACGCCAGTGCGCGGCGAGGGCGGCGGTGTCGACCGGGGTGAGCCCCCGATCGGCGATCAGCGCCATCTGCTCGGCGAACGCCTCCGGGGCCACCGACAGGGCCCGGGTGGCGTCGTCGGGGTCGGTGGCGACCGCGTGGTACATCAGGACGGGCACGCGCAGGTCAGTCACGGGCGGTCCCTCCGTCCGCCCCCGGTCCCGGTGGCGGCCCGGTCACCGGGACCACCGAGAAGGTGACCCCGTCGCGCCGGGCCCGCAGGCTGCCCACCAGGTAGCCGCCCGCCGCGGTGAGGACGCCGGTGACGATGGCGCCCGCGCGTCCGGCACCGCCGGGCCGGCCCAGCAGGGCGTCCCGCAGTCCCCGCACGACCCCGGCCGGCAGTACGCGGGTGGTGTACCGGCGTTCCGACTCCAGCCCCTTGCCGGCGCCGACGCTGCGCGCGACCAGCGCCTTCGACAGTCCCTCGGCGTAGGTGCGGGTGCGGAAGTAGCGGAAGTGCTCGCGCACCCCGGGCACCCGGTGGTGGATCACCGCCCGGTCGTCGATGAGCAGGACGGCGTCGGGCCGGGCCCGGCTCAGCCGGATGCACAGTTCCGTCTCCTCCCCGCCGAGGGGGAGCCGGTCGCCGTCCCGTCCGATGCCGGTGGCGAAGCCGCCCGCCGCGTCGAAGGCGTCGCGCCGGAAGGAGGCGTTGCCGCCCAGCACGTTGCGCACCCGGACCCGTCCGGGCGGCAGGCCGCGGTAGGTGCAGCCCACCACCCAGTCGAACTCCTCCGGGAACCAGGCCGGGCGCCGCCCGGACGCCCACAGCGGTTCGGTGCGTCCGCCGACCGCCATCACGCGCGGGTCGGCGTACGCCTCCGCGAAGTGCCGGAGCCAGTCGCGTTCGGCCACGGCGTCGTCGTCGAGGAAGGCGACGATCCCGCCGCGCGCCGCGGCGATGCCGGTGTTGCGGCCGGCGGACAGGCCGCGGGGGCCCGCGTTGGCGAGCACCCGCACCTCCTCGGTCTCCTTGTACTCCTTGTCCAGACGGTCCAGGAGAGCCTGGTTGTGGTCGACGACCAGCAGGATCTCCCGGGCCGGCCGTGACTGCGCGCGCACCGAGGCGACGGCCGCGAGGACGTCCGTCCAGCGGTCCTCGGTGTAGGCGCAGATCACGACCGAGACGTCCGGGGTGCCGGGTCCGCTCAAGACACCTTCCCCCGGACCGCGTCGACCAGCGGCGAGTGGTGCGCGCGACGGCGCAGGGCCCGCCGGTTGGAGCGCTCGCCGAGGATGACGCCGAGGACGCGGAAGCCGTCCCGCACGGCTCTCAGATTGCTGGTGCCGTGGATGCGGAGGTACTCGTAGCTGGGTATCTCCTGCACCTTCAGGCCCGCCTTGACGACCCGGATGTTCATCAGGGTCTCGACCTCGAACCCGGTGCAGTCGAGGTCGATCTTGTCCAGGCAGTGCCGCCAGAACGCGTTGTAGCCGTAGCAGAGGTCGGTGTACCGGGCGCCGAACTTGCGGTTGACGACGGCGCACAGCACGCGGTTGCCCAGCTTGCGGATGAAGGTCATGTCGTCGGTGCCGCCGCCGTTGGCGAAGCGCGACCCCTTGGCGAAGTCCGCGCCCGAGACGAGGGCGGACACGTACGAGACGATCTCGTTGCCGTCGGCCGAGCCGTCGGCGTCGACCATCACGATGATGTCGCCGGTGCACGCCTGGAACCCGGTGTTCAGGGCGTCGCCCTTGCCCTTCCCGCGCTGTTCGACGACCTTCACGCCGGGCCACAGTCCGCGGGCCACCTCGACGGTGTCGTCGGTGGAGTTGCCGTCGACCAGGATCACTTCGTGGATCCAGTCGGGCAGCGTCTTGAAGACGTACGGCAGGTTCTCCGCCTCGTTCATGGCGGGGATCACCACGCTCACCGGCGGTGCGATCGCCAGGTGCGAGGAGACGGGACGGTACTTGCCGGCGGGCGGCGGATTCTGGTCCGCGGTCGCCGGCGGCAGAACGGAACTCATGAGTCTGGTCCCTCTCGTCCGGTGGACCGCCCGCCCCTCGGGCGGCCCGGCTCTTCTTCCGGTTCGAAAGGGGGGTTTTCACACACGGCATGACGGAACGAAGCTCCGTGCACGCCGGGTGAGCTGGCAAATCTGGCCGGCTGCGGACATACGGCCGCCGACCGCGCGGCACGGCCCGGTCACGCTGGCGCTCCCGAGCACGGCACCCCCCTACCGCGCCCCGCGCCGGTTCGTCGCGGTTCCGAGCCCTCCCCTGAAGCCGCGTACTGACGGACCGATGCGGGTGAGATGTATGACGGTATTGACGATTGAACCCGTATGGCAAGACCTGGAACGTGGCCTCACCTTGTTGCCGGTTTGGCCCCTGTGCGCACATCTCGCCCTGATGCGGATGTCTGCATGGCCGACTTTGCCCCCCTAGGTGTCGGATGCCGGGCTTCAATGTGGCGCACCCCGTTGGGGGCGTCAAGGGCCGAAAGTCCCCCCGGCCGAATTTCGTTGCAGATTGAACGGGCGTTCGCCCCCGCCGGGAGGGCGTGAAGAAACCGGAAAGGTTCGGGAGATCCGGGAAAGAACGCCACAGTCTTGACATGGACACTTCCTGTCAACACGCGTAGTTGGTACGACGGTTGCGGCAGAGATCCTGCTAAAGGGAGGTTCCATGAGACGTTCCCGACTTGTGCTCATTCTGAGCGCGTTCCTCCTCGCCCTCGCCACCGCCCTCACCGGGGCCGGCGCGGCCCAGGCGTCCCAACAGGCCCCCGACGGGGGCTATGTGGCCCTCGGCGACTCCTACTCCTCCGGTGTCGGAGCCGGCAGCTACATCTCCGGCAGCGGCGACTGCAAGCGCAGCACGAAGGCGTATCCGTACCTCTGGAACGCCGCCAACTCACCCTCGTCCTTCGACTTCATGGCCTGCTCGGGCGCCCGTACGGGTGATGTTCTCTCCGGGCAGCTCGGCCCCCTCGGCGCCACCACCTCACTGGTCTCCATCAGCATCGGCGGCAACGACGCCGGCTTCGCCGACGTCATGACGACCTGTGTGCTCCAGTCCGACAGCACCTGCCTCTCGCGGATCGCCACCGCGAAGGCGTACGTCGACTCGACGCTGCCCGGCAAGCTGGACAGCGTCTACACCGCCATCCGCACCCGGGCCCCGAACGCGCACGTCGTGGTGCTCGGCTACCCCCGCTTCTACCGGCTCGGCACCACCTGCATCGGCCTGTCCGAGACCAAGCGGAAGGCGATCAACGGCGCCGCCGACCACCTCGCCACCGCCCTCGCCCAGCGCGCCGCCGCCCACGGCTTCACCTTCGGCGACGTGCGCACCACCTTCACCGGCCACGAGATCTGCTCCGGCAACTCCTGGCTGCACAGCGTCGACTGGCTCAACATCGGCAACTCCTACCACCCGAAGGCGGCCGGACAGTCCGGCGGCTACCTGCCGGTCCTCAACAACGCCGTCTGACCCCGGCAGGCCCTGCGCGCCGTCCGCGCGCTAGGGAGCGGCCACCGAACCGGAAGGAGAAGGGGAGGCCCCGCCCGGCGGGGTCTCCGTCCCGCACGTCACCGAGAACGGCACCGAACGGGACGTCACACGCACCGGCTCCCGCACCTCCACGCCGATCCGGCTCGCGAACGTCCCCGCCTCCGCGTACGTCGTCACGACCACCGTGTCCCGCTTCGTCGCCCCGCCGCCCTCCGGGAACGACAGCGTCCGCCAGCCCGGGTCGGTCACCGAACCGTCCTCGGCCACCCACCGGTAGGACACCTCCGCCGGCAACCGCCCCACCGTGAACGTCGCCGTGAACGCGGGCGCCTCCTCCCGCGGCGGGGGACAGGCACCCGAGTACTCCGTGCGCGCCCCCGTCACCGTCACGTGCACCGACTGCGCCGGGGCGGTGGTCCGCTCCCCGCCGCTCTCCCCGGTGGACGTCGTGGCACCGCCGCTCTCCCCGGACCTGTCCTGCTTCCGTTCGTCCTCGTCGTCACCGGCCGGGGCGGACGAGGCGACCGCGGTCCTGCGGCCGTCCGCGGACGGACCGCCGTCACCGCCCCCGCCGCCGCCTCCGTCCATCAGTGCGTAGAGCAGCCCGGCCAACGCCAGCGCGAGCACGGCCAGCCCCGCCACCAGCACCACGGCGGCGCGCCGGTCGCGCCCGGGCCGCCGG
>NZ_JAAGMD010000212.1 GCF_010548465.1 Streptomyces sp. SID14436 | reverse complement strand
GCCGGGACGGCCCCCCGGACGGCCCGCGCGGCCGGTCAGCCCTGCGGTTCCTGGGGCGCGGCGTCGGTCTCGCCCAGGCCGCGGTCGACGAGGCCGGTCCGGGCCTCGGTGCGGTGGCCGCGGGCCACGTAGTCCCGTACGACGGCCTCGATCGCGTCCTGGGGCGAACCGATCCCGGACAGGACCATCACCTCCACCACCAGTTCCGCGTCCAGGCCGATGCTGACCTTGGCTCTTCCCGCCATGTGTGCCCCTTCTCGTGCCGTGCGGTGCCACGGCCGGGCGGCCGCGGCGGTCGTGCGCGCCGATTGTGACGCCGGTCCGGTGGCGGTGGTTGCACCCGGCACGGACACCGTCGCGTGGTCGGAGTCGCCCGGTGGTGCCACGCTGGGGGTTGGGCAACCCCCAGGGCACGAGCCGGGAGGGAGAACCGATGGGACGGGACGTCCCGGCGATGGTGTTCACCCGCGAGGACCGCCGTCGGTACCGGATCAAGATGCAGGAGTGCCTCGACACCTTCGCGCTGATGCTGCGCGAGGCACGCTTCGAGTCCGAGCGCCCCCAGGTCGGCCTGGAGATCGAGCTGAATCTGGTCGACGAGCAGGCGGAGCCGGTGATGCGCAACAGCGACGCCCTGGAGGCGATCGCGGATCCGGCGTGGTCGACCGAACTCGGCCGGTTCAACCTGGAGATCAACATCCCGCCGCGCCGTCTGACGGCGGGCGGCCCCGACGCGTGGGAGAGCGAGATCCGTGCCGCGCTGAACCACGCCGAGCAGCGGGCCCGGTCCGTGGGCACGCATCTCATCATGTCCGGGATTCTGCCCACCCTGCGGCAGGAGGACGTCGGTGAGGGGGCGCTGTCGGAGAACCCGCGCTACCGGCTGCTCAACGACCAGATCTTCGCGGCGCGCGGGGAGGACCTGCGCATCGCGGTGGACGGCGTGGACCGGCTGCGCACCTACGCGGACACGATCACCCCGGAGGCGGCCTGCACCAGTACGCAGTTCCATCTGCAGGTGCACCCGGAGCAGTTCGCCGCCTATTGGAACGCGGCCCAGGCGATCGCCGGGGTGCAGATCGCGCTGGCGGCCAACTCGCCGTTCCTGTTCGGCAAGGAGCTGTGGCACGAGACCCGCATCCCGCTGTTCGAGCAGGCCACCGACACCCGCTCGGAGGAGATCAAGGTGCAGGGCGTCCGCCCCCGGGTGTGGTTCGGGGAGCGGTGGATCAACAGTGTCTTCGACCTGTTCGAGGAGAACCTGCGCTACTTCCCCGCCCTGCTGCCGCTGTGCGACGAGCAGGACCCGAGGGAGACCCTGGACCGCGGCGACGTCCCGGAACTGGGCGAGCTCACGCTGCACAACGGCACCATCTACCGCTGGAACCGCCCGGTGTACGCCGTCGCCCACGACAAGCCGCACGTGCGGGTGGAGAACCGCGTGCTGCCGGCCGGGCCGACGGTGGCGGACACGCTCGCCAACGGCGCCTTCTACTACGGCCTGACCCGCGCCCTGGTGGAGGAGGAGCGGCCGGTGTGGTCCCGCATGTCCTTCTCCGCCGCCGAGGAGAACCTGCACACGGCGGCCCGGCACGGCATCGAGGCCATGGTGTACTGGCCCGGCATGGGCGAGGTCACGGTGCCGGAACTGGTCCTGCGGCGCCTGCTGCCGATGGCGCACCACGGGCTGGAGCTGTCCGGCATGGACGCGGCCTGGCGGGAGCCGCTGCTCGGGATCATCGAGCAGCGGTGCGTGACCGGCCGCAACGGGGCCGTCTGGCAGAAGGAGATGTTCCATCACATCGACGCCTCCGCGCGCTGCGGCCATCACGAGGCACTGCGCCGGATGACGCAGCAGTACATCGACTACATGCACCTCAACGCCCCGGTCCACACCTGGCCGGTCGACTGACTCCTCGCGCACGGACCTGCACTTTCCGTGACGCGGTACCTATACTGGGCAACCGGCCGTCCACGGGAGGAAGAGGCCTGTCGATGTCCGCACCCTCGACCACCGCGACCGGGACGGGTACCGCTCCCGCCTCCCCGGTCATGTCGCACAACGAGTGGGACCCGCTGGAGGAGATCATCGTGGGCCGCCTGGAGGGCGCGACGATCCCGTCCGGCCACCCGGTGGTCACCTGCAACGTCCCGCCGTGGGCGGCGCGGCTTCAGGGTTTCGCGGCCGGCCGGAGGTATCCGCGCCGGCTGGTCGAGCGGGCGCAGCAGGAACTGGACCAGTTCGTCACCCTGCTGGAGGACCTCGGGGTGACGGTCCGGCGTCCGGATCCGGTCGACCACCGGCGCAGGTTCGCCACCCCGGACTGGTCGTCCCGCGGCTTCTGCACCACGTGCCCCCGGGACAGCATGCTCGTCGTCGGGGACGAGATCATCGAGACCCCGATGGCCTGGCCGTGCCGCTATTTCGAGACGCACTCCTACCGCCGTGTGCTCAAGGACTACTTCCGGCGCGGCGCACGCTGGACCGCGGCCCCGAAGCCCGAACTCACCGACGCGCTGTTCGAACCGGACTTCCGCATCCCCCGGGCCGACGAGCCGATGCGCTACATCCTCACCGAGTTCGAGCCGGTGTTCGACGCGGCGGACTTCGTCCGTGCGGGACGGGACCTGTTCGTCACCCGCAGCAATGTCACCAACCGCATGGGGATCGAGTGGCTGCGCCGTCATCTCGGCCCGGGCTACCGGATCCACGAGATCGAGAGCCGCTGCCGCACCCCCATGCACATCGACACGACGTTCGTCCTGCTCGGGCCGGGCAAGGTGATGATCAATCCGGAGTACATCGACGTCGACCGCCTGCCGGACGTGCTGCGCTCCTGGGACGTGCTGACGGCGCCCGAGCCCGAGCCGATCCGCGATCCGCTGCTGCGGGTCACCTCGATGTGCGGCAAGTGGCTGAGCATGAACGTCCTGATGGTGGACGAGAAGCGGGTGATCGCCGAGCGCCACCACACCGGGATGCTGCGGGCGCTGGAGAAGTGGGGTTTCGAGCCGGTCCCCTGCGACCTGCTGCACTACGCGCCGTTCGGCGGCTCGTTCCACTGCGCCACCCTGGACGTCCGGCGCCGGGGCACGCTGGAGTCCTACGTCGACCCGCCCACCGTCCCGCACCGCGCCCGGCAGGGATGAGGCGGCTCCTCCCGACGGCGGCCGGGGCTTGCCCGGGCGACCGGACCGGGCGCAGGCTGGTCCCATGGCCAACGGCCCCACGCTGATCACGTCCGTGCAGCGGGCCTTCCGCCTGCTGGAGGCGGCGGGCGCGCACGAGAACGGCGCGCCCGCGAAACAGCTGGCCCGTGAGGCGCAGCTGCCGCTGGGCACGGCCTACCACCTGCTGCGCACTCTGGTCCACGACGGTTATCTGCGCAGGCTGGACGACGGCGCGTTCGTGCTCGGGGAGCGCCTGCACACCCTGCACACCGCGGGCCGGGGACAGGCGCTGCTCAGCCGGGTCCGGCCGACGCTCGCCGCGCTGCGCGACGACATCGGGGCGGCGGCGTACCTCACCTTCTACGAGGAGGGCGAGATCCGGGTCGCCGAGATCGTGGACGGTCCCCGCGCACCCCGGGTCGACCTCTGGGTGGGGTTCGCCGACGCGGGGCACGCCACGGCGCTCGGCAAGTCGGTGCTGCGGGAGCTGGACGGCGCGGCCCGTCAGGAGTACCTCTCCCGGCATCCGCTGAACGATCTGACCCCGCGGACGATCACCGCCGCGCCGGAGCTGCTGCGCCGTCTGGACACCGCCCCCGAGGCGCCGGCCGTCACGGATCTGGAGGAGTACGCGCTGGGCACCGTCTGCGTCGCGGTGCCGGTCCGCAGCGGGAACACCCTCGGCTCGCTGGGCGTGTCGCTGCCGGTGGACCGGCTGTCCCGGCTGGCCGAGGTCCGGTCCCGGCTGCTCCCGACGGCCGGACGGGTGACGAGGAGCCTTTCTCTCACTATCTGAAAATCCGCACCTTGTGACCCCTCACACCGGTCGCGTTTCCTTTACATCAGACATATCGGGAGCGCGCACGCCGCGCAGAGGTGAGGACCGCGGACGACAGATGAGGAACGCCCGACAGCACACCCGGACACGGACCGCCGCGCCCCGGGCCACCGCCGCCGAGCCGCACACGTCTGCCGGGCCGTCCCTGCCGGTCCTGCGCCATCTCCTGCCTTTACTGGCCGTCTGGGCCGTGGCGCTCGTCGCCTTCGCCGGCGGGGGGCCGGTGTGGCTGCCGCTGCTCGCCGCGGGACCGGCACTGGCGGCGGTCACCGGCGGCCGGCACGTGGTCCTGGGCACCGGGCTCCTCGCCTCGGTGCTGGGGAGCGCGATCGGCGTCCACGCGGGAGTGCCGGGCCGGGAGACGGCCGTCCTGCTGGCCGCCCTGACGGGCGTCACCCTGGCCGGGGCGCTGACCGCGGGGCGGCGCGGCCGGGCGGAACAGGTCCTGGAGGCGGTGCGGTCCGTCGCCGAGACCGCACAGCACGCGCTGCTCGCGCCGCCGCCCCGCACGGTCGGGCCGTTCGAGGTGGCCGTCCAGTACAGCGCCGCCGCAGCGGAGGCCCGGATCGGCGGCGACCTCTACGCGCTGATCCCCACACCGCACGGCGTGCGGTTCATCGTCGGCGACGTGCGGGGCAAGGGCCTCCCGGCCGTGGGCACGGCAGCCCTGGTGCTCGGCGTGTTCCGTGAGGCCGCCCACGACGAACCGGACCTGCTGGCCGTGGTCGACCGGATCGAGCGCAGCCTGGCCCGCAACCTCTGCGGGGACGACTTCGTCACCGCCGTGGTGGCCGGCTATCCGGAGCCCGGCCGTCTGGAGATGGTCAACTGCGGCCACGCCCCGCCGTTCCTGGTGCGCGGGTCCGAGATCGTGCCCGTGGAGCCGGCGCAGCCGGTCCCGCCGCTGGGGCTGCGTGCCCTGTCCGGGCAGGCGCCGCACCTGGAGGTGCTGCGCTTCGGCGACGGGGACCGTCTGCTGCTCTACACCGACGGGGTCACCGAGGCCCGCGACGCCGCCCGCCGGTTCTTCCCGCTGGCCGAGGGCCTGGCCCGGCACCTGTACGACGAACCCGACCGCACGGTCGCGGCGCTGCACGAGGAACTGCTGGCGCACGTGGGCGGCCGGCTCCACGACGACGCCGCGCTGCTCCTGCTGCGCAAGCCTGCCGGGCGGACGTCGGCCGTCGAGGGCACGCCCGACCCGGAGCCGCCGCGGCACACCGTTCCCTACTGAATCACTAGGGAAGTGTTGACGGGGCCCGACGGCGCCGCGCAGGATGATGCCCATGGCTCACACGCGGCAGCGACTGGTGCGACGCCGGCACGTCGACTTCTGCCGGGTCGTCAGCGCCGCCTGTCCGCGCGCCTAGGATCCGTCCGGTCCGGGCGGGAACCTCTCTCCTGTTCCCCTGCGGGTTCCCCCGCCCGTCGTGGCACCACGGACGCCGGACCTCTCCCCGCGCGCCCTCCTTCCCTGCCGGCCGGGCCCCGTGCGGTCGCACGGAGGGCCCGGGCTTTCGCGCACCGCCGCCCCTCCCCCGTCCTGTCGTGCGGTCCACTCCGAGGAGACCCCTGTCATGGTCACAGCCCCTCCGCCCGCCCTCCCCGTCACCGGCACCGCGGGCGCCGGCTCCGGAACGGCGCACTGGCTCCGGGCCGCCCGGGAGACGGCGGACGATCTGGCGACCGACGCGGCGACCCGGGAGCAGGCGGCCGCACCGCCCTTCGACGAGGTGTCCCGGCTGCGGGAGGCAGGACTGCTCCCGCTGCTCGTGCCCGCGCGGGCCGGCGGGGGCGGCGCCGACTGGCGCACGGCCTACGCGGTCGTCCGGGAGATCGCCGCGGCCGACGGCGCGATCGGTCAGCTCCTGGCGTCCCACTACTTCCTGTCCTGGAGCGCGCGGCTGCTGGCCGGGGCGGCGGCCGGCGTGCGCCTCGACCG
>NZ_JAAGMD010000191.1 GCF_010548465.1 Streptomyces sp. SID14436 | reverse complement strand
GCCGCCGAGGGGCAGCCGGAGCCCGCCCCCGACGCGGACGCCCCCGGCGACGGCGCCCCGGGCGGCCCGCACGACGACCACCCGCTCGCCTCCTACGTGCTCCGGGTCAACGGCACCGACCGGCCCGTCACCGACGCCTGGATCGGCGAGTCCCTGCTCTACGTGCTGCGCGAGCGGCTCGGCCTCGCCGGCGCCAAGGACGGCTGCTCGCAGGGCGAGTGCGGCGCCTGCAACGTGCAGGTCGACGGCCGCCTCGTCGCCTCCTGCCTGGTCCCCGCCGTCACCGCCGCCGGCAGCGAGGTGCGCACCGTCGAGGGGCTCGCCCAGGACGGCCGGCCCTCCGACGTGCAGCGGGCCCTCGCCCGGTGCGGCGCCGTGCAGTGCGGCTTCTGCGTGCCCGGCATGGCGATGACCGTGCACGACCTGCTGGAGGGCAACCCGGCGCCCACCGAGCTGGAGACCCGCCAGGCCCTCTGCGGCAACCTGTGCCGCTGCTCCGGCTACCGGGGCGTCGTCGAGGCCGTCCAGGAGGTCGTCGCCGAACGCGAGGCGCACGCCGCGCCCCCCGAGACCGAGACCGAGGCCGACGCCGACACCCCGTCGGACGAGGCCCGCATCCCGCACCAGGCGGGCCCCGGCGCCGGAGGCGTCGACCCGTCGGCGTACCCGGGACCCGGTGACCAGCCCCACGGCCAGGACGGAGGCCAGGCGTGACGAACGAGACAGCCACCGCGCAGGCCGCACGGGCCGCGGAGGACCTGCCCGAGCCGGAGCCCCTCCCGCACGGGCTCGGCGCCTCCCTGCCCGCCGCCGACACGCGCGCCAAGACCGAGGGCACCTTCCCCTACGCCGCCGACCTGTGGGCGGAGGGCCTGCTGTGGGCGGCCGTCCTGCGCTCCCCGCACCCGCACGCGCGCATCGTGTCCATCGACACCGGCCACGCGCGGTCCATGCCCGGCGTCCGCGCCGTCGTCACCCACGAGGACGTGCCCGGCCGGGACGTGCACGGCCGCGGCAAGAGCGACCGCCCGGTCTTCGCCGCCGAGGTGGTCCGCCACCACGGCGAGCCCATCGCCGCCGTCGCCGCCGACCACCCCGACACCGCGCGGATGGCCGCAGCCGCCGTCATCGTCGAGTACGAGGTCCTCGACCCGGTCACCGACCCGGAGCAGGCGTTCGAGGCCGAGCCGCTGCACCCCGACGGCAACCTGATCCGGCACATCCCGCTGCGCCACGGCGACCCCGACGCGACCGGCGACCTCGTCGTCGAGGGCCTCTACCGCATCGGCCGCCAGGACCCCGCCCCGATCGGCGCGGAGGCCGGCCTCGCCGTGCCCCGCCCCGACGGCGGCGTCGAGCTGTACCTGGCGTCGACCGACCCGCACGCCGACCGCGACACCGCCGCCGCCGTGTTCGGCCTCGAACCCGACCGCGTGAAGATCGTCGTCACCGGCGTGCCCGGCGCCACCGCCGACCGTGAGGACCAGGGCTTCCAGCTGCCGCTCGGACTGCTCGCGCTCAAGACCGGCTGCCCGGTGAAACTCACCGCCACGCGCGAGGAGTCCTTCCTGGGCCACACCCACCGGCACCCCACCCTGCTGCGCTACCGGCACCACGCCGACGCCGAGGGCCGGCTGGTGAAGGTCGAGGCGCAGATCCTGCTCGACGCGGGCGCCTACGCCGACACCTCCTCCGACGCGCTGGCCGCCGCCGTCTCCTTCGCCTGCGGCCCCTACGTCGTGCCGAACGCCTTCATCGAGGGCTGGGCCGTCCGCACCAACAACCCGCCCTCCGGCCACGTACGGGGCGAGGGCGCGATGCAGGTGTGCGCCGCCTACGAGGCCCAGATGGACAAGCTGGCCAAGAAGCTGGGCACCGACCCGGCCGAACTGCGCCTGCGCAACGTGCTGGCGACCGGCGACGTGCTGCCGACCGGCCAGACCGTGACCTGCCCGGCCCCGGTCGCCGAACTCCTCCAGGCGGTGCGGGACCACCCGCTGCCCCCGCTGCCCAAGGACACCCCCGAGGACGAGTGGCTGCTGCCCGGCGGCCCCGAGGGCGCGGGCGAACCCGGCGCCGTCCGCCGCGGCGTGGGCTACGGCCTGGGCATGGTGCACATGCTCGGCGCGGAGGGCGCCGACGAGGTCTCCACGGCCACCGTGAAGGTCCAGGACGGCGTGGCCACGGTGCTGTGCGCGGCCGTCGAGACCGGGCAGGGCTTCACCACCCTCGCCCGGCAGATCGTCCAGGAGACCCTCGGCGTCGACGAGGTGCACGTGGCCCCCGTGGACACCGACCAGCCCCCGGCGGGCGCGGGCTGCCGCGGCCGTCACACATGGGTGTCGGGCGGCGCGGTGGAACGCGCGGCGAAGATGGTCCGCACCCAGCTGCTCCAGCCGCTGGCCCACAAGTTCGGCATGTCCACCGAGCTGCTGCAGATCACCGACGGCAAGATCACCTCCTACGACGGCGTCCTGTCCACCACGGTCACCGAGGCCCTGGAGGGCAAGGAGCTCTGGGCCACCGCCCAGTGCCGCCCGCACCCCACCGAACCCCTGGACGAGTCCGGCCAGGGCGACGCCTTCGTCGGCCTCGCCTTCTGCGCGATCCGCGCGGTCGTCGACGTCGACATCGAACTGGGCTCGGTACGGGTCGTGGAACTGGCCGTCGCCCAGGACGTGGGCCGCGTGCTCAACCCGGCCCAGCTCGCCGCCCGCATCGAAGCGGGCGTCACCCAGGGCGTGGGCGCCGCGCTCACCGAGAACCTGCGCACCCCGCGCGGCCTGATCCGCCACCCCGACCTCACCGGCTACGCCCTGCCGACCGCCCTGGACGCCCCGGACATCCGGATCGTCAAGCTGGTCGAGGAGCGGGACGTGGTCGCCCCGTTCGGCGCGAAGGCGGTCAGCGCAGTGCCGGTGGTGACGTCCCCGGCGGCGGTCGCCTCCGCCGTCCGCGCCGCCACCGGCCGCCCGGTCAACCGCCTGCCGATCCGGCCGCAGGCCGCGGTGGTGACCTCGGGCTGAGGCGCGGGCTGCCGCCGGGGGCACGCACCGGCCACCGCCTCGGTGAACGGGGGGCGAAATCCCGCCACCGAGGCAACTCGACGCCCCCTCCGGGCGTCTCCCGATACGGAACGTGCGGGTGCGCGTTCCCGGTCCGGGGGCGTTGTCAGTGGTGACGCGTAATGTGCCGAGGCATGGGGGACGGCCGCCGGGCACGGCGGCGGGCGACCGTCCGCCCGGGCGGACCGTTCGCGGTCCGGGACCGAGCAACACGTCATCGCGGGGGAAGCATGAGCACGAGGGACACCGTTGTCACGGCGATCGCCCTGACCGAGGACATCCTCGGCCCGCACCTCGTGCCCGCCCCCGTCCGTCACCGGCCCGCCGGTCCTCACCGTCCCGGCGGCACGGCCCTGTTGACCTTCACCGGCCGCCGCGCGGCGGACACCGCCCGCTCCGGGACGGCGGTCCGCTCCCTCTTCGGCGACCGGCTCACCGACGCCTTGCGGGACCGGCTCGTCATCAGCGCGCTGCTCGGCGCGGCGGGCGCGGAGCACCGGGTGCCGCTCGCGGGCCCGCCCGCCGCGCTCGCCGGCGCGCGCCTCGCGTGCACCGGCCCCGACCCGATGGACCACCGCCCGCTGGCCCCGTCCCTGCCGACCTTGGTGCGGTTCGCGGCGGCCACGGACGAACTGGCGGGCCTGAGAAGCCGTTTCGCCGACCGGGCGGCCCGCTACGGCCTCCGGTCCGCCGCACAGGCGTCCCGCCGCCTCCTGGCCGCCTTCGAGGACGGTCCCGACGGCCGCCCGTCTCCGCCGTGCCGTCTGGCCGCCCTGATCCGCCCCCTGGCCCCCGCGGCCGGCCCGGATACGGTCTCCGGCCTCGCCCTGGACCTGCCGCCGCGCCTGCTGCACGAGGCGTTCGGCCGGGGCCGCCTGGTCCGCTTCGAGGAGGTCGATTTCCCCGCCACGCTCACCCACGGGCCGACCCGCCGCTTCCTCCGGGACACGGGCCTGCCCGAGGAGAGCTTCCTCTTCCGCCAGGACACCGACCAGCCCCCGCGCACCCTCGCCGAGTTCCACGCCGAGGAGGGCCGCGGCGACGCCGGCCTCCCCGCCCACGCCGACCGGCTGCTCCGCCTCGGGACCCCGGTCGCGCGGCACAGCCTGGTCGTGGACGGCGCCACGGGCGAGGTGCTGCTCTGGGACGAACGCGCGTCCGGCCTGCGCCCCCTGACCACGGACGTCTCCACCCTGGCCGCCACCCTCTGGCTCCTCCAGCGCGAACACGCCCTGGACGCGGACGCGGAGGACGCCCTGACGGCGCGCGCGTACGACCGGCTGGTGATGGCGATGATCGAGGCCCTCTCGGCCTTCGACCCGGCCGACGCGACCGCCGGAACCGACGAGCACGACTGGTCCCGTCTCCTTCGCGAAGAGGCGGACGGGGTGCTGTGACCCTGCCGGCGCCCCGGCGGCACGGGGCGGTCACCCGTCGCCTTCGTGGGCTTGCGCGTACGGAGGGATGCGCTGACCCCTGCTCTCGGCGATGACCAGGAGTTCCGTCAGGCTCTCGATGAGCCGCCGTGCGGCCCAACGGAGTTCGGACACCGTGATGTCGGCGTCGTCCTCGACCATCGGTCGCGTCAGCTTCAGGGCGATGGCGGCTGTCTCGATCTGCTGTTCCTCGACCCTGTCGGCGAGACGGGACAGGTACGTCTCCGTGCCGTCGGTCACGAGGACGGCCGCCTTCCCGTCATCGCCCCACGGGAGGAGACGGAGAAGCCTGCTCGCAGGGTCGGGCTGGGTCATGCGGCCACCCCTGCCGGGCAGTTCTGTCCGAGTGTCGCCGGCACGGCCGCCCGTCGCCTGTCCCGCTGGCGTCGTCGTACCTGCTCCCTCTCGTGGGCGATGACATAGGGGCGGACGAGCGGCAACCCGTCGGCCTCGATGAATGTGGTGGGGTGTCCCGGGTGCCCCACGCGCGCCGCGCCGTGCGTGATGATCAGCCGCCGCATCGGGGAACCCGCGGGGGTCGTGTTCCGGACGGCCCCTTCGGCCGGTCGTCGGCGCTTGCCACGAGCGGGCATGAGCCACTCGAGGATGAGGGCCAGTACAGTGCGCATGTCGGTCTGCTCCGTTCAGATCGGCCACGCCCCCGGACGGCTCCACCCGTCGCGGGGGTCCTTTCGTCGTGCTGTGCGTCACGTTAGCGAGCGCGAGCTATACCTGTCTATACCCATCTATAGTCGTGCCTGCACATGACTGGACGCGTACACGTACGTAGCGTCCGGGATATGGCAGAGCCGCAGTGGGATCCGAAACGGCCGAGGTGGCAGCAGATCGCCGACGTGATCAGGCAGCGCATCCAGGACGGCACGTATCCGCCGGACACCCTGATCAGCGAGTCTCGGATCCAGGGTGAATGGGGCGTGGCCAAGATGACGGCCCGCAAAGCGGTGGCTGCCCTCCGGGCGGAAGGACTGCTCGTGACCACGCCCGGCATGGGCTCGTTCGTGAAGGGCGACGGCTGACACACCGCGCCGTGCGCCGGTGCTGCCGGACGGGACGGCCCCCTCCGCGGAGAGGACCGTCCCGTCCGGCGGCGGGCCGGAGGCCGTGGCGGGAATCGAACCCGCGTTACTCGCTTTGCAGGCGAGTCCCTGAACCACTCGGGCACACGGCCGTGCCGGGGCGAAGTGCCCTGGGGCGCCTCGCCGTTGCAACCGGTGGGTCGACCGTACGGCGGGCCGGAGAGCGGGCTCAAGGGGGCGCGGGGGGCTGCCATATGACTGACATGTGCCGTTCATAAACGGGCCGGGCGGCGGGGCCGGGCCCGGGTCCTACGACCATGGTCCGGGGACCGTACCGACCACCGACAGGCGTGTAACGGCTCCTCGCCCCTTACCCTGGCGAGCATGACCACCCCCGACCCGCGCGACACGCCTGTCGCCGTGCCCGAGGCCGCCAAGAGCGCCCCGGGCGGCATATCCGTCGAGCCCGACGAGACCGTGCTGAGCCGGTCCTACCGTGCGCTGAGCATCGGAATCGTCTCCGTGGTGCTGCTGATCGCCTTCGAGGCGACGGCGGTCGGCACGGCGATGCCGGTGGCGGCGCGGGAGCTGGACGGGGTGTCGCTGTACGCGTTCGCCTTCTCCGGGTTCTTCACCACCAGCCTGTTCGCGATGGTGCTCTCGGGCCAGTGGTCCGACCGGCGGGGCCCGCTCGCGCCGCTGACCACGGGCATCGCCTCCTTCGCCGCCGGGCTGCTGCTGGCCGGCACGGCCCAGGCGATGTGGCTGTTCATCCTGGGGCGGGCCGTGCAGGGTCTCGGCGGCGGGCTGGTGATCGTCGCCCTGTACGTGGTGGTCGGACGGGCCTACCCGGAGCGGCTGCGCCCCGCGATCATGGCCGCGTTCGCGGCGAGCTGGGTGGTGCCGTCGATCGTCGGCCCGCTCGCCTCGGGCGCGGTGACCGAACACATCGGCTGGCGGTGGGTGTTCCTCGGCATCCCGGTGCTCGTGGTGTTCCCGCTGGCGCTGGCCCTGCCGCAGATCCGGCGCCGCGCGGCCGGCCCCGTGGACGGCCCGGACGCCCCGCCCGGCAAGCGGCGCCCCTCCTTCGACCGCCGCCGCATCCGCCTGGCCTTCGCCATCTCGCTCGGCGCCGGACTGCTCCAGTACGCGGCGCAGGACCTGCGCTGGATGTCCCTGCTGCCCGCCGCCGCGGGCGTGGCCCTGCTGGTCCCGGCCGTGCTGGGGCTGCTCCCGCCCGGCACCTGGCGGGCGGCGCGCGGGCTGCCCTCGGTGGTGCTGCTGCGCGGCATCGCCGCCGGGTCGTTCATCGCCGCGGAGTCCTTCGTCCCGCTCATGCTGGTCACCCAGCGCGGGCTCAGCCCGACCCTCGCCGGGTTCTCCCTCGCGGCGGGCGGCGGCACCTGGGCGCTGGGCTCCTGGGTGCAGTCCCGGCCCCGCCTGGAGCCGTACCGCGACCGGCTGATGAGCCTCGGGATGCTGCTGGTGGCGGGTGCCATCGCGGCGGCCCCGAGCGTGCTGATCGAGTCGGTCCCGGCCTGGACCCTGGCCGTCGCCTGGGCCTTCGGCTGCTTCGGCATGGGCCTGGTGATCTCCTCGACCAGTGTGCTGCTGCTCCAGCTCTCCGCCCCCGAGGAGGCGGGCACCAACTCCGCCGCCCTCCAGATCTCCGACGGACTGTCCAACGTGCTGCTCCTCGCCGTCGGCGGCGCGGCCTTCGTCGCCCTCGGCGGCGGCACCGTCACCCACGTCGCCACCGAGGTGACGGGCTCCCACCCGGGCGCCTTCGCCGCGGTGTTCCTGCCCATGGCGGCGGTGGCCCTGATCGGCGTGTGGGTGACGACCCGGCTGCGGTCCCCGCGGGGGTGACACCGGCCGCCGCGGGCGCCGACTGTGAGGTGGGTCCCACCCTCCGGCTCTCCGGCCGGTCCGTGCCCCCGCCCGGACGGCCCTGGGTAGGGTGGCTCGGTCGTCCTTCGTAGCCGAGCCGCCCGAACCACCCCCCGACGGAGACCGTGACTACCACCGCCGCCTCTGCCTCGCACCACCTGTCGCCCGCGTTCCCCGGCCGCGCTCCCTGGGGCACCGCCAGCAAGCTCCGGGCCTGGCAGCAGGGGGCGATGGACAAGTACATCCAGGAGCAGCCGCGCGACTTCCTGGCGGTCGCCACCCCCGGGGCCGGCAAGACGACGTTCGCGCTGACCCTGGCGTCGTGGCTGCTGCACCACCACGTCGTGCAGCAGATCACCGTGGTGGCGCCCACCGAGCACCTGAAGAAGCAGTGGGCCGACGCCGCCGCGCGGATAGGGATCAAGCTGGACCCGGAGTACAGCGCGGGCCCGCTCGGCAAGGAGTACCACGGCGTCGCCGTCACCTACGCGGGTGTCGGGGTGCGCCCGATGCTGCACCGCAACCGCGTCGAGCAGCGCAAGACCCTGGTGATCCTGGACGAGATCCACCACGCCGGCGACAGCAAGTCGTGGGGCGAGGCGTGCCTGGAGGCGTTCGAGCCGGCGGCCCGGCGGCTCGCCCTGACCGGTACGCCGTTCCGGTCGGACACCAACCCCATCCCGTTCGTCACGTACGAGGAGGGCGACGACGGGATCCGCCGCTCGTCCGCCGACTACACCTACGGCTACGGCTCGGCGCTCGCCGACGGCGTCGTGCGGCCGGTCATCTTCATGAGCTACAGCGGCAACATGCGCTGGCGCACCAAGGCCGGTGACGAGATCGCCGCCCGTCTCGGCGAGCCGATGACGAAGGACGCCGTCAGCCAGGCGTGGCGCACCGCGCTCGATCCGCGCGGCGACTGGATGCCGTCCGTGCTGCGCGCCGCCGACCAGCGCCTGACCGAGGTCCGCAAGTCCGTCCCGGACGCCGGTGCCCTGGTGATCGCCTCCGACCAGGACTCCGCGCGGTCCTACGCCAAGCTGATCCGGGAGATCACCGGGCACAGGGCCACCCTGGTGCTGTCCGACGACACGGGCGCGTCGAAACGCATCGACGAGTTCAGCGGCAGCGACGACCGCTGGATGGTGGCCGTGCGGATGGTGTCCGAGGGCGTCGACGTGCCGCGGCTCGCGGTCGGCGTGTACGCCACCACCATCTCCACCCCGCTGTTCTTCGCCCAGGCCGTCGGCCGTTTCGTGCGGTCGAGGCGGCGCGGCGAGACCGCGTCCGTGTTCCTGCCGACCATCCCCGACCTGCTCGGCTTCGCCAATGAGATGGAACGCGAACGCGACCACGTCCTGGACAAGCCGAAGAAGGACGGCGAGGAGGACCCCTACGCCGAGTCCGAGGCGGAGATGGACGAGGCGAACCGGGAGCAGGACGAGGACACCGGCGAGCAGGACATGCTGCCCTTCGAGGCGCTGGAGTCCGACGCCGTGTTCGACCGCGTCACCTACAACGGCGCCGACTTCGGCATGCAGGCCCACCCGGGCAGCGAGGAGGAGCAGGACTACCTCGGCATCCCGGGTCTCCTCGAACCCGACCAGGTGCAGCTGCTGCTGCAGAAGCGCCAGGCCCGGCAGATCGCGCACAGCCGCAAGAAGCCGGACACCGAGGCCGATCTGCTGGAACTGCCCGCCGAGCGGCGCCCGGTGGTCTCCCACAAGGAGATGATGGAGCTGCGCAAGCGGCTCAACACGATGGTCGGCGCCTACGTCCACCAGTCCGGCAAGCCGCACGGCGTCATCCACACCGAACTGCGCCGGGTCTGCGGCGGGCCGCCCGCCGCCGAGGCGACCGCGGGACAGTTGCGGGCGCGCATCGCCAAGGTGCAGGAGTGGGCCACCCGCATGCGGTGAGGCGGGCCGTCCGTGCGCCGTGAACCGGGCCGTCCGGGGGCGCGTCGGCGAGCCCCCACCGGGCTTTTGCGGACAAACAGTGGCACATCGCGAGCAGAGGTGACCGGATTCTGGACGGAGCCTTCCGCTCACCGAACTGGCTCGCTACTGTCCCCGGCAACGCACACGCCCCGTGGCAGCGCTGCCGCGGAGCGCAGCCGTGAAGCGACTGTGCCCGGGACGACGTCCGGGCCGCCGGCCGATCGGCGGCCTCTGAAGCGCGTCTCCGACGGGACTCGGTGACGCACACGCCGCGAGGGGGCCGCCGACCTCACCACTAAGGAGTGGGCGTCGTGACCGCGGAGACCTCTCAGACGCTCGACAGGGGACTGCGGGTCCTCAAGCTGCTCGCCGACACCGATCACGGGCTGACCGTCACCGAGCTTTCCCACAAACTGGGCGTGAACCGGACCGTGGTGTACCGGTTGCTCGCCACGCTGGAGCAGCACTCGCTGATCCGCCGCGACCTGGGCGGACGCGCCCGGGTGGGACTCGGGGTGCTGAGGCTGGGACGGCAGGTGCACCCGCTGGTCCGCGAGGCGGCGATGCCCGCGCTGAGGTCACTGGCCGACGACATCGGCGCGACGGCCCATCTGACGCTGGTCGACGGTGCGGAGGCGCTCGCCGTGGCCGTGGTCGAGCCGTCCTGGACGGACTACCACGTGGCCTACCGGGCCGGGTTCCGGCACCCGCTGGACCGGGGAGCCGCGGGCCGGGCCATCCTGTCCGCCCGGCAGCGGCTCGACGACCCCGGCTACACCCTCACCGCGGGCGAGCTGGAGGCCGGGGCCTGCGGGGCGGCGGCACCGCTGCTCGGGGTCACCGGGGTGGAGGGCAGTGTCGGCGTGGTGATGCTCGCGGACGTGGTCCCCGAACGGGTCGGCTCCCGGGTCGTGGACGCGGCCCGCGAGGTGGCGGAGGCTCTGCGCTGACGGGTCCCGGGTCCCCGGGGCCCACCCCGGGAGGACCGGCCCGCCGGCGTCACCCCGTAGATTGAACCCGTGCTCTCTCGTCTCACACGCCCCCAGGCCCTGGCCGTCTGCGCGGCCCCCGTCGTCGCCCTCCTGGCCACGGCGGTGTTCGCACCGCTGCCGTTCTCGGTGGCGCAGCCGGGGATGACGGCGGACGTGCTCGGCGAGAACAAGGGCACCCCCGTGATCACCATCTCGGGCGCCCCGGTGCGCGAGACGAGCGGCCAGCTGCGGATGACGACGATCGAGGCGACCTCCCCGGACACCCGGGTGACCCTGCCCGACGTGATCGACAGCTGGTTCGGCACCGACCGCGCGGTCATGCCGCGGGACGCGGTCTACCCGAGCGGCGACACCGTCAAGGAGATCGAGCGGTACAACCGCCGGCAGATGGAGGAGTCCCAGGACGAGGCGACGCGGGCCGCGCTGGGCTACCTCGGCGAGGACGGCAAGGGCATCGAGGTCGAGCTGAAGCTGGCCGACGTCGGCGGCCCGAGCGCCGGCCTGCTGTTCTCCCTCGGCATCGTCGACAAGCTGAACGGCGACGGCGACGGCGGCGACCTCACCGGCGGCCGGGTCGTCGCCGGCACCGGCACCATCGACGCGGACGGCAAGGTCGGCCCGGTGGGCGGCGTGCCCCTGAAGACCCAGGCCGCGCGGCGCGACGGCGCCACCGTGTTCCTGGTGCCGAAGGCCGAGTGCGCCGACGCCCGGGCCGAACTGCCCCGGGGCCTGCGGCTGATCCCGGTCACCACCCTCGAGGGCGCGGTCGACGCCCTGGCCTCCCTGGGGAAGGGCGACAAGGTCCCCGCCTGCTGACCCCGGCGCCCGGGAGTTGTCAGCCCTCCTTGACGAAGCCCTCGTCCACCATCCAGTCCAGCGCCACCTGGTGCGGGTCCTCCCCGTCGACGTCCACCTTCGCGTTCAGGGTCTGGGCCACGTCGTTGTTCAGCTTCGCCGTGACCGGGTCGAGGACCTCGCTGATGGCCGGCCACTCCTTCAGGGTCTTGGTGTTGACCGTCGGCGCCGCGTTGTAGTTGGGGAAGAACTTCTTGTCGTCCTCCATCACCACCAGGTTCATGGACTTGATGCGGCCGTCGGTGGTGAACACCTCGCCGTAGGTGCAGGCCCCCTTGGCCGTCTGGGTGTAGATGATCCCGGTGTCCATCTGCGTGACGTTGCCCGCCGGGATGTTCATGCCGTACGCCTTCTCCAGGCCCGGCAGCCCGTCCGCCCGGTTGGCGAACTCGCCCTCCACGCACAGGGTCACCGCACCCGGGTCGGTCCTCGCCAGCTCCGCCACGTCCGACAGCGTCTTCGTGCCGTACTTCTTCGCGTTGGCCTGGTTCATCGCCAGGGCGTAGGTGTTGTTGAGGGCGGACGGCTCCAGCCACGTCACCCCGTTCTTCAGGTCGGCCCTGCGCACCGCCTCCCACTGCTCGCGCGGGTCCGGCAGCGGCTTGCTGTTGCCCTGGTACGTGATCCACGCCGTGCCGGTGTACTCGTACGCGGCGTCCGCGTCCCCGTTCACGACCGCCTCCCGGGAGCCGACGCTGCCCTGGATACCGGTGCGGTCGATGACCTCCGCGCCGGCCGCCTGGAACGCGATGCCCATGATCGCGCCGAGGATGAGCTGCTCGGTGAACTCCTTGGAGGTGACGGTGAGTTTGGCCCCTTCGAGGGGCTTGCCCTGCCCGATGGAGCCGGGTTCCACGTCGTCCACCATGGGGGAGCCGCTGGTCAGCCCGCAGGCGGCGGCCGCCAGCAGCACCGCCCCGGCGAGCAGCGCCCGCGTCCCCGCCCGCGCCGCCGCGCGCCGGGCGCCCGGTACCGGCCGTCCTGCCCGCCGCCTCATGATCCCGCCTCCAGGCCTCGGGGGCGCAGCAGCAGCTCCGCCAGTGAGGCCAGCCAGTCCACCAGCAGCGCCAGCGCCACGGTGAGGATCGAGCCCAGCATCAGCACCGGCATCCGCTGGCTGGTGATGCCGGTGGTGATCAGCACGCCGAGGCCGCCGCCCCCGCCGAAGGTCGCCAGGGTGGCCGTGCCCACGTTCAGCACCAGGGCCGTGCGCACCCCGGCGAGGATCAGCGGGACGGCCAGCGGGAGTTCCACCCGCGTCAGCACGCCCATCGGGGACATCCCGATGCCGCGGGCCGCCTCCAGCAGGGTCGGGTCGTTGGCCCGCAGGCCCGCGATGGTGTTGGCCAGCACCGGCAGCACCGCGTAGGCGATGATGCCGATCAGCGCCGCCTTGCGGCCGATGCCCAGCCAGATCACCAGCAGCGCGAGCAGGCCGATGGCCGGGGTGGCCTGGCCCATGTTGGCCACGGCCATGGCCACCGGGGTGGCCGGGCGCATCACCCGCCGGGTCAGCAGGATGCCCAGCGGGATGGCGATGATCAGCACGAAGAACGTGGAGATCACCGTGAGTTCGATGTGCTGCCACAGCGCCTTGGACACCCGCCCGTCGGACAGCGCGTTCTGCGAGAGCGGGTCCAGGTCGGCCTGGAGGAACCACAGCCAGGTGCCGAGCAGCAGGGCCACCAGCGCCAGCGGCAGGAACGTCAGCTTGCGCCAGGTCACCCGGGGCGCCCGGACGGTCTGCGGCGGGGGCGGCCGCGTGTCTTCGCCGTCGTCCTCGCCGTCGTCGCGCAGGGCGAGCCGTCCGCTCCCGTGCTCGTCGTCGGGCCGGCGCCCGGGGGACCTCCTCATGCCTTCGCCTCCCCGCCGAACCCCTCCTGCTCGGTGTGCGTCCGGTCGGCCCGCTGCGCCTCCAGGTCGTGCTGGGCCTCCATCGCCTCCAGCCGGTCCGCCTCCAGCAGTTCGTGCACCGAGTTCATCAGCGTCTCCACGTCGACGACGCCCTCGTAGACCCCGCGCGCCCCGGTGACCACCACCCGCCCGGAGCTGTCGGTGAGGACCGCCTCCAGCGCGTCGCGCAGGGTCGCGGCCCGCGTCACGTGGTCCTGCACGAGGGTGCCCGCGCGGGCCAGTGACCCCTTGGCCCGCATCAGGTCGCCGCGCCGCAGCCACTTGTAGGGGCGGCCCCGCCGGTCGAGCAGCAGGATCTCGTTGGTGCCGCTGGAGCGCAGCCGGTTGAAGATGGTCTGGAGCGGGTCGTCCATGGTGACCGTCGGGTAGTCGGTGATCGGCACGTCCCGCACCCGGGTGAGGTTGAGCCGCTTCAGGGCCGCCCCGGCGCCGACGAAGCCGGAGACGAAGTCGTCGGCCGGGTTGGTGAGGATCGCCTCGGGCGTGTCGAACTGGGCGATGTGCGAGCGCTCGCGCAGCACCGCGATCCGGTCGCCCAGCTTGATCGCCTCGTCGAAGTCGTGGGTGACGAAGACGATCGTCTTGTGCAGTTCGTGCTGGAGCCGGATCAGCTCGTCCTGGAGGTGGTCGCGGGTGATCGGGTCCACCGCCCCGAACGGCTCGTCCATCAGCAGCACCGGCGGGTCCGCCGCCAGCGCCCGGGCGACCCCGACGCGCTGCTGCTGGCCGCCGGACAGCTGGCGCGGATAGCGGCCGTGGAACTCGCCCGGGTCGAGGCCGACCAGGTCGAGCATCTCCTCCACGCGGGCCCGCACGCGGGCCCCCGGCCAGCGGAGCATCTTCGGCACCAGGGCGATGTTCTGCGCCACCGTCATGTGCGGGAACAGCCCGCTGGCCTGGATCGCGTACCCGATCTTGCGGCGCAGCCGCACCGGGTCCATGTCGGTGACGTCCTCGCCGTCGATGCGGATCCGGCCGCCGGTCGGCTCGATCAGCCGGTTGATCATCTTCAGCGTGGTGGACTTCCCGCAGCCGGACGGACCGACGAAGATCACGGTCTCCCCGGCCCTGATGTCCATGGACACGTTGTCCACGGCGGGCTGCGGACTGCCCGGGTAGTGCTTGGTGAGGTTGTTCAGTTCGATGGTGGCGCCCGTGGCACCGCCGGAGCGGGCGGGCGCCTCGTCGGCCGGGCTGGTGGCGGTCGGCTCAGGCACGGATCCCCCTGGGGATGGTCAGCCGCCCGATCAGGACGTACGCGGCGTCGAACAGCAGCGCGAGGATAATGATCCCGAGCGTTCCGGCGAGGACCTGGTTGAGCGCGTTGCTGCTGCCCAGGGAGGCGATCCCGCGGAAGATCAGGTTGCCCAGGCCCGGCCCGGAGGCGTAGGCGGCGATGGCCGCGATGCCCATCAGCATCTGGGTGGAGACCCGGATGCCGGTCAGGATCGGCGGCCACGCCAGCGGCAGCTCGACCCGGGCCAGCCGGGCCGGGCGCGACATCCCGATGCCGGTCGCGGCGTCCACCAGCGACGGGTCGACCCCGCGCAGCCCGACGATGGAGTTCCGCACGATCGGCAGCAGCCCGTACAGCGTCAGCGCGATCACCGTCGGCGGCACGCCCAGGCCAACCAGCGGGATCAGCAGACCGATCAGGGCCAGCGAGGGGATGGTCAGCAGGGTGGCGGTGGTGGTCGTGGCGAGGTTGCCCGCCCACTCGCTGCGGTAGGTGACGACCCCGATCAGCACCCCGAGCACGGTCGCCAGGACCATGCACTGGAACACCACGCTGGCGTGCTGGTACGCGTCGGCCAGCAACTGCTGGTGGCGGCTGCCCAGATACTCGAGGAAGTTCACATCCGCTCACCCCGGCTCCGCGAGTTCAGTCCCGTCCGCCCCGGTCCTGCCCGGAGGGATCACGCAGTGCCGCCTGTTCCACCAGCGGGATGATCCGCAGCGGAACGGGATTCTCCATGACGATCGCCGTGGCGGCCCGGACGATGCCATCAAAACCGACGACCCGGTCGATCACCCGTTGGAGATCGGCGTTGGAGCGGGCCACGAGGCGGCACAGCATGTCCCCGGTGCCGGTGGTGGTGTGCAGTTCCAGCACCTCCGGCACGGACGCCAAGTGGGCCCGGACATCGGCGCCTTGGCCCTGCCGGATCTCCAGCGTGGCGAACGCGGTGACCGGGTAGCCGAGGGCCGCCGGATCCACCTGCGGACCGAATCCGCGGATGACTCCGTTCGACTGAAGCCGGTCCAGCCGGGCCTGCACCGTGCCCCGGGCGACCCCCAGCCGCCGCGACATCTCCAGCACCCCGATCCGCGGCTCCCGCGCCAGCAGCACGATGATCCGGCCGTCCAGATGATCGATCGCCATCTCCGCCTCCCCGATGGTCATCCTGTACAGGAAGCCCGCCCACTCCGGCCCCCGGCTGTGCAGATTGTCCAGTGATCCAGCGAACTATTGCGCACCTTGCAGGGCTGCACCACCCTGCACCTATGACGCAGACCACACACCACACTCCCGACACCGCCCGGCAGGCCGACCCCTTCCCGGTCAAGGGAATGGACGCGGTCGTCTTCGCCGTGGGCAACGCCAAGCAGGCGGCGCACTACTACTCCACCGCCTTCGGCATGAAGCTGGTCGCATACGCGGGCCCGGAGAACGGCAGCCGCGAGACCGCCTCCTACGTCCTGGAGAGCGGCTCCGCCCGCTTCGTGTTCACCTCGGTGATCAAGCAGTCCACCGAGTGGGGCGCCTTCCTCGCCGAGCACGTCGCGGCGCACGGCGACGGCGTCGTCGACCTCGCCATCGAGGTCCCCGACGCACGGGCCGCCCACGCCTACGCCGTCGAGCACGGCGCCCGCTCGGTCACCGAGCCGTACGAGCTGAAGGACGAGCACGGCACCGTCGTCCTCGCCGCCATCGCCACCTACGGCAAGACCCGCCACACGCTGGTCGAGCGGTCCGGCTACGACGGCCCCTACCTGCCCGGCTACGTCGCCGCCGCCCCGATCGTCGAGCCGCCCGCCCAGCGGTCCTTCCAGGCCATCGACCACTGCGTCGGCAACGTCGAACTCGGCCGGATGAACGAGTGGGTCGGGTTCTACAACAAGGTCATGGGCTTCACGAACATGAAGGAGTTCGTGGGCGACGACATCGCCACCGAGTACAGCGCGCTGATGTCGAAGGTGGTCGCCGACGGCACGCTCAAGGTCAAGTTCCCGATCAACGAGCCGGCCATCGCCAAGAAGAAGTCCCAGATCGACGAGTACCTGGAGTTCTACGGCGGCGCCGGAGTCCAGCACATCGCGCTGAACACCAACGACATCGTGCAGACCGTCCGCCAGATGCGCGCGGCCGGCGTGCAGTTCCTGGACACCCCGGACTCCTACTACGACACGCTCGGCGAGTGGGCCGGGGAGACCCGGGTGCCGGTGGAGACGCTGCGCGAGCTGAAGATCCTCGTCGACCGGGACGAGGACGGCTACCTGCTGCAGATCTTCACCAAGCCGGTCCAGGACCGCCCGACCGTGTTCTTCGAACTCATCGAGCGGCACGGCTCCATGGGCTTCGGCAAGGGCAACTTCAAGGCCCTGTTCGAGGCCATCGAGCGGGAGCAGGCCAAGCGGGGCAACCTGTGACCCGCTGAGCCGCCGGCACTCCCCACGGACGGGGCGGGCACCGGCAGCGGCCGGTCCCCGCCCCGACGCCGTCCCCGCTCAGGACGACTCGGGGCCCGCCGCCACCGACGGGTCGCCCAGCCGGGCCAGCGCCGCCCTCGCCTCCGGCACCCGCAGCGGCGAGAAGTACGGGTTGATCCGCAACGACTCCCCCAGATGCCGCCGCGCCGGGCCGTACCGCTCCAGGGCGCGCTCGATCATGCCCCGGTGGAACACGTGCAGCGCGCTGCGCACCCCGCCGCCCTGCTCGCCCTCCGTCGCCCGCACCGCGTACCGCAGCGCCTCCTCGTGCTCCCCGTCGCGGTGCAGCGCCCAGCCCAGAGCGTCCGCGACCGCCGCCGACGGCCGCTGCCGGTACTCCGCCCGCAGCCGCCGGACGGCCGCCCCGGCGTCCCCGTGGTCCGCCTCCAGCCGGCCGAGCACCAGATCCCCGTCGACACCGTGCGCGGCGGCCTTCCGCACCAGCTCGCGCAGCAGCGCGTACTGCGCCCCGGCGTCCCGCTCCCGGCCCAGCGACTCGTACAACTCACCCAGCTCCAGGGCGTACCGGGGCAGCGGCTGCTTCGCCAGCGCCACCCGGTAGGCGCTCAGCGCCTCCGCCGTCCGGCCCAGCGCCGCCAGCGCCCGGCCCTGCCCCGCCCGGGCCTCCCGCCGGTCCGGGTCGAGCCGCACCGCCTCCTCGAAGTGCCGCAGGGCGTTCTCCCGCTCGCCGCGCTCCCAGGCCAGCTCCCCGGCCCGCGTCACGTACGCCGCCCGTTCCGCCGGGTCGTCCGCCCCGGCCGCCGCGTCGGCGATCTGGGCCGCCGCGTCCTCCCGCCAGCCCCGCTCCCGGTACACGGCCGCCTTGCGCGCCTTCACGGCCGGACCCGAGCGCAGCTTCACCAGCCGGTCCAGCAGCGGGCCCACCGCCTCCAGGTCGCCCAGCCCCGCGCA
>NZ_JAAGMD010000166.1 GCF_010548465.1 Streptomyces sp. SID14436 | reverse complement strand
GAGGAGGAAGGCCCCGGCGAGCAGCACGGGGTAGCCGGTGCCGCCCGGGTGCGGGGCGCCGGGGCGGCGCGACCGGGCGAGGTGCTCGCAGCCCGCGTACAGCGCGGCGAGCAGGACGGCGGCCGGCCATGCGGACCGCGGGCCGGGCGTGAGGCAGAGGACGGCGAGCAGGACCACCACCGCGACGTATGCGCGGGCCCGTGCCGGTAACGCCTCCATGAGCCCCTCCCCCACCGTGCCCGCCGCACCCGGCCCGCCGCCGTCGGCCTATGGAGCCTAGGGCGGCACGGGGGGCTCTCGCGGGCCGATAACCCGCGGATTAGCACGGACGGGTGACGCCACCGGCGTCCCGGGAGGGTGGTGCCGCCCCGGGAGGGGGCGGCGGGGGTCAGGACTCCTGCGGCCGGGTGGGCGCGGCGGTGACGTCCTGGTCGGGCACGGCCTGCCCGGAACGGATCAGCTCGATCCGCCCCATGACCTTGGACCGCAGGTCGCCCGGCACGTCGTCGTGCCCGCAGCAGCGCTTGACCAGCTTCTTCACGGCCTGCTCCAGCCCGTACTTCTCCAGGCAGGGCGAGCACTCCTCGAAGTGGTGCTCGAACTTCACGCAGTCCGCATCCGGCATCTCACGGTCGAGGAACTCGTAGAGATGATCGAGGATTTCGCTGCAATCCGTCTCGTGCGGCTCTCCGCAGCTCATGACCTCGAGCCTTTCGCTTCGTTCGACTCTCCGGCGCCGGCCGGGACCAACCCCCGCTCGCGGGCGTAGTCCTCGAGCATGCCGCGCAGCTGACGGCGGCCCCGGTGCAGGCGGGACATCACCGTACCGATGGGTGTGCCCATGATGTCGGCGATCTCCTTGTACGCAAAGCCCTCGACGTCCGCGAGGTAGACCGCGATGCGGAATTCCTCGGGAATCGCCTGCAGGGCCTCCTTCACGTCCGAGTCGGGCAGGTGGTCCAGCGCCTGCGACTCGGCGGAGCGCAGACCCGTCGACATGTGGGACTCGGCGCGCGCGAGCTGCCAGTCCTCGATCTCCTCGGCACCGCTGCGCTGGGGTTCGCGCTGCTTCTTGCGGTAGGAGTTGATGAAGGTGTTGGTGAGGATCCGGTACAGCCACGCCTTGAGGTTGGTGCCTTCGCGGAACTGGTGGAAGGACGCGTACGCCTTGGCGTAGGTCTCCTGGACCAGGTCCTCCGCGTCCGCGGGGTTGCGCGTCATGCGCAGCCCGGCGGAGTACATCTGGTCGAGGAATTCGAGCGCGTCCCGCTCGAAGCGCGCGCTGCGCTCCGCGCTCGTCTCGGCGCTCGCGCCACCCCGGCCCTCGGGCTGCTCCGCCTGGCCGTGTTCGGTCCCTGCGTCGGTACCGGGAACCGGACCCACCTCCTCGAGTGTCGTCGTGAGACCGGAACCGGTCTCACCCGAATCGGAGGATAGACGACGATCCGGTCCGCCCGCCGCCCGAATCGGGGCGGTCCTGGCCGCGGGCAGCACCGTCCAGTCCAGGTCGGCGCGTGCGCTGCGGTTCGGGCAGAGCGTGGAACCCATGCGGCGGACTTCCTCTCCTACGACGGCGATGCCGTTGACCGGCATGTATGTCCGCCTCAACAGCGAAGGCGCCCCGGACATTCCCGCGCGCTACGCGAGGCCCCCGGCCCACCGCGCGACGGCGTCCGTGACGACCGCCACCGCCTCGTCCTGGGTGAGGTCCGCCCGCTTGGGGACCGCGAAGCCGTGATCGCCGTGCGGCACCTCCACCAGTTCGTGGGGCCCGTCGGGGAACTCGGCGGGCCTGCCGAAGGGGTCGTTGCCGCCCTGCACGACGAGGGTGGGCACCCCGGCGCCGAGCAGTTCGGCGGCCCGGGACTTCTCCGGCCGTCCCGGCGGGTGCAGGGGGAAGCTCAGGGCGAGGACGGCGCGGGCGCCGAGCTCGGTGGCGGTGCGGCAGGCCACGCGGGCCCCGGCGCTGCGTCCGCCGGAGATCACCGGCAGGCCCGGCTCCGCCAGCCCGGGCCAGACGCCGCGCCAGCCGGTGTCCAGGGTCTTCGGCGCGGGGGCCACCTTCTTGCCGGCCACCCGCCAGGGCTGCTCGACGAGGGCGACGGTGATCCCGTGCGCGGGCAGTGCGGCGGCCAGCGCCCGCAGGTCGCGGGCCTCGATGCCGCCCCCGGCGCCGTGGCCGAGGGCGAGCACGAGCCGGGCGTCGCCGTGGGCGGGGTGCCAGGTGACGCGGGCCTCACCGGCGTCGGTCCCGACGGTCCGGACGGCGAGGGCCGGGGTGGTCTGCGGGGTCCCGGGTGTCAGGCGGGGGTTCTGGGGGGTCACGTCAGAAGAGTGTGCCCTCTTCCGGGGCCGCCAGCTCCTTGAGCAGTTCCGGGCCGTTGTTGCGGACGTTGCTTACCGCCGTGGTGACCGGGTAGGCGCGCATCAGGCCGGGGGGCGGCGGCGCGAGCAGCGCGCGCAGGTCCTCGACGTCGGTGCGGGCCGGGTCCAGCCAGGCGTCCCAGCGGTCCGGGGTGAGCATCAGCGGCATCCGGGGGTGGATCTCGGCCAGGGAGCGGGGGCCGTCCGCCGGGGACACGGCGAGCGGGTCGGTCTCCGCCTCGGTGGTGATCACGGAGCAGGTGACCCACCAGGCCCGCGGGTGGTCGTCCGGCAGCGTCCGGTCCCGCCAGAACTCGTACAGGCCGGCCATCGCGAACACCGAACCGTCGGCCGGCGTCACGAAGTAGGGCTGCTTGCGGGGGCGCTTCTTCTTCCCCTCGACCTCCAGCTCCCGCTCCTGCTTGCCGGTGACCCACTCGTAGTAGCCGTCGGCGGGCAGGATGCAGCGCCGGGTGCTGAACGCGCGCCGGTAGGACGGCTTCTCGTGCACGGTCTCCGCGCGGGCGTTGATCATCCGGGCGCCGCCCTCGGGCGTCTTCGACCAGGAGGGGACCAGGCCCCACTTCAGGGTGCGCAGCTGGCGAACCGGGCGGGGATCGTCGGCGTCCTTCACAGGACGGTCCAGAACGGCGTGGACCTCCTTGGTCGGCGCCACGTTGTAGTCGGGTTCCAGGGACTCCTGCGCTTCCCACTTCTCGATCTCGAAGATCCCCGCGAGGTCCTCGGGGCTGCGACTCGCTGCATACCGTCCGCACATACGTGCAACACTGCCAGACTCCGCACGCCCAGAGGGAGCAGTCACAGACACATGGAAAGCACGGTCAGCACCGCAGCGGCCTCGTTCACCTCCCTCTGGGACGAGGTGTCCGGCACCCAGCCCGACCCCGACCTGTGGGTGGTGGTCGCCACCCTGGGCGCCGCCCTGGCCGTGGTCGTGCCGCACGCCCTGTGGCGGCTGTCGCGCAACGCCATCACCATCGCCCACGAGGGCGGGCACGGTCTGGTGGCCCTGCTCACCGGCCGCACGCTCACCGGGATACGCCTGCACTCGGACACCAGCGGCCTGACCGTCAGCCGCGGCAAGCCGCACGGCATCGGCATGATCCTCACCGCCGCCGCCGGGTACACCGCTCCGCCGCTGCTGGGGCTGGGCGGCGCGGCCCTGCTCGGCGCCGGGCGCATCACCCTGCTGCTGTGGCTGGCCACAGCGCTGCTGCTGGCGATGCTGGTGATGATCCGCAACGCCTACGGGGCGCTGACCGTGCTCGTCACCGGCGGCACCTTCGTCCTGGTGTCCTGGCTGGCGGGGCCACAGGTGCAGGCGGCGTTCGCCTACGCGGTGGTGTGGTTCCTGCTGCTGGGCGGGGTGCGCCCGGCCTTCGAGCTGCAGGCCAAGCGGGCGCGCGGGGGCGCGGGCGACTCCGACGCCGACCAGCTGTCGCGGCTGACCCACGTACCGGCGGGGATGTGGTTCTTCCTGTTCCACGCGGTGTCGCTGTGCTCGCTGCTGGGCGGGGGGCGCTGGCTGCTGGGGTGGTGAGCCGCCCGTCGCGCGACGCGTGAGCCCGGTCCGCGCGCGCTCCGCCGGGCGGGCGCGACCGGCCCGGACAGCGGCGTCCGGGTCCGCGGGCCTCCTTATAAGGTGGGCCTCATGGCCCCGAATTCCGCACCCACCGCCCTCTGGCCCGCCCCGCACGCGAGCGGAGCCGTCAACGCGACGGTCCACGTGCCCGGGTCCAAGTCGGTCACCAACCGTGCTCTCGTGCTCGCCGCCCTCGCCTCCGAGCCGGGCTGGCTGCGCCGCCCGCTGCGCTCCCGCGACACCCTGCTGATGGCCGAGGCGCTGCGCGCCATGGGCGTGGAGATCGAGGAGGGTGTGGGTCCCGACGGCACCGGCGAGGCGTGGCGGGTGGTCCCCACCGGGCTGCGCGGCCCGGCCACCGTCGACGTCGGCAACGCGGGCACGGTGATGCGGTTCCTGCCCCCGGTGGCCACGCTCGCCGACGGCCCCGTCCGCTTCGACGGCGACCCCCGCTCCCACGAGCGGCCCCTGAACGGTGTCATCGACGCGCTGCGGCACCTCGGCGCCCGGATCGACGACGACGGGCGCGGCGCGCTGCCGATGACCGTGCACGGCGGCGGTGCCCTCGACGGCGGCACGGTGCCGGTGGACGCCTCGTCGTCCTCCCAGTTCGTCAGCGCGCTGCTGCTGTCGGCGCCGCGCTTCAACCAGGGCGTGGAGGTCCGTCACACCGGCGCGACGCTGCCCTCGCTGCCGCACATCCGGATGACCGTCGACATGCTGCGCGCGGTCGGAGCCCAGGTGGACACCCCCGAGGCGGGCGGCGAGCCCAACGTCTGGCGGGTCACCCCGGGCGCGCTGCTCGGCCGGGACCTGACCGTCGAGCCTGACCTGTCCAACGCCCAGCCGTTCCTGGCGGCGGCGCTGGTGACCGGCGGGCGGGTCGTCGTGCCGGACTGGCCGGCGCACACCACCCAGCCCGGTGACCGGCTGCGGGAGATCTTCACGGAGATGGGAGGTTCCTGCGAGCTCACCGACCAGGGCCTGGTGTTCACCGGGTCCGGCACGATCCACGGCATCGACGTGGACCTCGGCGAGGTCGGCGAGCTGGCGCCGGGCGTGGCCGCGGTGGCCGCCCTCGCGGACTCGCCGTCCACCCTGCGCGGCGTGGCCCACCTGCGGCTGCACGAGACGGACCGGCTGGCCGCGCTCACCAAGGAGATCAACGAGCTCGGCGGTGACGTCACCGAGACCGCCGACGGTCTGCACATCCGCCCGCGGCCGCTGCACGGCGGCGTCTTCCACACCTACGAGGACCACCGGATGGCCACCGCGGGTTCGGTGATCGGTCTGGCCGTGGAGGGCGTGCAGATCGAGAACGTGGCGACCACCGCGAAGACCCTGCCGGACTTCCCCGAGCTGTGGGCCGGGATGCTCGGGGCGTAAGGACTCCACACCATGCGCCGCTACGGCAAGCACACCGACGAGGACGACATCCGCTCCCGCCCGAACCGCAGGGGCAACCGGCCGCGCACCCACATCCGGCCCAAGCACGAGGATGCCGCCGAGGGCCTGGTCCTCACCGTCGACCGGGGCCGGCTGACCTGCCTGGTCGACGGGCGGACCGTGACGGCGATGAAGGCCCGCGAGCTGGGACGCAAGGCCGCCGTCGTCGGTGACCGGGTGGCGATCGTCGGTGACCTGTCCGGCCGCAAGGACACGCTGGCGCGGATCGTGCGCATCGAGGAGCGCACCTCGGTGCTGCGGCGCACCGCGGACGACGACGACCCCTACGAGCGGGTCGTCGTCGCCAACGCCGACCAGCTGGCCGTCGTCACCGCCCTCGCCGACCCCGAGCCCCGGCCGCGCCTGATCGACCGCTGTCTCGTCGCGGCGTACGACGGCGGCCTGTCCCCGCTGCTGGTGCTGACCAAGTCGGACCTGGCCCCGCCGGACAAGCTGCTGGAGCTGTACGGCGACCTGGACATCCCCTACGTGGTCACCAGCCGCGCGGAACTGGAGAGCGGGGCGGCGGTGGACCGGGTGCGCGCCCAGCTGGACGGCCGGATCACGGCGTTCGTCGGACACTCCGGGGTCGGCAAGACCACGCTGGTCAACGCCCTGGTGCCGGAGGAACGCCGCCGCAACACGGGCCACGTCAACGCGGTGACCGGGCGTGGCCGGCACACGACGACGTCCGCGCTGGCGCTGCCGCTGTCGGGGGCCGAGGGGTGGGTCATCGACACCCCGGGGGTGCGGTCGTTCGGGCTGGCGCACGTCGATCCGTCCCGGGTCATCCACGCCTTCCCCGACCTGGAACCGGGCACCGAGGGCTGTCCCCGCGCGTGCAGCCACGACGAGCCGGACTGCGCGCTGGACGCCTGGGTGGCCGAGGGCCACGCGGACCCGGCGCGGCTGTACTCGCTGCGCCGGCTGCTGGCGACCCGGGAACACGCGGACGGTGACTGATCTTCGCGTTGTTCGACCCGCCCCGAGGACGGTAAGTGCATAATCGCACCGAGTCGGATCTAGCCGGACGAGTGGGACCGCACCTGCCCCGCTGATGGAGCAGTCACCGGGCGTGGGCCAACGGGAGGACGACAGATGGCGTGGCTGCTGGTCGTGGTGGCGGGATTACTGGAGACCGGCTTCGCCGTCTGCCTGAAGCTGTCGCACGGATTCACCCGGCTGTGGCCGACGATCGCGTTCGCGGCGTTCGCCCTGGGCAGCTTCGGTCTGCTGACCCTCGCCCTGAAGAAGCTGGACGTCGGCCCGGCCTACGCCGTGTGGACGGGCATCGGCGCGGCGGGCACGGCCATCTACGGCATGGTGTTCCTGGGTGACCTGGTCTCGACCCTGAAGATCGTGTCGATCAGCCTGGTGATCATCGGAGTGATCGGGCTGCAGCTGTCGGGCTCGGCCCATTGAGTGCCCCGCCGCCGCCCTGCGGCACCGGATCAGGGCGCCGGCTGGCGGTGCAGGGCGCCCCGGACCAGGTCGGCGACGCCGCCGTCGGCGGGCGGGGCGGCGACACAGGACAGGGCGAGCCGGACCACCAGTTCGCAGGCCCGGGCCAGGTCGCCCGTGTCGCAGCGGGGGACGCCCGGCCCGGTCAGGGCGTTGACGGCCCGGTCGCGCACCAGGGCCACGACGTCACCGGGTGAGGGCAGCGGCCCGTCGGCGCGCCGCTGCGCCGGGACGGACGAGGTGGACGGCCCCGGGGTCCGGGCCGGGGCGGGCAGCCGCTCCCCCCAGCAGCCGGTGAGCACGGCGCGCACCAGGGCGTTGTCGCGGGCCGCGGCGACCGTCCACTCGGCGGTCGCGGTCAGGCGTTCCCGGGGGTCGCCGTGGCCGGTGAGCGCGCGGTCCACCCCGGCGAGGTAGCCGTCGGTCTCCCGCCGGACCAGGGCCCGCGCCAGGCCGTCCTTGCTGCCGAACTCGTTGTACAGCGTCTGCCGCGAGACCCCGGCCGCGGCGGCCACGTCCACCATCCGCACCGCCGACCAGGGCCGGCGCGCCAGCGCGGCGTACGCGGCATCCAGCAGAGACTCGCGCGCTGCGGGCATCAGCGCCTCCCTCGGTGCGAGCGGGCGACTCCGCGGTTCAGGTTTGACGCGGCCGACAGCACTGTCAAGGGTGCGCGCGCGTCACCGCGGGGGCGGCGCCCGTCCCGTCCCCGCCCCCGCGTCCGCCCTTCCTCCACGGCACCCCTGTGGCCCCGGCGCCACCTCGGCCGATAGCGTTCGTTGCATGCCCGACTACCTCGACGATCTGCGTCTCGCCCATGTCCTCGCGGACGCGGCCGACGCCGCGACCATGGACCGGTTCAAGGCCCTCGACCTCAAGGTGGAGACGAAACCGGACATGACGCCGGTGAGCGAGGCGGACAAGGCGGCGGAGGAACTCATCCGCGGCCACCTCGCCCGCGCCCGCCCGAGGGACGCGGTCCTCGGCGAGGAGTACGGCGTCGAGGGCACCGGCCCCCGGCGCTGGGTGATCGACCCCATCGACGGCACCAAGAACTACGTGCGCGGTGTCCCGGTCTGGGCCACCCTGATCGCCCTGATGGAAGCCGGTGAGGGCGGGTTCCGTCCGGTCGTCGGCCTGGTCTCCGCGCCGGCGCTGGGCCGCCGCTGGTGGGCCGCGCTGGACCACGGTGCCTTCTCCGGACGCAGCCTGACCTCGGCCTCCCGGCTCCACGTCTCCAAGGTCTCGCAACTCTCCGACGCCTCCTTCGCCTACTCCTCGCTCAGCGGCTGGGAGGAGCAGGGGCGCCTGGACGGCTTCCTCGACCTGACCCGGGAGGTGTGGCGCACCCGGGCGTACGGCGACTTCTGGCCGTACATGATGGTCGCCGAGGGGGCGGTCGACCTGTGCGCGGAGCCGGAGCTGTCGCTCTGGGACATGGCCGCCACCTCGATCGTCGTGACCGAGGCGGGCGGCAGCTTCACCGGTCTCGACGGCCGGCCGGGCCCGCACAGCGGCAACGCGGCCGCGTCGAACGGCCTGCTGCACGACGAGTTGCTGGGGTATCTCAACCAGCGCTACTGAGTTTCACGAGGCCGGCGTGCGCGCCCCCGGCGGGCCGCACGCGCCCTCTTGTTGACCACCCCTTTGCCTGCCACTCTGAGAGTCCACCCACTTGTGAACTTGTGAAATCGCGCACGAGCGGACCCGATGTCCGCCCGACCTGCGGTTTCCGGTAGGAGGTGGCTCCACCCCATGCTCGTCCGCGACGCCATGAGCACCGTGGTCCTCACCATCGGCCCCACCCACACCCTCCGACAGGCCGCCACCCTGATGTCCGCCCGCCGCGTGGGCGCGGCCGTGGTGCTGGACCCCGACGGCACCGGCATCGGCATCCTCACCGAGCGCGACATCCTCAACTCCGTGGGCCTCGGCGAGGACCCGGACTCCGAGCGCGCCCACGCCCACACCACCACCGACGTCGTCTTCGCGGCGCCCACCTGGACCCTGGACGACGCCGCGCACGCCATGTCCCGGGGCGGCTTCCGTCATCTGATCGTCCTGGAGCGCGACGAGCCCGTCGGCATCGTCTCGGTGCGCGACATCATCCGCTGCTGGGCACCCGTACGACAGCGGCCCGCCGCCACCGCACAGGTGCCCGCCTGACCTCCGCCCGCCCCGCGCGGCCGGCACCCGCCCGCCGCGCACGAGAAACGGGCCGGACCCCGCACAGGGAGTCCGGCCCGCCGTCGGCAAGCGGTCCAGCGCTGGAGATCGGCCGCGAGGGCCGGTACCGCGGCCTCCAGCCACTTGCCGAAGCTTGGTTTCCGCTCGACTCGACCCTACAATAGACAATGTCTAGGTCAAGTGAGGTTCCAAAGTCACACCCGTTCGGGACCTGGTCCCCCTGCTGTTAGGCTGGTTCCCATGAGTGACCTTCTGGAACGCCTGCGCGGACGCGGATGGCGGATGACCGCGCAGCGCCGCGTCGTGGCCGAGGTCCTCGACGGTGAGCACGTCCATCTGACGGCCGACGAGGTCCACGCCAGGGCCGTCGCCAAGCTGCCCGAGATCTCCCGGGCGACCGTCTACAACACCCTCGGCGAGCTGGTCTCGCTGGGTGAGGTGCTGGAGGTCGCCACGGACAAGCGGGCCAAGCGCTACGACCCGAACGCCCACCGCCCGCACCACCACCTGGTGTGCGCGCAGTGCGGCGCGATCCGTGACGTGCATCCGACCGGCAACCCGCTGTCGGACCTGCCCGACTCCGAGCGCTTCGGCTTCACCGTCTCCGACGTCGAGGTCACCTACCGGGGCGTCTGCCCGAACTGTGCGGCCGCCTAGCGCCCGCCGCACCCCCATGCACGACGAAGCCCCGGCACCGTTTCGGTGCCGGGGCTTCGTCGTGGCCGTGTGCCGAGCAGGCCGGGCGGCGGGAGCCGGCCGCCTTCGGGCAGGTAGGAACCCGCGCAAGAACCGAGGGCCGGAACCCTTTCGGATTCCGGCCCTCGGCCTTCAGTAGCGGGGACAGGATTTGAACCTGCGACCTCTGGGTTATGAGCCCAGCGAGCTACCGAGCTGCTCCACCCCGCGTCGACGGATGCAACGTTACGTCAAGGACGCGGACGGAGGCAAATCCCTTCCGGACGCCGTTCCCGACCGGTCCGGGACCGGCCGGGAACGGCCGGGAACGGGCTCGACCAGGCAGGACCGAGCAGGACGGGGCAGGATCGCTCACGCGGACAGTTCCTGGCGCAGGGCGTCGCGCAGCCGGGTCGCCCGCTCCGTGACCGCTTCCGGGCCCAGCGCCGCCGCCCGGTCCGCCCAGCGCTGCCCCTCGGCGAGCTCGCCCCGCCGCGCGTAGACCAGGGCCAGCCGCAGGG
>NZ_JAAGMD010000142.1 GCF_010548465.1 Streptomyces sp. SID14436 | reverse complement strand
CGACCCGGCCCGGCGGATCGCGTTCGCCGCCGCGGGTGAGCTCCGGCGCGCGGGGGTACCCGCCCAGGTACTTCCCGCGCTGCGGCAACGGCGGGACGTGGCCGACCAGTCGGGGCTCGACGCCCGGCAGCGGCAGGCCAACGTCGCCGGTGCGCTCGCGGTGGCTCCCGGCACCGGCCGGCTGCTGACCGAGGGACGGGTGGTGATCGTCGACGACCTGATGACGACGGGTGCCTCACTGGCCGAGGCGGCGCGCGCGGTGCGTGCGGCGACACGGTCCGGCCGTCCCGATGACGTGCGCGTGTCGCACGGCCGGCCGGATACGGCCGGCGGCCCGGCCTTCGGTCCGGGCATTCCTGCCGTCGGTTCGAGCATTCCGGCGCCCGCGCTCGTGTACACGGGTGAGACAGGGGAAGGGAGAGGGCAACGACGGAACGGACCGGGACGACCGGGAGCGGGACGGCGAGCCGCCCGCCCGACGGGCGCGGCCGGAGCCGGCCGCGCCGACGACAACGACACGACCGACGCGAACGACACGGACCGCCTGACCGCCACGAACGACGTGAACGACACGGACAGCTCGAACGACCTGAACAACGAGAACGAAGCGGACTACGAGCACGACCAGGGCGACGGGAACACGGCGCAGGACCGGGGCATGGTCCGGGCGGCGGTCGTCGCCGCATCACCGGCCTCCTTCGAAATAAACCGGAACTGACAGGAAACTTGCGTCGTTGCAGGTATTGAGAGGCCGAATTCACCTGAACGGAGGTACGCCGCGGTAGAGGGTGACGACATCCGTCCGGGCGAGATATGTTCGGTTGTGAGGGAAAGCCGCAGGCCAGACCTCTCGAATCCGAATGCCGAGGCATGGGTTTTCCGTATTGACCCGAGCCGGTGGAGTGGAGATCTCGTCCGCGGGGGAGGAGGTGGAAGTCACCGAGTCCGAGGTTCCGGGGGTCACCGGAGCCGGGTGCAAAAGGGAGACACTCCGCACCGAGGCGGAGTGATCCGGGAACGGAGTTCTGCGTGGACATCGTCGTCAAGGGCCGCAAGACCGAGGTGCCCGAGCGGTTCCGGAAGCACGTGGCCGAGAAGCTGAAGCTGGAGAAGATCCAGAAGCTCGACGGCAAGGTGATCAGCCTCGACGTCGAGGTGTCCAAGGAGCCCAACCCCCGACAGGCCGACCGCTGCGACCGGGTGGAGATCACCCTGCGCACCCGCGGTCCGGTGATCCGGGCGGAGGCCGCGGCGAGCGACCCCTATGCGGCGCTCGACCTGGCGGCGGAAAAGCTGGACGCCCGGCTGCGCAAGCAGCACGACAAGCGCTTCTCGCGACGTGGCGCACGCAGGATCTCGGCCGCCGAGGTCCCCGACCACGTCCCGGGTGCGGCGACCCTGAACGGGACCGGCGCGAACTCCTCGCAGGAGGAGACGGAAGCCGTCCCGACCAAGAAGATCGGCTCGCTGGAAGTACAGGGTGACGGTCCCCTCGTCGTCCGCGAGAAGACCCACGTGGCCGCCCCCATGACGCTCGACCAGGCGCTCTACGAGATGGAGCTGGTCGGGCACGACTTCTACCTCTTCGTCGACTCCGAGACCAAGGAGCCCAGCGTCGTCTACCGGCGCCACGCCTACGACTACGGCGTGATCCACCTCCAGACGGACACGATGGTCACGCAGACCAACT
This sequence comes from Streptomyces sp. SID14436, assembly GCF_010548465.1. GTDB lineage: Bacteria > Actinomycetota > Actinomycetes > Streptomycetales > Streptomycetaceae > Streptomyces. Next base: position 6,112 of record NZ_JAAGMD010000142.1, on the reverse strand, counting down.
CCCCCGAGGCAGGCGGGACGCTCGGCGGCTGACCCGCCGGACGACAGCGGTGCCGGTGCCCCTGGTGCGCGTGTGCGCCCCCAGGGGCACCGGTGTGCGCCCCCCGCTGGTGCAGCGCGCTGTCACCCCTGCGGCGTCCGGCATGGAATCATGGCGGCAGCGGTCCAACCGGTGGGCCGTTGCCTTGGGTTGGCGATGGCTCAGAACCACAGGCCACAGCCTTCAGGGGGAGGAACGATGGCGGACAGCTTTGGACCGATGCGTGACGAGGACGCCGACGACGGCGTCGTCGGCATGGGCCCGGCTGCGGGTGCACCCCGCAAGGAACCGATCAGAGTCCTTGTGGTGGACGACCACGCGCTGTTCCGCCGGGGACTGGAGATCGTCCTCGCGGCCGAGGAGGACATCCAGGTCGTGGGCGAGGCGGGGGACGGCGCCGAAGCCGTGGAGAAGGCCGCCGACCTGCTGCCCGACATCATCCTGATGGACGTGCGGATGCCCAAGCGGGGCGGGATCGAGGCCTGCACCTCGATCAAGGAAGTCGCCCCCAGCGCCAAGATCATCATGCTGACGATCAGCGACGAGGAAGCCGACCTCTACGACGCCATCAAGGCGGGCGCGACCGGTTACCTCCTCAAGGAGATCTCCACCGACGAAGTGGCCACCGCCATCCGCGCGGTGGCCGACGGACAGTCCCAGATCAGCCCGTCCATGGCGTCGAAACTCCTCACCGAGTTCAAGTCGATGATCCAGCGCACCGACGAGCGCCGGCTCGTGCCCGCGCCCCGGCTGACGGACCGTGAGCTGGAAGTGCTCAAACTCGTCGCCACCGGAATGAACAACCGGGACATCGCCAAGGAACTGTTCATCTCCGAGAACACCGTGAAGAACCACGTGCGCAACATCCTGGAGAAACTGCAACTGCACTCCAGGATGGAGGCCGTGGTGTACGCGATGCGGGAGAAGATCCTCGAGATCCGCTAGGAGCCGGACCCCGGCGGATTCCCGCTCGCCGGCACCGGTCTTCCGGTGCCGGCGGTCAGGCGAGCGCGGTCAGGCGAGGGCGTGGGCGAGCTCCGCCGTCAGGGGCTCGCGCAGCTCCTCCCGGTCGAGGCGCTCCACCCGGACGTCCGTGCAGTCCACCCAGCCGGCCGCCTCCACCAGCGCCCGGGCGAGCGCCGGAACCGCCCGCGGGCCGTCCAGCGCGACCTGCTTGGCGACCAGGGTGCGCCCCTCGCGCGCCGGGTCGACCCGCCCGACGAGGCGGCCGCCGGAGAGCACCGGCATGGCGAAGTACCCGTGCACCCGCTTCTGCTTGGGGACGTACGCCTCCAGGCGGTGCGTGAAGCCGAAGATCCGCTCCGTGCGGGCCCTTTCCCAGACCAGGGAGTCGAACGGCGAGAGCAGCGTCGTGCGGTGCCGCCCGCGGGGCGGGGACGCCAGGGCCCGCGGATCCGCCCAGGCCGGCTTGGCCCAGCCCTCGACGGTCACCGGGACCAGACCCGAGTCCGCGATCACTGCGTCCACCTGTTCGCCCTTGAGGCGGTGGTAGTCGGCGATGTCCGCGCGGGTGCCCACGCCCAGGGCCCGGCCGGCCAGGCCGACCAGCCGGCGCAGGCACTCGGTGTCGTCCAGGTCGTCGTGCAGCAGCGCGGCGGGCACGGCACGCTCGGCCAGGTCGTAGACCCGCTTCCAGCCGCGCCGCTCCACGCACACCACCTCGCCGTACATCAGGGCGCGTTCGACGGCGACCTTGGCGCCGGACCAGTCCCACCACTCGCTGGTGCGCTTGGCGCCGCCCAGCTCCGTCGCCGTGAGCGGGCCCTCCGCGCGCAGCTGCTTGACGACCTGGTCGTAGGCGCCGTCGGGCAGCTCGTGGTTCCAGTGCGGGCGGTTGCGGTAGGCGCGGCGGCGGAAGGCGAAGTGGGGCCACTCCTCGATCGGCAGGATGCACGCGGCGTGCGACCAGTACTCGAAGGAGTGCGGCGGCTGCTGCCCTCTTCTCCAGTACGCCTCCTCGACGGCCGCACGGCCCACGGCGCCCAGGCGGGCGTAGGCGATGAGCTCGTGGGACCGGGCGAGGACGGAGATCGTGTCGAGCTGCACCGCCCCCAGGTGGCGGAGCACACCGCGCACCCCCGAGCGGCGGTCCGGTGCGCCGAGGAAGCCCTGGGCCCGCAGCGCGATGCGCCGGGCCTCGTCGGCCGAGAGTTCCGTGGTCGGACGCGGGAGGGTCGTCATACGTCGGCACGATAGACCGCGGCACCGACAACGCCCGCCCGGCCGGGCCTCACGCGGGCGCCGGGAGATACGGCGCGGACGACGGCAGGCCCAGGTCGGACGGGAGCAGCGAGCCCACCCAGCAGTCCCGCAGGACGCCCTTGTTGTTCAGCGCGGAACGCAGGGTGCCCTCCACGACGAAGCCCGCCCGCTCCGCCACCGCGCGCGAGGCCCGGTTGCCCACCTCGGCGCGCCATTCCACGCGGTCCACCGACATCCGCGTGAAGGCCCAGCGGCAGACCGCGAGGGTGGCCTCGGTGATGTGGCCCCGGCCGCGGTACTCCTTCGTCCCCCAGAAGCCGATCTCGCCCGCGCCCAGGGACCGCATGGTGAGGCCGAGCATGCCCGTCAGCTCCCCCGAGGGCAGGAAGACGCCGAAGGTGAACATCGAGCCGTCGGCCCAGCCGTCCGGGGCCATCTGCTCCGTGAAGCCGCGCGCGTGCTCGGGCAGGTAGGGGGAGGGGATGCTGGTCCAGCGCTGGATCTCGGGGTCCTGGCAGGCCGCGTACACGGCGTCGGTGTCCTCGGGGCCGACCGTGCGCAGGACGAGCCGGCCGGTGGTGAGCGTGACGGGGTCCATCGGCCGATTCTGCTCGCCGGTCCGTGCGCGGCGCCATCCGCTGCGCCGTGAGTGAGGCGGTGGTCACCCTTCGCACAAATTCCCCGGGGGATGCGGCACCATCGGCGGGGTCCGTCCGTTGTCCTCTGTGGAGCAGTCGTGCAACAGATGTGAAGCAGCCGACGGTCACCGCCCCTGCGGGCCTCCCGGCGTGGTGGGGTCCTCGCATACGATGGCCGTTGCCCCGTCAGTGAATCGGTAACCGACCGTCCCAGGCCCGACCGGCAAGGAGACCAACCCCCGTGTCCGTCCTCTCGAAGATCATGCGTGCAGGCGAAGGCAAGATCCTGCGCAAGCTGCACCGCATCGCGGACCAGGTCAACTCCATCGAAGAGGACTTCGTCGACCTCTCCGACGCCGAGCTGCGGGCCCTCACCGATGAGTACAAGCAGCGCTACGCAGACGGTGAGAGCCTGGACGACCTGCTCCCCGAGGCCTACGCCACCGTTCGCGAGGCCGCCAAGCGCGTCCTCGGCCAGCGCCACTACGACGTGCAGATCATGGGCGGCGCCGCCCTGCACATGGGCTACGTGGCCGAGATGAAGACCGGTGAGGGCAAGACCCTCGTCGGCACCCTGCCCGCGTATCTCAACGCGCTCGCCGGCAAGGGCGTCCACATCATCACGGTCAACGACTACCTGGCCGAGCGCGACTCCGAGATGATGGGCCGCGTCCACAAGTTCCTGGGCCTCGACGTCGGCTGCATCCTCGCCAACATGACGCCGGCCCAGCGCCGCGAGCAGTACGCCTGCGACATCACCTACGGCACGAACAACGAGTTCGGCTTCGACTACCTCCGCGACAACATGGCGTGGTCCAAGGAGGAACTCGTCCAGCGCGGCCACAACTTCGCCATCGTCGACGAGGTGGACTCCATCCTCATCGACGAGGCCCGTACGCCGCTGATCATCTCCGGCCCGGCCGACCAGGCCACCAAGTGGTACGGCGACTTCGCCAAGCTGGTCCGGCGCCTCAAGCGGGGCGAGCCCGGCAACCCCCTCAAGGGCATCGAGGAGACCGGCGACTACGAGGTCGACGAGAAGAAGCGCACCGTCGCGATCCACGAGTCCGGCGTCGCCAAGGTCGAGGACTGGCTGGGCATCGACAACCTCTACGAGTCGGTGAACACCCCGCTGGTGGGCTACCTGAACAACGCCATCAAGGCCAAGGAGCTCTTCAAGCGCGACAAGGACTACGTCATCATCGACGACGAGGTCATGATCGTCGACGAGCACACCGGACGTATCCTCGCCGGCCGCCGCTACAACGAGGGCATGCACCAGGCCATCGAGGCCAAGGAAGGCGTGCCGATCAAGGACGAGAACCAGACGCTCGCCACGATCACGCTGCAGAACTTCTTCCGCCTCTACAAGCGCCGGGACCACGACGGCAAGGAGATCCCGGGCCTGTCCGGCATGACCGGTACGGCGATGACCGAGGCCGCCGAGTTCCACCAGATCTACAAGCTGGGCGTGGTGCCCATCCCGACCAACCGGCCGATGGTCCGTAAGGACCAGTCCGACCTGATCTACCGCACCGAGGTCGCCAAGTTCGAGGCGGTCGTCGACGACATCGAGGAGAAGCACCGCAAGGGGCAGCCGATCCTCGTCGGCACCACCTCCGTGGAGAAGTCCGAGTACCTCTCCCAGCAGCTCAGCAAGCGCGGCATCCAGCACGAGGTGCTCAACGCCAAGCACCACGAGCGGGAGGCGTCGATCGTCGCCCAGGCCGGCCGCAAGGGCAGTGTCACGGTCGCCACGAACATGGCCGGCCGCGGTACGGACATCAAGCTGGGCGGCAACCCCGAGGACCTCGCCGAGGCGGAGCTGCGTCAGCGCGGCCTCGACCCGGAGCAGCACATCGAGGAGTGGGCGCAGGCCCTCCCCGAGGCGCTGGAGCGGGCCGAGCAGGCGGTCAAGGCGGAGAAGGAGGAGGTCGAGCGGATCGGCGGCCTCTACGTCCTGGGCACCGAGCGGCACGAGTCGCGGCGGATCGACAACCAGCTGCGCGGTCGTTCCGGCCGTCAGGGCGACCCGGGCGAGTCCCGCTTCTACCTGTCGCTGGGCGACGACCTGATGCGGCTGTTCAAGGCCCAGATGGTCGAGCGCGTGATGTCCATGGCCAACGTGCCGGACGACGTGCCGATCGAGAACAAGATGGTCACGCGTGCCATCGCCTCCGCCCAGTCGCAGGTCGAGACGCAGAACTTCGAGACGCGTAAGAACGTCCTGAAGTACGACGAGGTCCTCAACCGCCAGCGCGAGGTCATCTACGGCGAGCGGCGCCGCGTCCTGGAGGGCGAGGACCTGCAGGAGCAGATCCACCACTTCATGGACGACACCATCGACGCCTACGTGCAGGCCGAGACCGCCGAGGGCTTCCCCGAGGACTGGGACCTGGACCGGCTGTGGGGCGCGTTCAAGCAGCTCTACCCGGTGAAGGTCACCGTCGAGGAGCTGGAGGAGGAGGCCGGCGACCGGGCCGGGCTGACCGCCGAGTTCATCGGCGACTCCATCAAGGACGACATCCGGCGGCAGTACGAGGAGCGCGAGGCGCAGCTCGGCTCCGAGATCATGCGTGAGCTGGAGCGCCGGGTCGTGCTGTCGGTCCTGGACCGCAAGTGGCGCGAGCACCTCTACGAGATGGACTACCTCCAGGAGGGCATCGGCCTGCGCGCCATGGCGCAGAAGGACCCGCTGGTCGAGTACCAGCGCGAGGGCTTCGACATGTTCCAGGCCATGATGGACGGCATCAAGGAGGAGTCCGTCGGCTACCTGTTCAACCTGGAGGTCCAGGTGGAGCAGCAGGTCGAGGAGGTTCCGGTCGAGGACGCCCCGCAGCCGGCGGCTCAGGACGCGGTGCCCGCGCAGGCCGGGGCCGCCCGCCCCGAGATCCGGGCCAAGGGCCTCGATGCCCCGCAGCGGCGCAACCTGCACTTCTCCGCGCCCACCGTGGACGGCGAGGGCGGCACCGTCGAGGGCGAGTTCGCCGAGGACGAGCCGGTGCGCTCCGAGGCCGACGGCCTCACCCGCGCCGAGCGCCGCAAGCAGGCGCGGGGCGGTCGCCGCCGCAAGAAGTAACCGGCAGGCGCCTCCGGCGAGGCGGACCGCACTGACCGGGCCGAGGGCCGGACACCCCGAGGGTGTCCGGCCCTCCGGCGTCCCCGGGGGCGGGTCGCCGCCGGGCAGCGGTGCGGGGGTAGGGCCTGCGGCC
>NZ_JAAGMD010000123.1 GCF_010548465.1 Streptomyces sp. SID14436 | reverse complement strand
GCCGGGGGCCTCCGGGCCCGGCCCGCTGACCGGGTGGCCCCTGGTCCGGTCCCGCCGGAGCGTGCAGGCTGGAGTCGGGGCCGGCCCCCGGGCACGTGCCCGCCCCGGCGCCCGCCCGGACCGGCCGCCGGAACCCCTGCGCCCCCGGCGTCGGCGGTAGTCTCCGATGATCCGCCCGGCAGACCGGGGCGACGCCGCCCGAGGAGGCACCATGCACGCCACCCCGTACACCGTGAGCGACGTGATGACCCGTGACGTCGCCGCCGTCGGCCGGGACGCCGCCTTCAAGGAGATCGTCCGCACCATGCAGGAACGGCGGGTCAGTGCCCTGCCGGTGGTGGCGGACGAGGGGAGGGTGGCGGGCGTCGTCTCCGAGGCGGACCTGCTGCCCAAGGAGGAGTTCCGGGACAGCGACCCCGACCGCCGCACCCAGCTGCGCCGCCTCCCCGACCTGGCCAAGGCGGGCGCGCTGACCGCCGGGGAGCTGATGACCGCGCCCGCCGTGACCGTCCGGGCGGAGGCGACCCTCGCGCAGGCGGCGCGGATCATGGCGCGGAGCGGGGTGAAGCGGCTGCCGGTGGTGGACGACGCGGGGGCGCTGTGCGGCATCGTGAGCCGCGCCGACCTGCTGAAGGTCTTCCTGCGGGGGGACGAGGAGATCGCGGCGGAGGTGCGCCGGGACGTACTGCCCCACGTGTTCCGTCAGGACGCGGGCGACGACGTCCGGGTGGAGGTGCGGGAGGGGGTCGTCACCCTCGGCGGCCGGATCCGGGACACGTCCCTGGTGCCGGTGGCCGCCCGGCTGACCCGGGCCGTGGAGGGCGTCGTGGACGTACGGTTCGACCTCTCCGGCTGACCGCATGACGGTGCCCCGGACACCGTGGGCGTCCGGGGCACCGTCGGGCGGAGCGTCACTCGGTGATGTCGACCTTGCCGTTGTCCGCCTCGGTGGCCGGGGCCGCGGCGGCCGGGGCCGCCGCCGGAGCGGCCTTGCCGCGGTCGGCGAGCCCGCTGAGCAGCTGCGCGAGGTCCACGCCGGTGGTGGAGCTGAGCAGCTCCATGCCCTGGGCGACGTTGTCGGCGACCGCGCGCGGCAGCTTGCCTGCGCCGTCCGTGGAGATCACCGTCATCTTCTCCACCGCGGACAGCGGCTCGGCCGCCTTGGCGACGACCTGCGGCAGCACCTCGACCAGCATCTGCAGCACGGCCGCGTCGCCGTACCGCTCGAAGGCGTCCGCCTTCTTGTGCATGGCGTCGGCCTCCGCCGCGCCCTTCGCGGCGATGGCGGCGGCGTCGGCCTCACCCTCGATGCGGACGGCGTCGGCGAGCGCGGCGCGCTGCGCCTTCTCGCCCTCACCGGTGAGCCGGGCCCGCTCGGCGTCCGCCTCGGCCTCCTTGACCAGCGCGATGCGCCGGGCCTCGGCCTCCTGCTCGGCCTGGTAGCGGGCGGCGTCGGCGGGCTTGCGGACCTTGGTGTCCAGTTCGCGGTCGGTCAGCGCGGCCTGCCGGGTGGCGACCTTCTCCTGCTCCTGGAGGACCTCCTGCTGCCGTGCGGCCTCGGCGAGCGGACCGGCGGCGCCCGCCCGGGCGGCGGCCTCGTCCGTCTCGGCCTTGATCTCGGCCTGCTTCAGCGCGAAGGTGCGCTGCGCGATCGCGATCTCCTCCTCGGCCTTGAGGCGGGCCTGCTCGGAGGCGCGCCGGGCGACGGCCTCGGCGATGTCGGCCTCCTGCTTGGCGCGGGCGGCCTCGGGCCGGCCCAGGTCCTCCAGGTAGGAGCCCTCGGTGGTGATGTCCTGGATCTGGAAGGCGTCCAGCACCAGGCCCTGGCCGGAGAGGCTGGCCTCGGCCTCCTCGGCGACCTGGCCGGCGAAGGCGGCCCGGTCCCGGATGATGTCCTCCACGGACATCCGGCCCACGATGGAGCGGAGCGCGCCGGACAGCACTTCCTGGGTGAACCCGACGATGCCGTTCTGCTGCATCAGGAACCGCTGGGCGGCGGCGCGGATCGAGTCCTCGGTGCCGCCCACCTTGACGATGGCGACACCCTCCAGGTTGGCCTTCACACCGCGCAGCGTGACCGCGCCCCGGACGGCCACCGGGATGTGCCGGCTGGAGAGGTCCAGGGTGAACTTCTGCTGCACGAACGGCACGACGAAGACACCGCCGCCGACCACGACCTTCTGACCGCTGTTGTCGGTGAAGATGCGGCCGGTCTCGGGATCGGTGGACTTCTTGCCGCGGCGGCCGGTGACGATGAACGCCTCGCTCGGACCGGCGACCTTGTAACGGGTGACGACCACGAGGGCCAGCAGGACCAGGAGTACGACGACTCCGATCACGGCGATCAGTACAGGGCTCATGTAAACGTGGATCCCCTCAGCCTTCCCCGGGGGACGGCGAATCGAATCTGCGACGGACACTTACGGACAGTTGGGAGGGACGGCGGCCCGACGGCCGCGCGGTGGGTCAGCGCTCGACGGGGCGGACGGAGACGGACGTGGCCGACAGGGCCGACTCCACCCAGACCTCGGTGCCGCGCGCCACCGGCACCGCGGACTTGGCCGCCAGCTTCAGCGGCTGCCCGGCGAGATACACCAGCACCTCGCCGTATCCCCCGGCGGGGATGGCGGTCACCACCGACGCCGAGGAGCCGACGAGGTCCCCGCCGCGCGGTGCGGCGGCGTCCTGGTCGCTCATCAGAGCCCGGCTGAACCGCCAGGTCAGCCAGCCGGCGGCGACGCCCGTCAGCACGCCGACGGCCGTGGCACCGGTGACGCCCAGGCCCGTCGTGCCGAGGGTTATGGCGCCGCCGAAGCCGAGCATGGACACGAAGCCGGCGATGACGGGCAGCGACAGGAACCCGTCGAGCATGCCGTCCAGCACACCGCCGAACAGGCCCTCCAGGACCCCGTCGAAAATCAGCGAGAGCAGCAGCACGACCAGGCCGGCGATCCCCAGACCCACGAACCAGTTCATCCGGGACCCGCTTCCACTCGACGACCTCCCGCCTCTCCATCGTGTCATGACCGGCGGATGTCTTTCATTGCCTGATTCCGGCAGTCTTTACGCGTTCTTGATGCCGCCTTCTCCCGGACCTGCCCGTTCCGCCCGCGGACGGGGGCTCAAGTCGGCCACGTGGAGCGAGCGAAGGGGCCCCCGGGCGCCCGTCCCCCGGGCGGGGAGCGGGACGGACGCCGGCCGGGCGGAAATCTTTGCCAGGCCCCGGCAGTTCCCCGGCCGCGCGAGCCCCTACACCCGGCACGAGCGCCGGATGGGCCCCGGCGGGGAGGGTGCCCGCCCGGCGCCCGGTCATGTCCTCTTTGACCGGGCCCCGTTGGCGGCGGGTGTCGTCCCCGGTCAGGTGGGGGTGGTCCAGCCCGGTGCCGTCCTGGCCCAGGCCGCGTCCCAGGCGGCGAGGTCCCGGCGGCGCAGTGCGAAACGGGCCACGGCGTGCGTGGCGGCCCCGGTGAGGACGACGCCGAGCGCGGCCAGCAGGGCCCAGCCCATGCTGCGGCTGCGGACGTCCCCGTCGGTCAGCGGTGCCTGCGTCGCCTCGCCGTCGGTGGTGACCCAGATCCGCAGCGGGCTGTCCGCGGGCATGCCCGGCGGGACGTCGGCCGTCGTGGTCCGGGTGCGGCCCTCCCGGGTGACGACGCTGACCTCCGCCGGGTAGCGGGTCTCCTTCTCCTCGTCCGAGCCCGGCTCCGGGTGGCGCGGGACGTCGTGGAGCACGGTCGCGGTCGTCTCGTAGCGGGTCCGCTCCTGGTGGCGGGCGACGCCGTCGTAGTGCCGGTGCGCGAGGTCGGCCGCCACCACGGCGGCCACCGGGGCGAGCACCAGCACGGTCAGCAGCACCCCGAGCCCGAACCAGGTCCGCAGCGTGTCCGTGCGGCGGCGCAGCGGGTTGCGCCGCCGCGGCGCACGGCCGCGGGGCGGATCGGGGGGCTGTGCGGGAGGTATCTCGCCCGCCACGTGGTGCTCCCTTCCGGGGTGGTCGCGCAGGGGTACAGGGGCAGCAGGAGGAACGGGAGGCGGGCCGCGCCGGACGTCAGACGGCGCCGCCGGCCGGGGGATGGTGGTGCTCGGCGGCCAGCAGTCCGGCGGCCCCGCGGACCGCCGCGGTGTGCGGGGACGTCACCGGCTGGACCGGGCAGCCGAGCCGGCCCGGCAGGCTGTGCGTGACCTCGGGCCGCAGGGCGCCGCCCCCGGACAGCAGGACGCCCCGGCGCAGGGCGGTACGGGTCACCGAGGTGCGGTCCTGCCGCAGCATGGCGGTCACCATCTCCACCACGGCGTCGGTGATGCGTTCGGGGGGCGTGCCGTCGCCGAGGTCGGCGGTGCCGAGCGCGGTGCGGCGGGCGTCGGTCACCGCGCCCCCGGAGAGCAGCACCACCTCGGTGAGGTGGGCGCCGATGTCGACGACGAGCAGCGGCTTGGCGTCGTCGGCGCCCGCCGCCAGGGCCACCGCCCGCGCGCCCGGGACGGTGATGACGGCGCGCGGGCGGAGGATTTCGACCGCCGTACGGGCCTCGGTCCGGAAGGCGAGGCCGTCCAGGACCGGGGCCGTGACGACGACCAGGGGGCGGCCGAACCGCGGCATGCGGTGGCCCAGCAGCCGGTCGAGCATGCGGGCCGTGCCGGCGGTGTCGATGATGGTGCCGCGCTGGATGGGGTGGATGGCTCCGTTGCCGGGGAACGTGACGGTGGGGACGTCGAGGACCATGCCGCGGCCGGCGATCCAGGCGCGGGTGCGGGCGCTGCCCAGGTCGAGTGCGATGCCGGAGCAGCGTCGGCACAGCGGCCAGTGCGTGTGCCGCCCGGACACCGGGCGGGCACGCCGGGTGACGGTCACGGGACGGCCCTCCGTTCGGTGCGTTCGCCGGCCAGGGGGTGGCGGCCCGGGCGGGAGGTGGCCGCCCGGGCCGGGGGCC
>NZ_JAAGMD010000100.1 GCF_010548465.1 Streptomyces sp. SID14436 | reverse complement strand
GTCTCGACCGGGTCGGTGGCGCCGTCCGCGCCCGCCCCGTCCAGCAGCCGGTGGATCCGCAGGGCGGCGACGGAGCAGGCGTCGGCCCACTGGCGCAGTGCGCCGGTGTCCCGCCGGAGCGGGGCGGCGGCGAGCATGCCGTGGGCGAGCCGCGCGGCCTCGTCCTCGCCCGGGAGGGCGGCCAGCTTGCCGCGCACCTGCTCCAGCTGCCCGGCCCAGTCGCCGTCCGCGGCGCCCTCGGCGAGGCTCGCCCACAGGGGCCGCAGCGCCTCGTCGTCGCCGCCCAGCAACGGGATGCACCGATCCAAACAAGCCACCCCGGCCGCCGCCGCGCCGCGCTCGTCGGCCCGAGCGATCAGTTCCACCAGGCTCATCCACGCCTCCCTCAACGGGTTCCCACCGGCCCCGGACGAGGCCCTCACGGACCTCGACCTTCACGGAGCCCGCACTTCCCCTTACTGCGTGCGACGGCCCGGGATTGTCACGCAGGGACCACGCCGAGCCGGTCCAGGAGACGGAAGAGCAGGTTTTCGGCCACCTCGTCGGGCGCGGCGGGCTCGGCGGCCAGCACCTCCAGCAGGTCCTCGGCGGAGGCGGTGCGGCCCGCCTCGGCGGCCCAGTCGGCGGCCCGGTCGGCGGCGTCGCGCGGTTCGAGGAAGTAGTCCTCCAGCGTGAGCCCGTCCGTGCCGCCGTCCCCGGCTCCGTCCCCGCCGCCCCCGGCGCCGAGGTGGCCGGCCATCGCGGTGCGCCCGAGGCAGGTCGTCCACGCCCCGTGCTGCGGGGAGGCCGCCTCCACCACCACGCAGTCGCTGTCCATCACGTACCCGAACAGGGCGGGCGCGCCGGTCTCCCGGGCCAGGTCGTTCATGCTCCCGATGTCGCCGGAGGCGCCCGGGTACTCCCACACCTGCCATCCGTCCGGCGCGGAGGTGCGCAGGGTCAGGCCCTGGGCGGCGCCGGCCAGCGCGTCGAGTGCGGCGAGCGGCCGCTCCCCGCGGCCCACGACGAAGTACCCCCAATAACCCATGTGCTGCGCTTCCCCCCGGTGTAGCGGTTTCGGCTCGTCAGAACACCACCACAGTCGTACGGGAGTTCGCAGGCGTATGCCGCAATCCGTCCGGTCCGGGATCAGTCCGGTCCGGGATCAGTCCAGCTCGCCGGCCAGCGCACGGAACTGCGCCCAGGTGAGGTCCGGCCGGTCCGGGTCCCACAGCTTCTGCACCAGCGCCCGCAGCGGCATCCGGATGCCCGCGGCGACCTGGTCCTGGGTCTGCGAGCGGGGCAGGTCGCCCCAGATCGCGAAGGAGCCGCCGGGGATCTGGTCGTCGTACTCGGCCGGCACGGCGGTGGTGCCGCGCAGCACGCGCGGGGTCCACTGCTCGTAGATCCGCTCCCCGGTCGGGTAGACGAAGGTCAGCGGCTCCCCGAGCACGTAGTAGAGGAACTCGTCGTTGTAGTTGAGGACCGTGCGGCCCTCGCGCAGGTACTCCAGGGGCTGCCGGGCGCCGATCTCCTTGCCGGTCCAGTAGGCGACCTGGATGTCCTTGGCCGCGGACACCGAACCGCCCCGGAAGAAGCCGTCGTTCCAGGCGCGCGGGACGCGGTCGTGGGCGCGGACGGTGGCCGCCCGGTCGTTGAGCCAGCCGGTGGTGAGGTCCTCGACGGTGGCACCGGCGCCGTACTTCTCGCGCGCCGCGGCCGCCAGGCCGGGGAACGACGCCTGCGGGTCGGACACCACCAGCGCCTGGTACTCGTCGCCGCCGAGGTGCCACTGGCGGCCGGGGAACAGGCCGGCGTACTCGTCCAGCAGGTCGTCGACGATGTCCGCGGACTTCTGCTTCGAGATGTCGATCGCGCCCCGCACGGCGGCGCCGTTGACGTTGCGCAGCTGCAGGTCGGGGTGGGCGGCGATGACCGCGCCGAGGTGTCCGGGCGAGTCGATCTCGGGGACGACGGTGATGTGCCGGCTCGCCGCGAGGTCGACGATCCGCTTGACCTGTGCCTTGGTCAGGTGCTCCCGCGAGACGACCTCGGGGTGCGAGTCGGACTCGATGCGGAAGCCCTGGTCGTCGGAGAAGTGCAGGCCGATCTCGTTGAACTTCAGGTCGCCGAGCTCGCGGATCCGGTCCTCGATCCAGTCGGCGGTGTAGTGCTTGCGCGCGATGTCCAGCATCATCCCGCGCCGCTGTTTCGCGGGCTCGTCGCGGACCACGCCCTCGGGGGCGCTGCCCGCGCCGCGTATCTCCTGCTTGAGGGTGCGGGTGCCGTAGAAGACGCCCGCCTCGGCGGGTGCGCTGACGGTGACCCGTCCGCCCCGCACGGTCATCGTGTACGACTCCGGGTTCGCGCCCTTGTCCTGGTTGAGCTCCAGGCGCACGTCGCCGGCCCGCTCGTCGTCCTTCTCCCCCGCGTAGGCGAGCCCCAGCTCACCGGCGATCAGACGCCCCTCGTCGGCCAGCGCCGGATCGTCCACCACGACCCGGTGGCCGCGCGCGGGACGCCAGCCGGGGCCGCGCTCGGCGGTGTGCTGCCGGACCGCGGGGATGGTGCGCGGCGCCTTCGACAGGGGGTAGGTGCGGGTGGGGCTCGGTTCCGGCGAGGTGGCGCGGGGCGAGGCCCCGGCCCGGCTCTCCCCGGCCGCCGTGGCCGACGAACCGGCCGGCGCGCCGTCGTCGCCGGAGGAGGCCCAGAGCCCGAGGCCGACCCCGGACGCCGCCACCAGCGCGCCCGCGGCGACCGCCGCCACCAGGACCGGGCGTCGCGTCACCCCTTCGGTGGTGGTGCGCCGCCGGTGCTGCCTGTGCCTGTGCTGACTCACCCTGCCAACCTACGGCCCATCCGGGTGAAGGGCGTCCGCGAGCCGTTTCCAAACCGCCCCGTCCGAGTGAATTTCGAAAATCGATCGGACACGACATGGACCCAGTCGATACCGTGAGGGCACAACTCTCACACCATCCCCCACCGACACACACGCGACGCCCACGAGGACCCACGCTGCCCGCGCACCGTCTCCCAGAGCTCCCCGGGCGGGTCGCCGTCCCCGGCCAGTCCCGCGGCACGCCCGGCGCCCCCGGCACGCTGGGGCACTTCAACACCGCGCCCGACGCGGACGCCGAGGCCACCCTGCTGACCTGTCTGCACAGCCTCCGGTGGGCCGTGCGCGTGGCCCGCCACCGCCCGTACCCCGACCTGCCGTCCCTGCTGGCCGCGTGCGACGAGGCGGCGTACGACCTCACCCCGGCGGAGCTGTCCGCGGCCCTGGCCGCCGAGACCCTCCCTCCCCTGCCGGCCGACGCCTACTCGGCCGCCCACACCGCCCTGGACGCGGCGCACGCCGCCTACGAGGCGAAGTTCGGCCACGCGTTCGTCATCTGCCTCGACGGGGTGCCGCCCGCGGAGGGCCTGGACCGGGTCCTGGAGGGGATCCGGTCACGATTGGCGAACGATCCGGAGGAGGAGCGGGTGGTGGCCGCGGAGGAGCTCCGCCGCCTGGCCGGGGAGCGCCTGACGAAGGCCCTGACGGGCCCGGCGGACCCGGCGGACCTCGCGATCGGCCACCACACCGCAGGAAACGGGTGGTAGCCGGGCAAACGCCCCGGATGCCGCGTCTCCGGGACAGGCTCTAGCCCGTAAGCGTGCCAGTTCGATCACATCGGCAGACCCCGTCGAGGCCGCACGCCGGGGCATGGCTACGATGCTGGGGGCCGGTGGACCGTACCCGGCCGGGCCCGACCGACAAGGAAAGCCGGCGCGGCCCCGAACCCCGCTCCCGGAGGAAATTTCCGTGCCGGCTGGAACGCTGTACCGCGGCCGGGAAGGAATGTGGTCCTGGGTGGCTCACCGAGTCACCGGCGTCCTCATCTTCTTCTTCCTGTTCGTTCACGTGCTGGACACCGCCCTCGTGCGGGTGTCCCCGGAGGCCTACGACACCGTCGTGGCCACGTACAAGACGCCGATCGTCGCGCTGCTGGAGTACGGCCTCGTCGCCGCCATCCTGTTCCACGCGCTCAACGGCCTGCGTGTCATCGCCGTCGACTTCTGGATCAAGGGCGCCCGGTACCAGAAGCAGATGCTCTGGACCGTCGTCGCCGTGTGGGTCGTGCTGATGCTCGGGGCGATCTACCCCGTCCTCGGCCACGCCGCTCGTGAACTGTTCGGGAGCTGACGCGCATGTCCACCACTGAAACCTCCGCCTCGGGCACCGGCCCCGTCGAGGGCGTGTCCCTCTACTCCGCCGACAACCCGGCACCCGTCATCGAGCCGCCGCGCAAGCGCACCAAGAAGACCCCGAAGACCACCCGGGGCAACTTCGAGCTGGCCGCCTGGCTGTTCATGCGGCTGTCCGGCGTCGTCCTGGTCGTCCTGGTCATCGGCCACCTGCTGATCCAGCTCGTGCTGGACGGCGGCGTGTCCAAGATCGGCTTCGCCTTCGTGGCGGGCCGCTGGGCCTCGCCGTTCTGGCAGGTCTGGGACCTGCTGATGCTGTGGCTGGCCATGCTGCACGGCGCCAACGGCCTGCGCACGGTCATCAACGACTACGCGGAGCGGCCGAACACCCGCCTGTGGCTCAAGGGCCTGCTCTACACCGCCACGGTGTTCACCATCCTGCTGGGCACGCTGGTGATCTTCACCTTCGACCCGAACATCCGCTAGGCACGGGGCTGCGAGAATCATGAAGATCCACAAGTACGACACCGTCATCGTCGGCGCCGGTGGCGCCGGTATGCGGGCCGCCATCGAGGCGACCAAGCGCAGCCGCACGGCCGTCCTGACGAAGCTCTACCCCACCCGCTCCCACACGGGCGCCGCGCAGGGCGGCATGGCCGCAGCGCTGGCCAACGTGGAGGAGGACAACTGGGAGTGGCACACCTTCGACACGGTCAAGGGCGGTGACTACCTGGTCGACCAGGACGCCGCCGAGATCCTGGCGAAGGAGGCCATCGACTCGGTCCTGGACCTGGAGAAGATGGGCCTGCCGTTCAACCGGACGCCCGACGGGACCATCGACCAGCGCCGGTTCGGCGGTCACTCCCGCAACCACGGCGAGGCCCCGGTCCGCCGCTCCTGCTACGCGGCCGACCGCACCGGCCACATGATCCTTCAGACGCTGTACCAGAACTGCGTGAAGGAGGGCGTGGAGTTCTACAACGAGTTCTACGTCCTGGACCAGCTGATCACCGAGGTCGACGGCGTCAAGAAGTCGGCCGGTGTGGTGGCGTACGAACTGGCCACCGGGGAGATCCACATCTTCCGGGCCAAGTCCGTGATCTACGCCTCCGGCGGCAACGGCAAGTTCTTCAAGGTGACGTCCAACGCGCACACCCTCACCGGCGACGGCCAGGCGGCCGTGTTCCGGCGCGGGCTGCCGCTGGAGGACATGGAGTTCTTCCAGTTCCACCCGACCGGCATCTGGCGCATGGGCATCCTGCTGACGGAGGGCGCCCGCGGTGAGGGCGGCATCCTCCGCAACAAGGACGGCGAGCGCTTCATGGAGAAGTACGCGCCGGTCATGAAGGACCTCGCCTCGCGCGACGTCGTCTCCCGCTCCATCTACACGGAGATCCGCGAGGGCCGCGGCTGCGGTCCCGAGGGCGACCACGTCTACCTGGACCTCACCCACCTCCCGCCGGAGCAGCTGGACGCCAAGCTGCCCGACATCACCGAGTTCGCGCGGACCTACCTGGGCATCGAGCCGTACACCGACCCGATCCCGATCCAGCCGACCGCGCACTACGCCATGGGCGGCATCCCCACCAACGTCCGCGGCGAGGTGCTGGCCGACAACACCACCGTCGTCCCCGGCCTGTACGCCGCCGGTGAGGTCGCGTGCGTGTCGGTGCACGGCGCCAACCGCCTGGGCACCAACTCCCTGCTGGACATCAACGTGTTCGGCAAGCGGGCCGGCATCGCGGCCGCGGAGTACGCCCACGACGCCGACTTCGTGGAGATGCCGGAGAACCCGGAGGCCTTCGTCCTCGGGCAGATCGAGCGGCTGCGGTCCTCCACCGGCACCGAGCGGGTGGCCACGCTGCGCCGCGAGCTGCAGGAGACCATGGACGCCAACGTCATGGTGTTCCGCACCGAGCAGACGATCAAGACGGCGGTCGAGAAGATCGCCGAGCTGCGCGAGCGCTACAAGAACGTCGCCATCCAGGACAAGGGCAAGCGGTTCAACACCGACCTGCTGGAGGCCGTCGAGCTGGGCAACCTGCTCGACCTCGCCGAGGTCATGGCCGTCTCCGCGCTGGCCCGCAAGGAGTCCCGCGGCGGTCACTACCGCGAGGACTTCCCGAACCGAGACGACGTCAACTTCATGCGCCACACCATGGCGTACCGCGAAGTCGGCGCCGACGGCTCCGAGACCGTCCGTCTGGACTACAAGCCGGTCGTCCAGACCCGCTACCAGCCGATGGAGCGTAAGTACTGATGGCTACCCCTGTTCTGGACAAGGCGGGTTCGGCCGGACAGCCCGAGCCGGGCTTCGCCGACTCCCCCTACATCACCGCCACCTTCCGGATCCGCCGGTTCAACCCGGAGGTCTCGGCGGAGGCGACCTGGGAAGACTTCCAGATCGAGATCGATCCCAAGGAGCGCGTCCTGGACGCGCTGCACAAGATCAAGTGGGATCTGGACGGCACGCTGACCTTCCGGCGTTCCTGCGCGCACGGCATCTGCGGCTCCGACGCGATGCGGATCAACGGCAAGAACCGCCTGGCGTGCAAGACGCTGATCAAGGACATCAACCCCGAGAAGCCGATCACGGTCGAGGCCATCAAGGGCCTGACGGTCCTCAAGGACCTGATCGTGGACATGGAGCCGTTCTTCCAGGCGTACCGGGACGTGATGCCGTTCCTGATCACGAACGACACCAACGAGCCGACGCGCGAGCGGCTGCAGTCCGCCGAGGACCGCGAGCGCTTCGACGACACGACGAAGTGCATCCTGTGCGCCGCCTGCACCACGTCGTGCCCGGTGTTCTGGAACGACGGGCAGTACTTCGGCCCGGCGGCCATCGTCAACGCGCACCGGTTCATCTTCGACTCGCGTGACGAGGCCGGCGAGCAGCGCCTGGAGATCCTCAACGACCGGGACGGCGTGTGGCGCTGCCGCACGACGTTCAACTGCACGGACGCCTGCCCGCGCGGCATCGAGGTCACCAAGGCGATCGCCGAGGTGAAGCGGGCGCTGATCACGCGCCGCTACTGATCCCATCGCGGACGACACGTGAGAGGGCCCCGATCCTGGATCGGGGCCCTCTTTACGTGTACCGGGTCCGGCCGCCGGGGCGGCCGGGACGGCGTCAGCCGCGCAGCGGGCGGCCTTCCTTGTCGGTGCGGTCGTTGCTGACCAGGAACATGATGCCGTCGATCAGGGCCCAGATGCCGAGGCCACCGCAGGTGAGCAGCTGGGCGACGCCGACGCCGACGGAACCGACGTAGAAACGACCGATGCCCAGGGTCCCCAGGAAGAGCTGGAGGATGCCGGCGACGATCTTCGACTTGTCCGAGTAGGGACGGCCCTGCGGGTCCACGCCGTACGGCGCCTGCGGGCTCGGGGGGACGGTCATGGTGGTGCTCCTGGAAAAAGAAAGGACAAACCTGGGCGGATTGCCCGGGTGGCCCAGGAGGGATCACCGGCGGACCCCGTGACGGATCCCGCGCGACGGACCACATGCGGAAACGGGTCGTCCCCCCTGCGCGAGAGGAGCGTAGAAGGATCATGCGGACAAGCGGGAGGGGGTACGGCCAAACGTTCCCGTTCCGTGATCAACCCGGGACCGGCGGAGCGCGTCCTCAGAAGAT
Organism: Streptomyces sp. SID14436; assembly: GCF_010548465.1. GTDB lineage: Bacteria > Actinomycetota > Actinomycetes > Streptomycetales > Streptomycetaceae > Streptomyces. The sequence continues at coordinate 6,967 of NZ_JAAGMD010000100.1, read as the reverse complement.
GTTGCGCAGCACGGTCCAGGCCACGGCCGACAGCAGGATGAGGACCTGCGTGCGGGGGGACAGCCGCGGCGCCCACGACCGCCCGCGCAGACCCTCCAGGGTCCAGCGGCCCCACAGCGCCAGCGCGAACGGCGCGGCCAGCAGCAGCGCCCGGTTGTCCAGCCAGGCCGCGGCGAACTGACCGTGCATGAGGTCGTAGACCATGCGGGTGCCGCCGCAGGCCGGGCAGAGCAGTCCGGTGACGAGCCGGAAGGGGCACTGCGGCAGGACGTGTCCGGGCTCGTGCGGGTCGGTGAACCACAGGTAGCCCGCGCCCGCCGTGCCGGCCACCAGTACCGCCAGGGGGGCCGCTGCGGGATGCCACCGCGGACGCCCCCCACGGGGCACGGGACCGGCGGCGTCAGCCACGCAGGATCCGCCCCTGGGCGTCCGTGCGGTCGTTGCTGACCAGGTACATGATGCCGTCGATCAGCGCCCAGATGCCCAGCCCGCCACAGGTGAGGAGCTGCGCGATGCCGACGCCCACGGACCCGACGTAGAAACGGCCGATGCCGAAGCTGCCGAGGAACAGCTGCAGGACACCCGCGACGATCTTCGATTTGTCGGACAGCGGACGGCCGTACGGGTCGTACCCGTAGGGCGCGTTGGGGTCGGCGGCGTACCCGGCGTATCCGGCGCCCTGCTGGTAGCCGGGCGGCGGGTACGCGCCGGGCTGCTGGTAGCCGGCCTGCTGACCGCCCTGCGGGTAGCCGTAGGGGCCGGACTGGCCGGACGCGCCGGGGTTCGGGTAGCCGTAACCGGGCGGCTGGGACGGCTGCTGCGGCTGCTCGCTCACGGGTTTCACTCCTGAAGTACGGGATGCTGGGGGTCATATTGTCAGCACTCGACGGGTCAGGAGAAGCCGGGCCGGGGGTCGAGGCCCCTCCCATAGGGTGACCCCCGGGTCCGCCGGGCCGCCGGATCTGCCCGGCTCGGTGCATCAGCGCCTAATGTGACGGTATGTCAGCAAATGAGTCCTACGAACTGCTCGGGTTCGACAATGTGCTGCTGCCCGTCGGGGACCTCGGGGAGGCCGTCGCCTTCTACGGGCGCGCCGGGTTCCCGGTCGGGTTCCGGCTGGACGAGGCCGGGATCGCACTGCTGACGGTCGGCGGCGAGACCCCCGGCCTGCTGCTCCGGCACGAGGAGGGGCTGGGGCACCGGCCGCCGTCCTGGCCGGGCGGCAGGGTGTGGCTGGAGGTGCGGGACGCCCGGGCGGCCGCCGGGTCGCTGCGCGACGCCGGCATCGGGCTGCTCGACGAGCCGTTCCCCGTCGCCACCGGCTGGACCGTCGAGTTCGCCGACCCGTGGGGCAACGTCGTCGGCCTGACCGACTACTCCCGGCGTCCCGCGCTCGCCCGGCAGCCGTGACGGCCCTCGCGGGCACCGCCTACGCTCTCCTCCCGTGCCCGCGACGAACGATGGCCCCACCGGAGGGGCCGCACCCAGCAAGTCCGAACAGACCCGTGCCCTGATCCTGGAGACGGCCATGCGGCTGTTCCGGGAACGCGGCTTCGACCGGACCACCATGCGGGCGATCGCCGCCGAGGCCGGGGTCTCCGTCGGCAACGCCTACTACTACTTCGAGGGCAAGGAACACCTGATCCAGGGCTTCTACGACCGGATCGCCGCCGAGCACCGGGTGGCCGTCCGCGAGATCCTGGCCCGGGAGAGCGGCCTGGAGGCCCGGCTGGCCGGGGTGCTCACGTCCTGGCTGGACATCGCCGCGCCGTACCACGAGTTCGCGGTGCAGTTCTTCAAGAACGCCGCCGACCCGGACAGCCCGCTCAGCCCCTTCTCCCCCGAGTCGCGGCCGGCGCGCGAGGAGGCGATCGGGGTCCACCGGGCGGTGCTGGCCGGCACCCGGACCAAGGTGCCCGGGGAACTGCGGGACGCGCTGCCCGAGTTGATGTGGCTCGCCCAGATGGGCCTGTGCCTGTACTGGATCTTCGACCGCACCGAGGGCCGCGAACGCAGCTACCGCCTCGCCGAGCGCGGCGCCCGGCTCGCCGCGCGAGGCGTGACACTGGCCCGCCTGAGGCTGCTGCGCCCGGTGGTGCGGGACGCGCACACGCTGTTCACGGACTTCCTGCCCGGCCTGACCCGGGCGCTGCCGGACCCGGCGCGGAGGCGGGCGCCCGCACAGGACGGGCGCCCGGAACCGCTCAGTTGACGGCGTCCACCTCCCCCGCCGCCAGCTCCACGTCGTGCACGACCGGCCCGTCACCGGACACCGTCACGTGCGCCGCCCCGGAGGAGTACGGCGTGGCGGTGGCCGCCACCAGGTAGGTGCCCGGGCCGGGGACGGCGAGGATGTAGGAGCCGTCCGCCAGGGCCACCACCCGGTCCAGCTGCCGTCCGCCCGGGGTGAGCAGGGTGAGGACCGCGCCCTCCACGGGCTCCCCGTCGGCCGTGCGGACGAAGCCGTGGACCACGGCCGGGGAGCCGCCCGGCGTCGGTTCCCCGCTCTCCGGGGCCTCCTCGGGCGTGCTCTGCCCCGGTTCGACCGCCAGGTGCGGCAGCCGCTTGTCCAGCGCGGCCGGCAGCCACCAGTTGGCGCGGCCCAGCAGGTGCATCGCCGCCGGCACCAGAGCGGTCCGCAGGATGAACGCGTCCAGCGCCACGGCCGCGGCCAGCCCCACGCCCGCCATGGCCGCCCCGTAGTCGCCGCTGAGCACGAAGGCGAGGAAGACGCACATCATGATGAGCGCGGCGGAGTTGATGACCCGGCTGGTCTCCGCGAGGCCGACACGGACGGCACGGGCGTTGTCCCGGGTGTGCACCCACTCCTCGTGCATCCGGCTCACCAGGAACACCTGATAGTCCATGGAGAGGCCGAACAGCAGGGACAGCATGATGATCGGCAGGAAGGCCGGGATCGGGCTCTCGGTGCCGAGGGCGAGGAGGTCCAGGCCCCAGCCCCACTGGAAGACCGCGACCAGCACGCCGAAGGAGGCCGCCGCCGCGAGCAGGTTCATCAGGGCGGCCGTCAGCGGCACCACCACGGACCGGAAGGCGAGCATCAGGAGCAGGAAGCCGAGCGCGATGATCGTGAAGACGAACAGCGGCAGCCGGTCGGCGGTGACGGACGCGAAGTCCTTGGACACCGCGGTGACACCGCCGACATGCGCCTCGACGTCGCTCTGCGGCAGGACGTCCTCGCGCAGCCGGTCGATGAGGCGGTCCGTGGCCGCCTCCTGCGGCGAGGTGGTGGGCACGACCTGGACGACCGTGACACCGTTCGCCGGCGGCAGGGCGGCGACCTGGGCGACCCCCTCGGTCCGTTCGACGGCGGTCACCATGGACGCGGGGGCCTCGCCCGCCACGACCACCTGGAGCGGGCCGTTGAAGCCCGGGCCGAAGCCCTCGGCCAGCAGGTCGTACGCCTTGCGGGTCGTGGTCGTCACGTCGTCGTTGCCCTGGTCCACGGTGCCCAGGCGCAGCGACATCAGCGGCACGGCGAGCACCGCCATGGTGACGAGGGCCAGCGCGCCGACCGCGCGGGGGCGGCGCTGGACGAACGCGGCCCAGCGGGCGGCGAGCCCGTGGGACCGGTCCGGTTCCGGGCCGCGGGCGACGAGCACGCGCCGCTGACGGCGGCTGAGCACCCGGTGCCCGAGCAGGCCCAGCAGCGCCGGCAGCAGGGTGACGGCGGCCAGCACGCTCAGCACCACGGTGAGCGAGGTGCCGATGACCACCCCGTCCAGGAAGCGCAGGTTGGTCACCAGCATCCCGGCCAGCGCGATGCACACCGTGCCGCCCGCGAACAGCACCGCCCGGCCCGAGGTGTTGAGCGCGGTCACCGCGGCGTCCTCCGGATCGGCGCCGGCGAGGATGCCGCGCCGGTGCCGGGTGACGATGAACAGGGCGTAGTCGATGCCGACGCCGAGACCGATCAGGGTGGCCAGCAGCGAGGCGATGTCCGGCACGTCGGTGACGTGGCTGATCAGCTGGGTGCCGAACATGCCGGTGCCGACGCCGAAGACGGCGACCACGATCGGCAGCAGCGCCGCCAGGACCGAGCCGAACGCCACGAACAGCACCACGGCGGCGGCCGCGATGCCGACCAGTTCGGCGGTGCCCGTCGGCGGCTCCTGGACCCGGGCGACGGCCTGGCCGCCCACCTCCACCTGGAGCCCGTCACCGGCCGCGCCCCGGGCGGTGTCCACCACGTCCTGCACCAGGTCCTTCGGCAGGGCGTCCGCCTGCTCGGTGAACGTGACCTGCGCGTAGGCGATCCGCCCGTCCCGCGCGATCTGCGTCCGGCCCTGCTCCTCGTACGGGCCGGTCACGTCGCCGACCCCCTCCATCCCGCTGATCTCCCGCAGCGCGGGCTCGATCCGGGACCGCACCGCGTCGTCCCGCACCGAGCCCTCGTCGACCTTCCACACCACGGTGTCGGTGTCCCCGGCCCGTTCCGGGAACGCCTTCTCCAGCAGGTCGTACGCCCGCTTGGAGTCGGTGTCCGGCAGCGAGAAGACGTTCGCGTAGTTCGTCCCCGCGCTGCTCGCCGACACCGCCAGTCCGCACAGCGCCCCCACCCACAGCAGGAGGACCACCAGCCGGTGCCGATAGCACCAGCGTGCCAATGCCGCCACGTTTGAAACTCCTTCGTCGCTCGACGGGTCCCCCAGGTCCTGGCAAGCAGCATCGGCGGACGCGGCCCCGCGGGGACACGACTCGCCCGCGACTCTCAAGGAACTCCAAAGCGCCGCACGGCCCGTGGGCGGCCGGGCGCGCCGATACTGGAGGCATGACGACGGCCGAGGGAACGGTGCTGGTGGTCGAGGACGAGGAGAGCATCACGGACGTGCTCGCCATCGCCCTGCGGTACCACCGCTTCGACGTGATGACGGCGGGCACCGTCCGTGAGGCGCTCGCCCTGACCGAGCACACCCGGCCCGACGCCGCCCTCCTGGACGTCATGCTGCCGGACGGGGACGGGCGCGCGCTGGGCCGTGAACTGCGCACCCGCAGACCGGAACTGGCGCTGGTGTTCCTCACCGCGCGGGACGCGCCCGCCGAGATCGTCGGCGCGCTCGCCTTCGGCGACGACTACATCACCAAGCCGTTCAACATCGACGAGGTCGTCGCCCGGGTCACGGCGGTGCTGCGCCGCACCCGGCCCGCCGACGTGCTCCCGCAGCGGGCCCCGCTGCGCCACGGCGACCTGGAGCTGGACGAGACGACGTACTCGGTGCGCCGCGCGGGCCGCTCGGTCGAGCTGACCCCCACCGAGTACGCGCTGCTGCGCTTCCTGGTGCGCAACAGCGGCCGGATCGTGCCCAAGGAGCAACTGCTGCGGCACGTCTGGCAGTACGAGCACGCCCCCGCCGAGTCGACCGTGGTCGAGACCTACATCAGCTACCTGCGGCGCAAGCTGGACGTGCTGGGCCCGCCGGTCATCACCACCCGGCGCGGGGTCGGGTACGGCCTGACATGAGGCTGCGGATCCCACGGCCGCGCTGCGCGCGGGGCGTCCACTCGCTGCGGGGCCGGCTGACGCTGGCCAACGTGGCGCTGCTGGCCGTCGGGGTCGTCGCGGCCACCGTGGTCAGCGTGATGGGCATGCGGTACTACCTGCTCGACCAGATCGACGCGGAGCTGACCGCGAACCGGGACCGGCTGGGCGGCTCCCGGCTGACGCTGCGGGAGATCGACTCGCTGAGCGTGCTGAGCTTCCTCGCCGGCCGCGTGGAGCCGGACCAGGACACGCAGGACCCCTCGAAGTCGCTGTTCGCGGCCGTGGACTCCCGGGGCGCGAACGTGGGCGTCCTCGGCTTCGAACCGACCCCGGCGCAGCGGGCCCTGACCGACGCGGTGGGCGACCCGCGGCCCCTGGTCCGGGACCCGGACCCGCACGACGTCACCGTGCGCGGGGACGCCTACCGGGTCACCGCGACCCGGCTCGCGGACGGCACGTACATCCTGCTCGGCTCCTCCACCGAGGCGCTGCACGAGGGCGTCGCCAAGGCGGTGCGGCTGAACCTGGCGATCGGCTCCCTGCTGCTGGTGGGACTCGGCTGCGTGACGATGGTCAGCGTGCGCCGGCGGATGCGGCCGCTGGAGGACATGGTCGAGACGTCGTCGGCGATCGCCGAGGGCGACCTGGCCCGGCGCGTGCCCTCCAGCCGGGACCCCATCCTGGAGGTCGAACAGCTGCGGCTGGCCCTGAACTCCATGCTCCAGCAGGTCGAGTCGGCGTACCGCACCCGGGAGCGCAGCGCGGCCCAGCTGCGCCGGTTCGTCGCCGACGCCTCCCACGAGCTGCGCACCCCGCTGGCCGCGATCCGCGGCTACCTCCAGCTGTACGACCGGGGCATGCTGCGCGACCCGGCGGAGCGGCAGCGGGCCCGGGAGCGGATGCTGGCGGAGTCCGACCGCATGGCCCGGCTGGTCGACGAGCTGTTGGTGCTGGCCCGGCTGGACCAGCGGCCCGAACTGCGGCTGCGGGACGTGGACCTGTGCCGTCTGCTGCGGGACGCGGCGCAGGACCTGCGGGTGCAGCAGCCGGAGCGGCCGGTGACCGTGGACGCCGACGGCTCGGTGACGGTGCGCGCCGACGAGTCGGGGCTGCGGCAGGTGCTGGGCAACCTGCTGGGCAACGTCCGCGTCCACACGCCCGCGGACACCCCGGTGCGGCTGGCGGTGACCCGGGCGGACGGTGCGGTGCGGGTGTACGTGGAGGACGGCGGGCCGGGGCTCGGCGCGGAGGACGCGGCCCGCGTCTTCGACCGCTTCTTCCGGGCGGGCGGCGGCGCGGGCAGCGGGCTGGGGATGGCGATCGTGCAGGGCGTGGTGCACGCCCACGGCGGCGAGGTCGCGGTGCGGACGGCCCCGGGTGAGGGGCTGGCCGTCACGGTGACGCTGCCCGGCCGGCCGGTGCCGTCCCCGTCCCCCGGGGAGCGGGCCGTTCCGGCGGCGGGGC
>NZ_JAAGMD010000078.1 GCF_010548465.1 Streptomyces sp. SID14436 | reverse complement strand
CTCCTCGCCGCCGTGGCGATCGTCGCGGCGGCCGTCGGCGGCGGGACCGCCTACGGCATCCAGGAGCTCACCGGCCCGCGGACGGTCGCCGACGGCGGCGCCGGGCAGCCCAACGCGGTCCCGGCCGCCCAGAAGGGCACGGTGGCCGGCGTCGCCGACGCCGTGAGCCCGAGCATCGTCGAGATCAAGGCCACCTCCGGCGCGGGGTCCTCCACCGGCTCCGGCGTGATCATCAGCGAGGACGGCGAGGTCGTCACCAACAACCACGTCGTCGCCGGCGCCTCCTCGGTCGAGGTGCGCACCAGCGACGGCACCACCTACACCGCGAAGGTCGTCGGCACCGACAGCAAGGAGGACCTGGCGCTGATCAAACTCCAGGACGCCTCGGGCCTGAAGGCCGCCACCCTCGGCGACTCCGACCGCGTGAAGGTCGGCGACCAGGTGGTCGCGATCGGCTCCCCCGAGGGCCTGACCGGCACCGTCACCAGCGGCATCGTCTCGGCGCTCGACCGCGACGTGACCGTCGCGACGGGCGAGGGCCAGGAGCAGCAGCAGTGGCGGCAGGGCGACGGCTGGCCCTTCGAGTACGGCGGCCGGCAGTTCAACGGCGGCACCGGCGGCTCCACCACCACCTACCAGGCCATCCAGACCGACGCCTCCCTCAACCCGGGCAACTCCGGCGGCGCGCTGATCGACATGAACGGTGCCGTCATCGGCATCAACTCCGCGATGTACTCGGCGGGCGGCTCGTCCTCCGACGCGGGCAGCGCGGGCCTCGGCTTCGCCATCCCGGTGAACACCCTCAAGGCGGACCTGCCCACGCTGCGCGCGGGCACCGCCGGCTGAGCCACGGCGGCCGAGGGACGTGCGAGGCTGGGATCCCGGGCCGCGCACCGGCGACGGGACCGGCCCGGGGACCCCGGCCCCGCGTACCCGCCGTGGCGGCCGCCGGCGGACGGCGCGCACCCGCTCCCGCCGCCGGACGTCGTCACGGCCTCCCGGGCGGCCGGACACCCCGACCTCCCCCCGTCCCGCCGACGAAGGAACCCGACTCCATGAGCCCCGTGCCCGCCGAAGGCGACCGTGACCGTGACCCCCAGCGCATCCTGATCGTCGACGACGAGCCGGCCGTGCGGGAGGCGCTCCAGCGCAGCCTGGCCTTCGAGGGGTACGACACCGAGGTCGCCGTCGACGGCGCCGACGCCCTGGAGAAGACCGCGGCCTACCGGCCCGACCTGCTCGTCCTCGACATCCAGATGCCCCGCATGGACGGCCTGACGGCGGCCCGCCGCATCCGCGCCACCGGCGACACCACCCCCGTCCTGATGCTGACGGCCCGTGACACCGTCGGCGACCGGGTCACGGGACTGGACGCCGGGGCGGACGACTACCTCGTCAAGCCGTTCGAGCTGGACGAGCTGTTCGCCCGCATCCGGGCGCTGCTGCGCCGCAGTTCGTACGCGGCGGCCGTGGCGGCCTCGGCGGAGACGGACGACGTCCTCACCTTCGCGGACCTCAGCATGAACCTGGTGACGCGGGAGGTGCGGCGGGGCGGGCGGTCGGTGGAGCTGACCCGCACCGAGTTCACCCTGCTGGAGATGTTCATGGCGCACCCGCGCCAGGTGCTCACCCGCGAGCAGATCCTGAAGGCGGTGTGGGGCTTCGACTTCGAGCCGTCGTCCAACTCACTCGACGTCTACGTCATGTACCTGCGCCGCAAGACCGAGGCGGGCGGCGAACCGCGCCTGGTGCACACCGTGCGGGGCGTGGGCTACGTGCTGCGGCAGGGCGGCGCGGAGTGAGCGGTCTGCTGCGCCGGTTCCGCACGCTGCCGATGCGGGCCCGGCTGTCCCTGCTGGTGGCGGCCGCGGTCGCGTCCGCCGTGGCGGCGGTGTCCGTGACGTGCTGGTTCATCGTGCAGGGCAAGCTGTACGAGCAGCTCGACAAGGACCTGGAGAAGGCCACCGTCCTGCAGGGGCCGCAGCGCGAGGGCGAGATCCGCAGCGCCCTCAACACCTGCACGGCCACGCCCCGCGACACCGTCGACGGCAGCTTCCAGGACACCTACTCCCAGGTGGTCCGCTCCGACGGCACCGTCTGCCTGTTCCCCAGCTCGGCGGGCCGCATCGACGTCACCCGGTCCGACCGGGAGGTCATCGCGAGCGCGGGCAGCGCCTCGTCGGGCGTGCACCGCGACGGCACCGACCAGAACGGCGACCCGGTCCGCGTACTGACCCTGCCCCTGGTGATCAACAACCCGACCACGCTGACGAGTTCGAAGGCGGCCGTCCTCGTCGCGGTCCCCCTGAAGGGCACCGAGTCCACGCTCGACGACCTCGCCCTGATCCTGCTGCTCGTCTCCGGCGTCGGAGTGGTCGGCGCCTCCGCCGCCGGTCTCGCCGTCGCCCGGGCCGGCCTGCGGCCCGTCGACCGGCTCACCGAGGCCGTCGAACACGTGGCCCGCACCGAGGACCTGGGCGTGCGCATCCCCGTGGACGAGGAGTCCGACGACGAGATCGCCCGCCTGTCCCGCTCCTTCAACTCCATGACGTCCGCCCTGGCCAGCTCCCGCGACCTGCAGCAGCAGCTCATCGCGGACGCCGGGCACGAGCTGCGCACGCCCCTGACCTCCCTGCGCACCAACATCGAACTCCTCACCCGCAGCGAGGAGACCGGCCGCCCGATCCCGCCGGCCGACCGCGCGGCCCTGCTCGCCTCGGTGAAGGCGCAGATGACCGAACTGGCCGCCCTCATCGGCGACCTGCAGGAACTGTCCCGCCCCGACACCGGCCAGCACTCCGGCCGCACCCGGATCGTCGCCTGGCACGACACCGTCGAGGCGGCACTGCGCCGCGCCCGGCTGCGCGGGCCCGGCCTCACCCTCGACGCCGACCTCCACCCCTGGTACGTCCGCGCCGAACCCAGCGCGCTGGAACGCGCCGTGGTCAACATCCTCGACAACGCGGTGAAGTTCGGCCCGCCCGGCACGGCCGTCGACGTCCGCCTGGCCGACGGCGTCCTCACCGTCCGCGACCACGGCCCCGGCATCCCCGCCGACGAACTGCCCCACGTCTTCGACCGCTTCTGGCGCTCCCCCACCGCCCGCGCCCTGCCCGGCTCCGGCCTCGGCCTGTCCATCGTGGCCCGCACGGTCCAGCAGGCCGGCGGCGAGGTCTCCCTCACCCCCGCCCCCGACGGCGACGGCACGGTGGCGACGGTACGACTCCCGGGGGCCCCGACGCCGCCGCCGGAGGTGCCGTAGGCACGCCCGGGCGGGGCCGGACATGCGCCGGGGCCGGTACCGGGCGCGGCTGCGTCCCGTACCGGCCCCCGCGGGGTCAAGCGGTCACTGCACGATGGTGATGCGGTCCGCGGCCGGCGGGGCCAGCGGGGAGGAGGCCGAGGAGTTGGCCGTGAGGTACTGCTCCAGGGCCGTCAGGTCGTCCGCGCCGACCAGGTCGCCCGTGCCCTCGCCCAGGGTGGGGAAGCCGTCGCCGCCGCCCGCCAGGAAGCTGTTGGTGGCGACGCGGTAGGTGGCGGACGGGTCGATCGGGGAGCCGTCGAGCTCGATCGAGTCCGTGACCACGCGGTCCGCGCCCGTCCGGGTGAGGTCCAGGGTGTAGGTGAGGCCGGAGGAGACCTGGAGGATCTTCGGGGCGGCCTCGTTGGGGCCGCTGACCTGCTCCTTGAGCGCCTGGATCAGCTGGGCGCCGGTGAAGGTCTGGAGGTTGACCGTGTTGGCGAAGGGCTGCACGGTGAACGCCTCGGCGAAGGTGACCACGCCGTCGCCCTCGCTGCCGCTCGCCGCGTGGGTGAGGGAGGCGCGGATGCCGCCCGGGTTCATCAGCGCCAGGTCGGTCTCCGGGTCCAGCGTCCGGCCGTACTCCAGCTGGGCGTCGGCGATGAGGTCACCGAGCGGGGACTCGGTGCCGTCCCGCACGATGTCACCGGAGATGTAGCCGATCGGGCGGTTGCCGATGGGGGCCGCGAGGGTGTTCCACTTGTCGATCAGGCGGGTCATGTCGGGCGCCTTGGGGACGTCCCGGGTGACGACGTGGTTCGCGGACTTCACGGCCGTGCGGGCGATGTCACCGGTGCGGCGGTCGTAGGTGAGCGTGGTGTCCGTGTAGAGGCGGCCGAAGGACGCGGCCGAGGTGACCGTGCGGGGCTTGCCCGACGGGTCGGGGATGGTGCAGGCGTACGCGGCGTGCGTGTGGCCGGTGACCAGGGCGTCCACGTCGGACGTGACGTTCTTCGCGATGTCCGCGATCGGGCCGGAGATGCCGTCGCCGGCGCCCGGGGAGTCGCAGTCGTAGTTGTAGTCCGGGGAGGCCGGGAAGCCGCCCTCGTGGATCAGCGCCACGACGGACTTGACGCCCTTGCGGCGCAGTTCCTTGGCGTACTTGTTGATCGTGACGACCTCGTCCTTGAAGGACAGGCCCTTGACGCCCTCGGCGGAGACGATGTCCGGGGTGCCCTCCAGGGTCACGCCGATGAAACCGATCTTGACGTCCCGCTTCTTCCACACCCAGTAGGGCTTCAGCAGCGGCTTCTTCGACTTGTCGTCGATGACGTTCGCGGCCAGGTAGGGGAAGTCGGCGCCCTTGAACTTCTTGTCCGCGTAGCAGCCGTCGGTGGGGTGGCAGCCGCCGTTCTGCAGGCGGCGCAGCTCGCGCGCGCCCTCGTCGAACTCGTGGTTGCCGACCGAGGTGACGTCGAGGTCCAGCTTGTTCAGCGCCTCGATGGTGGGCTCGTCGTGGAAGAGGCCCGACAGCAGCGGGGAGGCGCCGACCATGTCGCCGCCGGCCGCGGTGACGGAGTACTGGTTGCCCTTGCGGGCCTCGCGCAGGTGCGTGGCGAGGTACTCGACGCCGCCCGCGTCGATGGTCTTCGTGGTGCCGTCCGGCTGCTGCTCGGTGACCCGGCCCGAGGAACCCGTCGGGGGTTCCAGGTTGCCGTGCAGGTCGTTGAAGGACAGCAGCTGCACGTCCTGGTAGCGGCCCGGGTGGTGGCCCTGCGAGCCGCCCTTGCCGCCGTGGTGCTCGCCCGCGCTCGCCGACCCGGGCAGGGCCGCGGCGGCCAGCGCCCCGGCGGTGAGCACACCGGCGGCGGCGAGGAGACGGTTCGTACGGCGTCTGCGGCGCGGCTGGTGCGCCGGGGATGTGGCTGGCATACGCCCCCCTGTGGGTCAACGTGGGTCTGGACGGGGCCGTGGGACACGGCGGACCGCCCGGCGCAGCCTAGAGTCAACGCGCGTAGCGCGACAGGGGTTTCCGGTTACAGCCTGGTCTATCTTTCGCGCGCCGGGTGGACCCGGCCGTCCCGGCGGTGCGCAGCGCGGGCCCGCCGGCCCCGCTCGCCGCCCGCCGGTTCCCGGCCCCGCCCCTTACCCTCGTACGCATGACCAGCGACGACATCGCACGGCCCGGAAGCCCCCGTTCGCTCCAGACCCTCGACACGCTCACCCCGGAGCAGACCGAGGCGGTGCTCGCCCTGCTCGCGGAGGCCGCCCGGACCGACGGGCAGCAGGCGGTGTCCGAGCAGGGGCGGCTGCAACTGCGCGGCGGCCGGCGCGAGGGCGTGTCCCACCTGCTGCTCTCCGTCGACGGTGAACTCGTCGGCTACGCCCAGCTGGAGGACACCGACCCGGTGGAGCCGCCCGCCGCCGAACTGGTCGTGCACCCCTCGCACCGCGGCCGGGGCCACGGACGGGCCCTGGGCACCGCGCTGCTCGCCGCCTCCGGCAAGCGGCTGCGGGTCTGGGCGCACGGCGGCCACTCCGCGGCCCGGCACCTCGCCCAGGTCCTCGGGCTGACCCTGTTCCGGGAACTGCGGCAGATGCGGCGGCCGTTGACCAACTTCCCGCTGCCCGACGCGGCACCGCCGGAGGGGGTGAGCGTGCGCACCTTCGTGCCCGGGCAGGACGACGCCGCCTGGCTCGCGCTGAACGCCGCCGCCTTCGCCCACCACCCCGAGCAGGGCTCGCTCACCCAGCGGGACCTCGACGACCGCAAGGCCGAGCCCTGGTTCGACCCCGAGGGCTTCTTCCTCGCCGAACGGGACGGCCGGCTCGTCGGCTTCCACTGGACCAAGGAGCACCGGGAGGAGGGCCTCGGCGAGGTGTACGTCGTCGGGGTCGGCCCGGACGCGCAGGGCGGGGGACTCGGCAAGTACCTCACCACGGTCGGCCTGCGGCACCTCGCCGACCGCGGCCTGCCCACGGCGATGCTGTACGTCGACGCGGACAACAAGGCGGCCGTGTCGGTGTACGAGCGCCTGGGGTTCACCACCCACGAGACCGACCTCATGTACCGCACGGAGACCTGACCCACGTCCGGAATCCGGCCGACAGCACGGGGACCTGACGGTGGCCCCGGGAGGCCCCCGCCGGGCGGCTTCCCGGGGGCCGCCGTCACGGCCGCGCCCCGCTCGGGCGGCCCGCCCGCCC
>NZ_JAAGMD010000052.1 GCF_010548465.1 Streptomyces sp. SID14436 | reverse complement strand
GGCCGGCCGCCGTGGCCGGTCGCGGCGGCGGGCCCTCGGACACGGCGACGGCCCCCGGCGGATCGCCGGGGGCCGTCGTGCGGTGCGGTGCCGCGGTCAGCGCTTGTCGACGAGCTTCCAGGCGGCGGGCAGCAGTCCCATCGCCAGGGCGGCCTTCAGGGCGTCCCCGATGAGGAAGGGGGTCAGGCCGGCCGCGATCGCGGCGGAGGCGGACATGCCGGTGGCGAGGGCCAGGTAGGGCACGCCCACGGCGTAGATGACGGCGGAGCCGAGCAGCATCGAGCCGGCCGTGCGCAGCACCGAGCGGTCGGCGCCGCGCCGGGCGAGGGCGCCGACGAGGGCGGCGGCGAGCACCATGCCGAGGATGTAGCCGAAGGACGGCATGCCGAGCCCGGAGGCGCCCTCCGCGAACCACGGCACGCCCGCCATGCCGGCCAGGGCGTACAGGGCGAGGGAGAGGACGCCGCGGCGGGCCCCGAGGGCGGTGCCGACGAGCAGCGCGGCGAAGGTCTGGCCGGTCACCGGCACCGGGGAGCCGGGGATGGGCACGGCGATCTGCGCGGCGAGACCGGTGAGGGCGGCGCCGCCGAGGACCAGGGTGGCGTTGCGCACGCGGGAGGCCGGGAGCAGGTCGGCGAGGACCAGTCCGGGGCGGGCGGTGGTGGCGGCGGCTGTGCTCATCGGGACTCCGCTGGGTGAGGGCAGTTGGGGACACCGTGACGCTATCCCGGCCGCTCGCGCCGATCACCGTCAGCGCTCGACAAAGGCGGGACCACGAGGTTGGTGGGCTCCTGACAAAGTAGGCGGGTCACACCTCGCGGGAGGTGATGCCGGTCACTGAGGCAGGGAGGCTTCCCTCACCCGGGCGGGCCGCCGGCGACTGTAGGGTTTCGCCAATCGGGCGGGCGGAGTCCGCCCCACCCCTCCGCACGGCGGGTCAGGGGGCGGGTACCGAGCGTGCGCCGGGTGTCCGTATCGTGGGCGGTCGCCGCTGCGTGGGCGTCCGGGCGCCCAGACTGTCGGCGTTTTGCCCGGCCGTCGGCCCTGCCCGGGGGACACCCCACGCCCTCCCCCGCGCGCCCGGCGGATCCTTCCGCACGTACCCCCCATGTCTACGCATTGGACGAACCGCGTGTCCAACACCACCGTGACCACGCCTCCGAAGGCGGACGGCTCCTCCCTGTCCCACGGCCTGAAGCAGCGCCACCTGTCGATGATCGCCCTCGGCGGGGTGATCGGTGCCGGCCTGTTCGTCGGCTCCGGCGCGGGCATCGCGGCCGCGGGGCCGTCGATCGTCCTCGCCTACACCCTGTCCGGACTGCTGGTCATGCTGGTGATGCGGATGCTCGGCGAGATGTCGGCCGCGTATCCGTCGTCGGGTTCCTTCTCGGCGCACGCCGAGCGGGCGATCGGCCCGTGGGCGGGCTTCACGGCGGGCTGGTCGTTCTGGGTGCTGCTGTGCACGGCGGTCGGCCTTGAGGGCATCGGCGCGGCGAAGATCGTCACCGGCTGGCTGCCCGGGACGCCCGAGTGGGCGTGGGTGGCGCTGTTCATGGTGGTGTTCTGCGCGACCAACCTGGCGGCGGTGAAGAACTTCGGCGAGTTCGAGTTCTGGTTCGCGGCGCTGAAGGTCGGCGCGATCAGCCTGTTCCTGGTGCTGGGCGTGCTGGCGGTGGCGGGCGTGCTGCCGGGCACCGACTCGCCGGGCGGCGCGAACCTCACCGAGCTGCTGCCGAACGGCGCCGAGGGGCTGGTGATCGGGCTGCTGGCGTCGGTGTTCGCCTATGGCGGCCTGGAGACGGTGACGATCGCGGCGGCCGAGTCGGAGAACCCGGTGCGGGGCGTGGCGAGCGCGGTGCGCACGGCGATGTGGCGGATCGCGCTGTTCTACATCGGCTCGATGGCGGTCATCGTCACCCTGGTCCCGTGGGACTCCCCCGCGGTGGTCGAGGCCGGCCCGTACGTGGCGGCCCTGGACCGGCTGGGCATTCCGGGCGCCGGCCAGCTGATGAACGTGGTGGTGCTGGTCGCGCTGCTGTCCGCGATGAACGCGAACATCTACGGCGCCTCCCGGATCGGCTACTCGCTGGTGGAGCGCGGTCAGGGCCCGAAGGTGCTCGGCCGGGTGTCGGGCGGGGTGCCGCGCCTCGCGGTGCTGGCGTCGTCGGTCTTCGGCTTCCTGTGCGTGCTGCTGAGCTACTGGCGGCCGGACGACGTCTTCTCCTGGCTGCTGAACATGATCGGCGCGGTGATCCTCATCGTGTGGATCTTCATCGCGGTGTCGCAGCTGCGGCTGCGGCGCCGGCTGGAGCGGGAGGCGCCGGAGCGGCTGGCCGTGCGGATGTGGGCGTTCCCGTACCTGACGTGGGTGGCGCTGGCCGGCATGGCGGCGGTGTTCGTGCTGATGGCACGGGAGCCGGACACCCGCGTGCAGCTGTACTCGACGGGCGGCATGACGCTGTTCCTGTCGGCCGTGGGCTACGCCTGGCAGCGGGCGCGCGCCCGCACCTGAGCCGCATCGTCCCGGCAGGGCCCCCGCGTGGACGGAACACGCGGGGGCCCTTTCGTGTGTCCGGACCCGCGCACCCCTCTTCTGCTGTTAACGTGCAGTTGCAAGCTCTTTGCAATAAGAGGTTCGGAGGGGACCCCCGCATGCCCGTCTACACGCTGCCCGACCTGCCCTACGACTACGCCGCGCTGGCGCCCGTCATCAGCCCCGAGATCATCGAGCTGCACCACGACAAGCACCACGCGGCCTACGTGAAGGGCGCCAACGACACCCTGGAGCAGCTCGCCGAGGCCCGGGACAAGGAGTCGTGGGGCTCGGTCAACGGGCTGGAGAAGAGCCTGGCGTTCCACCTCTCCGGGCACATCCTGCACTCGATCTACTGGCAGAACATGACCGGACCGAAGGAGGGCGGCGGCGAGCCCCTGGAGCAGGACGGCGTGGGCGAGCTCGCCGACGCGATCACCGAGTCGTTCGGCTCGTTCGCCGGTTTCAAGGCGCAGCTGTCCAAGGCTGCCGCGACCACGCAGGGCTCGGGGTGGGGCGTCCTGGCGTACGAGCCGCTGAGCGGGCGCCTGATCGTGGAGCAGGTCTACGACCACCAGGGCAACGTCGGTCAGGGCGCCACCCCCATCCTGGTCTTCGACGCCTGGGAGCACGCCTTCTACCTGCAGTACCGCAACCAGAAGGTGGACTTCATCGAGGCGATGTGGCAGGTCGTCGACTGGCAGGACGTCGCCCGCCGCCACGCCGCGGCGAAGTCCCGCACGGACGTGCTGCTGCTCGCGCCCTGACGGCAGCCGTGAGCGTCCTGCCTCGTGATCGTCTTCTCACCGTTCACCCGGCAGGCGGAAAGAGGGAAGCCCCCGCGACGACCTGAGTCGCGGGGGCTTCCGGCTCGGGGCACCCCGGGGCAGAGTGGGGCAATGGCGACACCGAGAACCATGAAACTGCCCTGCTGGACCTGCGGGACGGCCCAGCGGCACCGTCAGCTGCACCGCACCGAGCAGGACTGGCTCAAGGAGCGGCTGGGCCGCTCGGGGGTCAACGAGTTCTGGCTGTGCGAGAACGTCCTCGACCCGGACACCGGACGGCAGTGCCGCAACCTGCGCACCGGGTTCGTCATGAAGCCGTTCCCCAAGGCCGTCCGGGCGCCCGTCCCGGAGTGAGGCCGGTCACAGGTTACTGAAGTCGGGGTCCTTGGTGCGCGAGCGCTTGATCTCGTAGAAGCCGGGGACCGAGGCGACCGCCAGGGTGCCGTCCCACAGGCGGGCGGCCTCCTCGCCCTTGGGCGCGGGGGTGACGACCGGGCCGAAGAAGGCGATCTGCTCGCCGTCGGGGCCGGGCACCGCGATGACCGGGGTGCCGACGTCCTGGCCCACCTTCTCGATGCCCTCCTGGTGGGAGGCGCGCAGCTGCGCCTCGTACGGGGTGTCGTCCCAGTGCTGCATCAGCGTCCCGGGCAGGCCGACGTCCTTCAGGGCGGCGGCGACGGTCTCCTTGCCGGGGCCCTCGTCCTTGTTGTGGATGCGGGTGCCGAGCGCGGTGTACAGGTCGCCGAGGACCTCCGCGCCGTGCTCCTCCTGGGCGGCGATCACGACCCGCACCGGGCCCCACGCCTTGGTCTCCAGCAGCTCGCGGTACTCCTCGGGGAGCTCGTCCAGCCGGTCCTCGTTCAGCACGGCGAGGCTCATCAGGTGCCAGCGCACCTCGATGTTCCGGACCTTCTCCACCTCCAGCACCCAGCGCGAGGTCATCCAGGCCCAGGGGCACAGCGGGTCGAACCAGAAGTCGACGGGGGTGGGGGTGGACTGCTCGGACATGTCGCTCCTCACGGGGGAAGGGGTGGAAGGGGTCCTTCCTCAGGGAACACCAGGTCGCCTCCCGGCCATTCCCGGCTGCTCCCTGTCAGGGGCGCATGGCAGGATCGGTGCTGTTCAGCCATGTCGACGACGCATGAGGAGTGCCGCCCGTGCCCGGTGAGAATCTGACCCGCGACGAGGCCCGGGAACGGGCCGCCCTGCTGTCGGTCGACGGGTACGAGGTGTCCCTCGACCTGCGCTCGGCGACCGGCGACGCGGGCGGCCAGGACCCCCGCACCTTCCGCTCGGTCACCACCCTGCGGTTCCGCTGCGCCGAGCCCGGGGCCGGCAGCTTCGCCGACCTGATCGCGCCGAGTGTGACGGCCGTCTCCCTCAACGGGCGGGACCTGGACCCGGGCGAGGTCTTCGACGGCACCCGGATCCTGCTGGAGGACCTGGCCGCCGACAACGAGCTGATCGTGGACGCGCAGTGCGCCTACTCCCGCACCGGCGAGGGCATGCACCGCTTCGTCGACCCCGAGGACGGCGAGGTGTACCTGTACACCCAGTACGAGCCGGCCGACGCCCGCCGGGTCTTCGCCAATTTCGAGCAGCCCGACCTCAAGGCCCCCTACCGCTTCGAGGTGCGCGCCCCGGAGGGGTGGACGGTGTGGAGCAACGGCGCCGGTGAACTGTCCGACGGGGTGTGGCGGTTCGCCGAGACCAAGCCGATCTCGACGTACATCACCTGCGTCGTCGCCGGCCCCTACCACTACGTCACGGACACCTACGAGCGCGAGTTCGCCGACGGCACGCGCCTGGAGATCCCGCTCGGCGCGATGTGCCGCAAGGCGCTGGCGCCGCACTTCGACGCCGACGACGTGTTCCTGGTGACGAAGCAGGGCCTGGACTTCTTCCACGACCACGTCGACTACCCGTACCCGTTCGGCAAGTACGACCAGGCGTTCGTGCCCGAGTACAACCTGGGCGCCATGGAGAACCCGGGGATGGTGACCTTCCGCGAGGAGTTCATCTTCCGGGGCAAGGTGACACAGGCGTCGTACGAGGGCCGGGCCAACGTCATCCTGCACGAGATGGCGCACATGTGGTTCGGCGACCTGGTCACCATGGAGTGGTGGGACGACCTGTGGCTGAAGGAGTCCTTCGCCGACTTCATGGGCGCGTTCTCCCTGGTGGGCGCCACCCGCTTCACCGACGGCTGGATCACCTTCGCCAACCGCCGCAAGGCGTGGGCGTACCGCGCGGACCAGCTCCCGTCGACGCACCCGGTCACCGCGGACATCCGCGACCTGCAGGACGCCAAGCTGAACTTCGACGGCATCACCTACGCCAAGGGCGCCTCGGTGCTCAAGCAGCTGGTGGCGTACGTCGGCCAGGAGGCGTTCCTGGAGGGTGCCCGGCGCTACTTCAAGCGCCACGCGTACGGCAACACCCGCCTCGGCGACCTGCTGTCGGTGCTGGAGGAGACCAGCGGGCGGGACATGGCCGCCTGGTCGCGCGCCTGGCTGCAGACGGCCGGCGTCAACTCCCTCACCCCGCAGGTGCTGCTGACCGCCGACGGCCGGATCGACGAGCTGGCCGTGGTGCAGGAGGCCGCCGAGTCCCACCCCGAA
Source organism: Streptomyces sp. SID14436 (assembly GCF_010548465.1). Lineage (GTDB taxonomy): Bacteria > Actinomycetota > Actinomycetes > Streptomycetales > Streptomycetaceae > Streptomyces. The sequence continues at coordinate 6,972 of NZ_JAAGMD010000052.1, read as the reverse complement.
CTGCGCCCGCACCGGGTGGCGATCGGCCTGTACCGGCGCACCGGCTCCGGCACGCTGGAGCGGTACGCCCGCGCCGAGGCGGACGTCGACGGCGCCCGCACGGTCGTCGCCGAGCTCGCCGGGGCCGAGGCGCCGGAGCTCGTCCTGGTCAACGACGACGACCTCACCTACTGCAAGATCCGCTTCGACGAGACCTCGCTGGCCACGCTGCGCGAGCACCTGGGCGCGCTGACCGACCCGCTGGCCCGCGCGCTGTGCTGGTCGGCGCTGTGGAACATGACCCGGGACGCGCTGCTGCCCGCACGGGACTTCATCGGCCTGGTGCTGCGCTTCGCCGGCCGGGAGTCCGACATCGGCGTGCTCCAGATGCTGCACGCCTGGGCCGAGTCGGCCCTCGTCCACTACACGGCACCCGCCCGGCGCGAGGCGGCCGGGGTGCGGCTCGCCGAGGGGGCCCGCCGTGAGCTGCAGAGCGCGGTGGCGGGCAGTGAACAGCAGCTGGCCTGGGCGCGGTTCCTCGCGTCGGTGGCTTCCGCGCCGGGCGACCTGCAGCTGCTCCAGGACCTGCTGTCCGGCACGGTCACGATCGACGGGCTGGACGTGGACCAGGAGCTGCGCTGGGCGTTCCTGGAGCCGCTGGCCGCGCACGGGGTCGCGGACGAGAAGACGCTGGCCGAGGAACTGGCCCGCGACGACACCGCCTCCGGCAAGCGGCACCAGGTGCGCTGCCTGGCGGCCCGGCCCTCGGCGGAGGTCAAGGCCCGCTGCTGGGAGCAGGTCGTGGAGTCCGACACGCTGTCGAACGCCCTGGTGGAGGCCACCATCGCGGGCTTCGCCCGGCCGTCCCAGCGGGAGCTGCTCGCCCCGTACGCGCAGAAGTACTTCGATGCGATCGAGCGGGTGTGGTCCGAGCGGTCGATCCAGATCGGCATGGACGTGGTGCGCGGCCTGTTCCCGGCCCACCAGGACTCCCCGGAGACGCTGGCGGCGACGGACGCCTGGCTCGCCGCGCACGAGGACGCTCCGCCGGCGCTGCGCCGCCTGGTCCTGGAGGCCCGGGACGACCTGGCGCGCGGGCTGCGCGGCCAGAGCCGCGACGCGGCGGCCGACGCGCAGGCGTGACGGGCCCGTGACGCCAGGGGCCCCGTCCCGTGCCGGGACGGGCCCCTGCGGCAACCGTTACGAACTTCGGGCCATCACAGCCGTAACCCCTGGTCACACCCGAATGGACCAGGGCTTTTCGGCATCCGAACACGCGTCCTTTAGTGCAGGCTTGTCCCTGTTCGTCGACGGACCTGTAACACGGGTTCGGGGGCCGACGAGGCACGGGAAATTGCCGGTCATGACCCACAACACCCCGCTCTCCCCCCGCCCCCTGTACCACCTCGCCGACGTCCGCCGCCGGGTGCTGACCACCGCCCAGCTGCGCGCCCACGGCGTGTCGGCCGCCGAGACGAACGAGCAGTGCCGCCCCGGCGGTTCCTGGCAGCAGCTGCTGCCCGGTGTCGTCCTGCTCCACCCCGGGCCGCCGACCAGCGAGGAGCGGCTGCACGCGGTGCTGATGTACACGGCGCGGGAGCGGTCCACGGGCGTCCCGGTCCAGCCCGGCCGGGACACGCCGCCCGTCTCCCCCTACGGCGAGACGATGATCACCGGCCTGGCGGCGCTCACCCTGCACGGTTTCTGCGGCACTCCCCCGCTGCCGTCCCTGGACGCCTTCGACGTCCTGGTGCCCCGGCTGCGCCGCCTGCGCTCGACCGGCTGCGTCCGCATCGTCCGCACCTCCGCCCTGCCGGACGCCGAGCAGGTCACCGGCCTGCCGGTGGCTCCGGTGCCGCGTGCGCTGGCCAACGCGGTGACCCGGCTGGACGACGCGGTCACGGTGCGCCGCCTGCTGACCGAGGCGGTGCGCGGGGGCCACTGCGACGCGGCGTCGGTGGTGCGCGAACTGACCCGGGCGCGGCTGCTGAACCGGCCCTACGTCGTCGACGCGGTGGACACCCTGGTGGCGGAGGGCCGGGCGATCGCGGAGGACCGTCTGTACACGATGGTGCGCGAGCACGGCCTGCCCGACCCGGTGTGGAACGTCGACCTCCGGCTGCCCGGCGGCCCGCACCTCGGCGGCCTGGACGCCTACTGGCCGGAACAGGCCGTCGCCGTCGAACTGGACACCCGCGCGCCCCGGCAGGACGACGACGCGCTGTGGTCGGAGTACGCCCGCAAGCGCGAGGTGCTGGAACGGCTGGGCATCACGGTCGTGCACGTCACCCCGCGCAAGCTGCGCGACGCCCCGGACCAGCAGGCGGCCGTGGTCCGCACGGCCCTGATGGCCGCCCCGGACCGGGAACCGGCGGCCTACGTCGTGGTGCTGCCCCGGTAGGGGGCCGGGCCGACCGGAGTCAGGAGGGGAGCGGAGGGGCCGCCGGGCACACGGCGGCCCCTCCTCGTGTCCGGGCCGCGGGCAGCCCCTCCCGGAGGGTCCGTCTCACTCCACGGGGGTCGCCCGTCCCGCCGCAGGGCGTTCCCGCCACAGCCGCAGGGCGATGTCCACCATGCGCACCCGCACCAGGCCGGGGACGGCGTCCAGGGGCTGCCAGGCGGCGAGTTCGGTGCTGCCGCCGATCTCGTTGCGCAGGTCGCCGCCGGTGACGCGGCCCTCGTAGACGAGCTGCACGCTGTGATGGTCGGCGGGACGGCGCAGCCCGCGGCCGGGAAGCGTGCCGCGGAAGGAGCCCACGCCGAGCAGGCCGGTGACCTCGATGAGGTAGCCGGTCTCCTCCTCCACCTCCCGGCGCACGGTGTCGTAGGGGTCCTCGCCGTGTTCCATGCCGCCGCCCGGCATGACCCACTCGGAGGGCCCGCCCGGCACGGGAGAGCGGGCGAGCAGGAGCTGTCCGTCGCGTACCACCACGGCGTAGGCCGCCACCCTCAAGGTCTTTCGCACCCAGGGACGTTAGCGCCGAACCGGGCGGAGCGGCAGGTGAATATCCGGGCGGACCGCGCCCCGGTGCCGTGTCCGGGACCTGCGGGCGACTTGCCCGCTTCGGGGGGCATCCCCCCATACGCGCACCGGGGGTTTTCCCCATACATCCATTTCGTTTTCGGTCAACCCTCCCCAAACACCCGGCCCTTGCGACAGGCTCTGCGATCGTCCGGGTTCCTTTTCCGGACCTTCGCGACCGGGGCCGATCGGCCCGGGTCGCTCCACGATCGTTCCTTTACTTCAAGGGATGCCGATGACCCATTCCCCTCAGCGCGACTCGATATCGGGCGCGAGACGCGTCGCCCGCATCGCCGTGGCCGCCGGCCTGGTCGCCGCGCTCTCCGCGGCCGGGCCGGTCCCCATGGCTCTCGCCGCCGACGCGCCGCCCGCCGCCCCGGTCGACGGGGACGTCAAGTCCGCGCCCGACAAGCTGGGGTCGAAGGACGCCGACCTGCTCGCCGAGGCCAAGGCCGAGGGCGCCAAGCACGTCACCATGATGATCGCCACGGCGCCCGGGAAGACCGAGCAGGTCGCCGAGAAGCTGAACGCGGTCAAGGGCGGCTCCGTCGGGCACACCCACGACAAGCTGGGCTACGTCCGCGCCACCGTCCCCACCGCCAAGGCGGACGCGGCCATCGCCGCCGCCGCGAAGCTCTCCACCGTGCACGGCATCGACCTGCGCGAGGAGATCCCGCTCGACGACCCGACGCCGAGCGCCGACACCACCAAGGGCGCCAAGGGCAAGGGCGGCAAGGGCACCTACAAGGCGCCCGACAAGCGGACCCCGGCCAAGAACCCGTACAACCCGTCCTTCGAGACCGGCGCCGTCGACTTCGTCAAGCACAACCGCAAGGCGGACGGCCGCGGCGTCACCATCGGCATCCTCGACTCCGGCGTGGACCTCGCCCACCCGGCGCTGCAGAAGACCACCACCGGCGAGCGGAAGATCGTCGACTGGGTCACGGCGACCGACCCGATCGTGGACAACGACCGGACCTGGCGTCCCATGGTGTCGTCCGTGTCCGGGCCCAGCTTCGCCTACGACGGCAAGACCTGGAAGGCCCCGGCGGGCGACTACCGCATCAGCACCTTCCTGGAGTCGTACACCACCGGCGGTGACGCGAACGGCGACACCAACCTCGACGGCGACACCACCGACTCCTGGGGCGTCCTCTACGACGCCGAGGCGGGCACGGTCCGCGTCGACCTGAACAACAACCAGGACTTCTCGGACGACACCCCGATGAAGCCCTACAAGGACAAGTTCCACGTCGGGTACTTCGGCACCGACGACCCGAAGACCGACGTCGCCGAGCGCCAGCCGTTCGTCGTGGAGATCCGCAAGGACGTCCCGATGGACCCCTACGGCGGCGACTGGGTCGGCCAGAAGGCCGACTTCGTCAACATCGGCCTCATCGAGGGCTCGCACGGCTCGCACGTGGCCGGCATCACCGCCGCTCACGGCCTGTTCGGCGGCAAGATGAACGGCGCCGCGCCCGGCGCGAAGCTGGTCTCCTCCCGCGCCTGCACCTGGTCCGGCGGCTGCACCAACGTGGCGCTCACCGAGGGCATGATCGACCTCGTCGCCAACCGCGGCGTCGACATCGTCAACATGTCCATCGGCGGCCTGCCCGCGCTCAACGACGGCAACAACGCCCGCGCCGAGCTGTACAGCCGGCTCATCGACACCTACGGCGTCCAGATCGTCATCTCCGCCGGCAACTCCGGCCCCGGCGCCAACACCATCGGCGACCCGGCCCTCGCCGACAAGGTCATCTCCGTCGGCGCCTCCGTCTCCCGCGAGACCTGGGCCGCCAACTACGGCTCCGTGGTGAAGAAGAAGTACGGCATGATGCCCTTCTCCTCGCGCGGTCCGCGTGAGGACGGCGGCTTCACGCCGACGCTGGTCGCCCCCGGCGCCTCGGTCAACACCATCCAGACGTGGGCCGCGGGCGCCCCGGTCGCCGAGGCGGGCTACGGCCTGCCGGCCGGCTACGGCATGCTCCAGGGCACCTCGATGGCGTCCCCGCAGGCCGCCGGCGCGGCGGCGCTGCTGCTGTCCGCCGCGAAGCAGAAGCGCATCGACCTCACCCCCGCGAAGCTGCGCACCGCCCTCACCTCCACGGCCGAGCGCATCAAGGACGTGCAGGCCTACGAGCAGGGCGCCGGCCTCATCGACATCGAGGAGGCCTGGGACGCGATCCGTGACGGCGCCACCGCGCACACGTACACGGTGAAGGCGCCGGTCGACACCGCGATCGACCAGTTCCTGAAGACCCCCGGCTTCGGCACCGGTCTCTACGACCGCGAGGGCGGCCTGAAGACCGGTCAGAAGAAGACGTACGACATCACCATCACCCGTACGTCCGGCCCCGACCGTGCGGTCAAGCACGAGCTGGACCTGGAGAACAACGCCGACCGCACCTTCCGCATCGTCGGCGACGACGAGGTGCGGCTGCCGCTGAACAAGCCGGTGACCGTCAAGGTCCAGGCGAACCCGAAGTCGGCCGGCCTGAAGAGCGCGATCCTCGAGGTCGACGACCCGCGCACCGAGGGCGTGGACCACCAGGTCCTCAACACCGTCGTCGTCTCGGCGCCCCTGAAGTACACCTTCGCGGCGTCCGGCAAGGCCCAGCGCAACGACACCACGTCGTACTTCGTCACCGTGCCCGAGGGCGCCAAGACGCTGGAGATCGCGATGAGCGGCCTGAAGGCCGACAGCCAGACCCGGTTCATCGCCATCCACCCCTACGGTGTCCCGGCCGACCCGACCTCCACGGTCAACTGCTACCCGAACTACAGCAACCCGGCCAACACCTGCCGCCCCGACGTGCGGTCCTACCCGGACCCGCAGCCGGGCGTCTGGGAGATCGAGGTCGAGTCGCGCCGCACGTCGCCGCTGCTCGACAACCCGTACAAGCTGAACGTCGCCGTCCTCGGCGCGGCCTTCGACCCGGAGACCGTGACCGTGCCCGAGGCGAAGGTCGGCGAGCCGGCCGCCGCCTCCTGGAAGGTGACGAACCGCCTCGCCGCCCTGGACGGCAAGCTGCTCGGGGGCCCGCTCGGCTCCGCCAACACCGACCGGCCGTCCATCAAGACCGGTGACAAGCACACCACCACGGTCGAGGTGCCCGCGGGCGCCGCGTCCCTGGACGTGGCCATCGGCAACGTCACCGACACCGCCGCCGACCTGGACCTGGCGGTCTACAAGGACGGCGTCCGCGTCGCCCAGTCCGCCGACGGCGACTCCGAGGAGTCGGTGTCCATCGCCAAGCCGGCCGCCGGCACGTACACGGTCGAGGTCGTGGGCTACTCCGTCCCCGCCGGCACCGCCGAGTACGACTACCGGGACGTCTTCTTCTCGGAGACCCTCGGCACCATCACCGTCGACGGCTCCGCGCCGGTGAAGCTGGGCACGGGCGACTCCGCCACCGTCTCCGGCACCGTCACGGCCGCCGCCGAGGCGCCCGAGGGACGCGAGTTCTTCGGCCGCGTCCAGCTGGTCAACGAGCGCGGCACGGTCGCGGGCCTGGGCAGCGTGACGATCGAGAAGGTCGTCCCGTAACGACGGGTCCGTCGCCACGGCGCACGGCATGAGAGGAGGGGCGGGTGCCGGGCACCCGCCCCTTCGCCGTGCCGCCTCCCGGGCGGCGTCCCCTACTGGCAGGCCAGGCGGTCCGCCTCGGGCAGCGTCGCGGTGACCCAGGCCCGGGCGAGGGCCACGTTCTGCGCGCCGGTGACGAGCAGGTCCGGCCGGTCGCCCTCGCCGGGCAGGACGACGAGGACCTCGTCCCCCACGCCCGGGCTGCTCTCGGCCGACGCCCCCAGCAGGAACGTGACCGGGGCGCCCTCCTCCCCCTTGTGGACGCGGGTCACGGCGAGCGTGACGCGCCGCCCGTCCGCGCCCGGCACCGGCCGCACCGCCGTCACGGTGCCCTCCGCCACGAGCCGCGCGCAGGCCAGCCGACGCGCGCTGCCGACCGGGTCCT
>NZ_JAAGMD010000027.1 GCF_010548465.1 Streptomyces sp. SID14436 | reverse complement strand
GGTGTCCGCACCCGTATCCGGTACCGAGGCCGTCGCGGGAGCCGGCGGAGCCGCCCCCGCGGGAAGCGCACCGCCCAGTGATCCGGCGACGACGGCCACCGCGAGGGCGAGCGCCGTCCTCCCACGCCGCAGCTGCACAGGCTCCTCCTGCTCCGCTCCCCGGCCGTGCTCGCCGGCCGACGGCCCTGCCACGCACCACCCGCCCGGCCGCCGACCGCCCGGCCACCCGGGGACCGCCGCCACCGGGACCGCCAACGACCGCCGCCACCGGGACCGCCAACGACCGCCACGACCGTGACCATTTCGTTGCCGAGAAAGCCTGAGCCCACCATTCCGGTGGTGAGGGTGTCAACGAGGGTGGTCGATGTGCCGAGTTTGTCCGCCTCCCGGAGCGGGGTACGGAAACAAAATGTGAGCAGGAACACGTTGTGAGGGCAGTTGCGCCTGCCCTCGCCACCCCTGGGTAGGGGCTGCGAGACGACCCCCCCGACCCGGCCCCACCGGGACGGGCCGACACGACCACGCTCGACGAGGAGACCATCCGTGCCCGCACCCGCATACGTCCCCACCCCGCCCGCCGTCCTGTCCAAACCCGTGGCGGAGCCCTCCGCCGACACCACCGGCCCGGTCGACCCCTGGGACACCTGGGACCCCTGGGACGAAGACCCCTGCGTCTTCAGCGCCGAAGGCCCCTGCACCGAACTCCCCCTCACCAGCGAACCCCCGCTGCCCGACGCCGAACCCCTCACCAGCGAACCCCCCATCGCCGACACCGCCCCCCTCACCAGCGAGACCGACGGCTCACCCGACCCCTCCGGACTCGACGCCTTCCCGGCCCAGTACCGCCCGGAGCCCTAGTGGGCGCCCCCGGACCGGCCGAGCCCCCGTCCGAGGATCTAGCCCGGCTCGCCGCCCTGCACGGCGTCGCCACCTCCTACCGCCCCTCACCGGACCGCACGGTCACGGCCTCGGCGACCGCCGTCACCCTCGCCCTCGCCGCCCTCGGCGTCGACACCGGCACCCCCGACGCCGTCCGCGCCGCGCTCACCGCCCGTGAGGACGCCCTGCGGACCCGGCTCCTGCCCCCGACCGTCGTCGGCCGCGGCACCACCACCCCGCCCGCGCTCGCCGCCCTCCCCGAGGGCACCCGCCTGCACATCATCACCGAGGACGGCGAGACCCGCACCCACGCCGACGGCCTCCCGCCCGGCGTGCACCAGGTCACCGCCACCGCACCCGACGGCCGCACCGCCCGCTCCCACCTCATCGTCGCCCCGCCCCGGCTCCCCGCCCCGCCCGGCCGCACCCACGGGCTCCTGGTCCAGCTCTACTCCCTCCTCTCCCATCGCTCCTGGGGCATGGGCGACCTCGGCGACCTCCGCGCACTCGCCGACTGGGCCGGCCGCACCCTCGACGCCGGATTCATCCAGGTCAACCCGCTCCACGCGGCCGTCCCCGGCGCCCCCACCGACCCCAGCCCCTACCGCCCCTCCTCCCGCCGCTTCCCCGACCCCGTCCACCTGCGCGTCGAGGACATCCCCGAATACGCCCACGTCGAGGACCACGACCGGCTCCGCACCCTCCTCGACCGGGCCGCACAGCTGCGCGAGGCCGTCCTCCACAAGGACGCGCTCATCGACCGCGACGCCGTCTGGCACACCAAACGCGAAGCCCTCGAACTCGTCCGCCGCGTCCCCCTCGGCCCCGGCCGCCGCGCCGCCTACCGCGACTTCCTCGCCGCCCAGGGCCGCGCCCTGGAGGACCACGCCACCTGGTACGCCCTCGCCGAGCAGCACGGCCCCGACATGCAGCGCTGGCCCGCCGCCCTGCGCGACCCCCGCTCACCCGGGACCGACCGCGCCCGCCGCGAGCTCATGGACCGCGTCGACTTCCACACCTGGCTCGCCTGGCTCACCGACGAACAGCTCACCACCGCCCAGCGCACCGCCCGCGACGCCGGCATGCCCGTCGGCATCGTCCACGACCTCGCCGTCGGCGTGCACCCCGGCGGAGCCGACGCCTGGGCCCAGCAGGACCACTTCGCCACCGGCATGTCCGCCGGCGCACCCCCCGACGCCTTCAACGCCCGCGGCCAGGACTGGGGCCTGCCGCCCTGGCGCCCCGACCGCCTCGCCGCCTCCGGCTACGCCCCCTTCCGCGACCTCCTGCGCGCCCTCTTCCGCTACGCCGGCGCCCTGCGCATCGACCACGTCATGGGCCTCTTCCGCCTCTGGTGGGTCCCCGAGGGTCACCCGCCCACCGAGGGCACCTACGTCCACTACGACGCCGACGCCATGCTCGCCGTCCTCCTCCTGGAGGCCTCCCGCGCGGGCGCCACCGTCATCGGCGAGGACCTCGGCACCGTCGAACCCGGCGTCCGCGAGGAACTCCGCAGCCGCGGCGTCCTCGGCACCTCCGTCCTGTGGTTCGAACGCGACTGGGAGGGCGACGGCCACCCCCTGCCCCCCGACCGCTGGCGCGCCGACTGCCTCGCCACCGCCACCACCCACGACCTGCCGCCCACCGCCTCGCGCCTCACCGGCGACCACGTCGATCTCCGCGACCGCCTCGGCCTCCTCACCCGCCCCCTCACCGAGGAACGCGCCGAGGCCGACGCCGACGTCGCCGAATGGCTCGGCCTCCTCGCCCGCCTCGGCCTCCTCCACGACACGGCCGACGGCGACGACCCCTCCTCCGAGGAAGCCCGCATCCAGGCCCTGCACCGCTACCTCGTCCGCACCCCGGCCCGCATGATCGGCGTCTGGCTCCCCGACGGCATCGGCGACCGCCGCCCCCAGAACCTCCCCGGCACCTGGGACCAGTACCCCAACTGGCGCCTCCCCATCGCCGACGCGACCGGCCGCCCGGCCACCCTGGAAGACCTCACGTCCTCCCCCCGCCTGCGCGCCCTGATCGACGCCGTCCGCACGGACGTCGGCGCCGACACGGACGCCGGCGCCGACACGGACGCCGCCGCTGCCGACTCCGGCACCGACCCCGGCGAGCCCCGCCCATGACCCCGGCGCACACCGCCCCCACCGCCCCCACCTGCCCCGCAGCCCCGTATGGCACCCCGGGCGCGCGGCCCCGGAAGGCGTTCGCTACCTTTTGCACCGTGGACAAGAAGAACGCCCTGCGCGCCGGCGCCCTGGCAGCCGGTACGACGCTGATGATGCTGCTCATGACGTCCCCCGCGCTCGCGCTCACCCGCGACGACGGTGACGACCCCGGCACGGGCCTGAGCGTCATCGAGACGCTGGGCCTCTACGTCGCCGCCCCGATCGTGCTCTTCCTCGTCATCGCCGGCCTGGTGATGGTCCTGGACAAGTCGCACAAGCAGAAGGACGTGACGACCTCCAACATCGACACCAAGACGCAGGCCGAAGCCAAGGCCTGACGGTCTGGCCGGCCGGCTGCTGTCCCGGGGCGCCGCCTCGGGGGTGGCCTGTGACTTCCGGGGCGCCGCTCCCGCCTGAGGGTGGGGAGCGGCGCCTTCCGGCGTTCTGCGTGGCCGCACCGACGAGAAGGCGGTGCACGGGTCGGTACCTGACGTAGGTGTGCTTGCCCGGTCCGCGATACGCCGTCAGTGTCCGTCAGGTCCCGCTGAGGGCTCCGCGTCCGCCGCCGGGACCCACCGCATGTGCCATACGGGCGGGGCCTCCTGACGCTCGACGTGCCGGCTGACGTGGAAACCGTGACGCTCGTAGAGGCGCACGTTCCGCTCGTCGGAGGTCTCCAGGCGCACCGCCGCCGCGCCTCGTTCCGTCGCAAGGCGCAGGGAACGGGCGATGAGGGCACTTCCCACTCCCCGGCCACGAGCCTCGGCCCGGACACCGAGCGTTTCGAGCGTCCAGGTTTCCTCACCCGCGGCCTCGGTGGCCGCTGAACCGAGCCGTTCGACGCGGTCACCATGCAGTTCGACGATCCGTGCCACGACGTCCGCCGCGGGAGCGGGGGCGTCCGACGGCAGTAGGGCGATCACCCCGTCGTGGTCACCGGAGACGACGAGGATCCCGTGTTCCAGCGCGTGGGCGAGGTAGAGGCGCTGCAGGCCGCGCAGCCGCGCCGCGTAGTCCTCCTCCGGGACGACGTAGCGGGTCCAGGGATAGTCGTGGAAGGCGGCAGCGAGGACATCGGCCGCGGGCTCGAGGTCGTCGGGCGTCGCGAGGCGGGGGACGGGGGTCATGTCGTGGTCCTTCGTTCGGACTTTGGCGGGGTGACACCGTCGGCGCCGGAGTCGACGATGGCCTGCAGCGTGGTCAGGTGGCGCGCGAATGCCTCGCGCCCGGCCGCTGTGATGCCGATCCAGGTGCGGGTGCGGCGGCCCGCGGCCTCCTTGCGCACCGTGACGAGCCCGGCGTCGGCCAGCACGGTCAGGGTCTGGGAGAGCGTGGAGTCACTGACTTCCAACAGGTCGGCGAGGAAACGGAAGTCGACGTCTTCGAGATTCCGCAGCGCCGCCAGCAGGGAGAACCTGACCGGCGAATGGATGAGCGCGTCGAGGCTCTTGCGGGGGTGGCTCATCGCCGGGAACTCGCGAACAGGCATGCCCCGATCGGGCTGACGGCGATGAGACCGGCGAGCGCCCACCACCACGGTGACGTCGCTCCGACGAGCTGAAGGGCTGGATCGAGCATCAGGGTGTAGAGCGTCCACCAGGTCGCGACGGCGATCCCCACGTTCCTCAGACCGTGTCGGGGTGCCGACACCCGGTGGCGCAGCGCGGTCGTCCACACCGCGACCGAGCCGAGCACGAGCACGGCGAAGGCCGGCCAGTAGGACAGGTGGAAGACATCGACCGCGCAGGTGAACCCGAGCGCGAGCCCCGCCTGCGCGACCACGAATGCCGGGAACCAGCGGGTCGCGCGACGTGCCTCGGCGGCGGCCTTGTCCCCGGCGGCCAGACACGCTGCGGCCTCCACGACGGAGATTGAGTTTCCGGTCATGCATCTACTTTATGAATCATAAAGTGAGCACGTCAAACCGCTGACCGGTCCAGTTCTCGCAGCGAGCGCGGGCTCAGCGCTGGCGCAATCCGTGAGCACTCGAGGTCGACGTGCTCACGGGTTTCAGAGTGGTTGGCGTGATGGCACTGAAGGGCTCCGCTCAAGCGGCCCCCAACTCGCACCACACGAGCTTCCCCCGGCTGCCCTCCCTCGACAGTGGCTGCCAGCCCCACACGTCGGCGCACGCCCGCACCAGGGCCAGTCCCCTGCCGCCCTCCCGGTCCAGGGGCGGGGTGAAGGGCTGGGGAGGTTCGGGCGGGGAGGGGTCCGCGTCCCAGGCTCCGATCCGCAGGACGCCGGTCCCCGACCAGTGCACCCGCAGCGCGGCGGGTCCCTTCGTGTGGCGAACGGCGTTGGAGACCAGCTCGGTCGCCAGCAGCTCGGCGACGTCCACGAGGCGGATCAGGCCGTGCACGGTGAGGATCAGGCGGAGGGTGCGGCGGCTGACGGTGACGGCGCGTGGGTCGCTGGGGATGGACAGCGTGTAGTCCCAGGGCTCGGTTTCGAGCATGCGAACTCCTTCTCGGGCTGAGACGACGGTGTGGGCAGCGGTGTCATTGCCGCTTCGCACGGCACGGCGGAGCAGTGCACTTCCGCGGCCCCGCAGAACGCGCTGTGTGCTCGATCTGTCACCGACCGTAGGTCTAAATCTTCATGTCGAGCAAGAGGGTTCGCGTAATGTGACCCCGAACGAGTAGTTCAGGTCGACGCATTGGGGAAGCAGACGATGGCTCTGAGGCGCGAGCCGACAGCGCGCCAGCTGCGGCTGGCAACCGAGCTGCGTCGCCTCCGTGTTGCGGCCGGCCTCACAGCCCGTCAGGCAGCAGCCGAGCTCGGAGTCAGTCCCGTTCAGATCAGCCACATCGAATCGGCGCTGGCCGGAGTGAGCGAAGAGCGTCTGCGGCGGATGGCCGCCAACTACGCCTGCGCGGACGGCGACTTGATCGATGCGCTCGCGGCGATGGCCACCGAGCGGGTACATGGTTGGTGGGAGGACTTCAGAGGACTCCTGCCAGCTTCCTACCTCGACCTCGCGGAGCTGGAGCACCATGCGAGATTCCGAGGCGACGTCGCCGTGATGCACGTGCCCGGGCTCTTCCAGACGGAGCAGTACGCGCAGGCCCTCTTCGCCTACATGAGCCCCGAGCTGTCCGACGCGGAAGTGGCGCGTCGAGTGAGCCACAGAATGCGGCGGAAGGTCGTTATCGAGGGGGCCGACCCGATCCCCTACGAGACGGTGATCCACGAAGCGGCGCTCCGGATCAGGGTCACGGGACGTGCGGACAGCCGGGCCCAGTTGACGCGCATCCTGGAGATGTCCGAGGCCGACCACGTCACGGTGAGGGTCATCCCCTTCGAGTTGGACGGCTTCGCGGGTGCGGGCAGCACGATGGTGCACCTGGGCGGACCGGTACCACGCCTCGACACGGTGGTCCGGGACGCGCCCCACGGCACGGCCTTCATCGACTCGGTAGAGGAGCTGGCCCACTTCAGGAAGCTCTTCCATAGAGTGAGGGAGAGGTCGCTGTCACCGGAACGGTCGCGCGACCTCATCCACCAGGTGGCCAAGCAGATGTGAGGATCCGATGACCGAGCCCACGCGTTGGCGCAAGGCGTCCTTCTCGGGTGGAGGAGAGGGGAACGACTGCGTGGAGATAGCCGAGGCGGCAGGCCGGCGCATAGCCATTCGCGATTCCAAGTACCCGGCCCGTGCCACCCTCTCCGTCCCCGCCCCCGCCTTCGCCGCGTTCGTGGGTGGACTGAAGGGGGAACGCGAAGGGCGCCCGGCATAGAGCCGGGCGCCCCAGGGAAACGTACGCCGGAGGCTACGCCCCCGCTGCTGCCGCGTCCGCGGACTGGGCGCGGAGGGCGCGTTCGACGCCGGCTCGGGATTCCGAGACCAGGCGGCGCAGGGCGGCGCTCGGGTTGGCGGAGGAGAGCCAGGCGTCCGTGCGGTCGAGGGTGTCGCGGGAGACCTGGACGGCCGGGTAGAGGCCGACGGCGATCTGCTGGGCCATCTCGTGCGAGCGGGAGTCCCACACGTCCGCGAGGACCTCGAAGTAGCGCTCGGTGTACGGCGCCAGCAGTTCCCGCTGGTCGGTCTGGACGAAGCCGGCGATGACGGCTTCCTGGACGGCGTTCGGCAGCTTGTCGGAGTCGACGACCGAGGACCAGGCCTCCGCCTTGGCCTCCTCCGTGGGGCGGCCCGCGCGGGCGGTGGCGGCGTGGCGTTCGCCCGCGGCGGTGCGGTCGCGCTCGTACTCGCCGGCGATCTCCGTCTCGTCGTAGCGGCCGACCGCGGCCAGCCGCTGGACGAAGGTCCAGCGCAGCTCGGTGTCGACGGCGAGGCCCTCGACGGTCTGCTCGCCGGTGAGCAGGGCCTCCAGGAGGTCGAGCTGCTCCGGGGTGCGGGCGGTGGCGGCGAAGGCGCGGGCCCAGGCGAGCTGGTGGTCGCTGCCGGGGGCGGCGGCACGCAGCTGGGCGAGGGTGGCGTCGGTCCAGCGGCCCAGCAGGGGTTCGCGGGCGGCCGGGTCGGCGTACAGGTCGATGGCCAGCTTGACCTGGCGGTGCAGGGACTGCACGACACCGATGTCGGACTCCTTGCCGATGCCCGACAGGACCAGGGAGAGGTAGTCGCGGGCGGCGAGTTCCGCGTCGCGGGTCATGTCCCAGGCGGAGGCCCAGCACAGGGCGCGGGGCAGGGACGCCTCGAAGTCGCCGAGGTGCTCGGTGACGAAGGCGAGGGACTGCTCGTCGAGGCGGACCTTGGCGTAGGAGAGGTCGTCGTCGTTGAGGAGGACGACGGCCGGGCGCCGCTTCCCGGTGAGCTGCGGGACCTGGGTGAGTTCGCCGTCGACGTCGAGTTCGACGCGCTCGGTGCGCACCAGCTTGCCGGACGCGTCGTCGAGGTCGTAGAGGCCGACGGCGATGCGGTGCGGGCGCAGGGTGGGCTCGCCCTTGGCGCCGGCCGGGAGGGCGGGGGCCTCCTGCTGGACGGCGAAGGAGGTGATGAGGCCGTCGGCGTCGGTCTCGATGCGCGGGCGCAGGATGTTGATGCCGGCCGTCTCCAGCCACTTGCGCGACCAGGTCTTCAGATCGCGGCCGGAGGTCTCCTCCAGGGCGCCCAGCAGGTCGGACAGGCGGGTGTTGCCGTAGGCGTGCCGCTTGAAGTAGGCCTGCACGCCGCGGAAGAAGGCGTCCTCGCCGACGTAGGCGACGAGCTGCTTGAGGACGGAGGCGCCCTTGGCGTACGTGATGCCGTCGAAGTTGACCAGCACGTCGTCCAGGTCGCTGATGTCGGCCATGATCGGGTGCGTGGACGGCAGCTGGTCCTGGCGGTAGGCCCAGGTCTTCATGGAGTTGGCGAAGGTGGTCCACGAGTGGGGCCAGCGCGAGCCGGGCGCCGCGGCCTGGCAGGCGATGGAGGTGTAGGTGGCGAACGACTCGTTCAGCCACAGGTCGTTCCACCACTCCATGGTGACGAGGTCGCCGAACCACATGTGGGCCAGCTCGTGCAGGATGGTCTCGGCCCGCACCTCGTACGCCGCGTCCGTCACCTTGGAGCGGAAGACGTACTGGTCGCGGATGGTGACCGCGCCCGCGTTCTCCATGGCGCCCGCGTTGAACTCCGGGACGAACAGCTGGTCGTACTTCTCGAAGGGGTAGGCGTAGTCGAACTTCTCCTGGAACCAGTCGAAGCCCTGTCGGGTGACCTCGAAGATGGCGTCGGCGTCGAGGTACTCGGCGAGCGAGGGCCGGCAGTAGATGCCGAGCGGGACGGACTGGCCGTCCTTCTCGTAGACGCTGTGGACGCTGTGGTACGGGCCGACGATCAGCGCGGTGATGTACGTGGAGATGCGCGGCGTCGGGTCGAACGTCCACACGTTGTCCCGGGGTTCGGGCGTCGGGGAGTTCGAGATGACGGTCCAGCCCTCCGGCGCCTTCACGGTGAACTGGAAGGTCGCCTTGAGGTCGGGCTGTTCGAAGCTGGCGAAGACGCGGCGGGCGTCGGGCACCTCGAACTGGGTGTACAGGTAGGCCTGGTTGTCGACGGGGTCGACGAACCGGTGCAGGCCCTCACCGGTGTTGGTGTAGGCGCAGTCGGCGCTCACCCGCAGGATGTTGCGGCCCTTGAGCAGGCGGGGCAGGGTGATGCGGGAGTCCGCGAAGACCTCGGCCGGGTCGAGGGAGTCCCCGTTCAGGGTGACCTCGTGCACGGTGGGGGCCACCAGGTCGATGAAGGACTGCGCGCCGTCGCCGTGCTCGGCGACGTCGAAGCGCACCGTGGTCACGGACCTGTAGGTGCCGCCCTCTTGCGCGCCGGAGAGATCGAGGTCGATCTCGTAGGAGTCAACGGTCAGCAGCTCCGCCCGCTGCCGTGCCTCTTCGCGAGTCAGGTTTGTGCCAGGCACGCGGTCATCTCCTCGTGATGTGTGGGTTGCGCCATCCTTCCACGGGACCTGCGGTAACGCGATGTCCGTTTACCGCCGGTGGCGCGCTGCGCCGGGCGGGACGCTGGGGTGCATGACGACCTCCACGACAGCCCGTGCCGCACGTCCCGTTCCCGCTTCCGTGCTGAAGGAACTCCGCAGGGTGGACGACGCCGGCCGCCCGCCGGTTCCGTTCACCGACGAGGAGGGCGGCGCCCCGCTGCGCTGCTGCCTGCGCCACAGCCGGCCCGGCGAGTCGATCGCCCTCGTCTCGTACGCGCCCCTGCGGCGGTGGGCGGCCGCCACGGGCGCCGATCCGGGGGCGTACGACGAGCAGGGGCCGGTGTTCGTGCACGCCGGGGAGTGCGCAGGGCCCGAGGACGGCGTGGGGCTGCCCTTCACGCGGGCGCCGCGCACCGTGCGCCGGTATTCGGCCGCGGGGCGCATCGTGGGCGGGCGGCTGGTCGGGGCGCAGGACGACTTCGAGCCCGCGCTCGCGGAGGCGTTCGCGGACCCGGACGTGGCGCTGGTGCACGTGCGGGCCGTGGAGTACGGCTGCTTCCTGTACGAGGTGCGGCGGGAGGACTACGAGGCGCAGGCGGGTCCTGGGCGCCGCCGGGGATGAGTCACGGACCGGGGCCGGGAGGCGGTGGCCCGGTCACGGACCGGGGGCCGGGAAGCGGGGGCCGGGTCACGGTCCGGCGGGCGGTGGCTCCGGTGCTTCCGGTGGCGCCGGGCGGTCGGCGTGGGTGACGCGGATCTTGGACTGGCCGTGCGGGAGGCGTTCCCAGTCCTCCATGAGGCGGGCCGCGAGCCCGTACCGGGCGGCCAGGCCGGTCAGGGTCTCGGTCCGGTAGTAGAAGTCCTCCCGCAGCACGTGGTGCTCCTCGCCCTCGGTGCGGTCGAAGGTGAAGTCGAACCAGCCGCCCGGCGCGAGCACCCGCCCGACGTTCGCCAGGCACTGCTCGATGACCGGCAGCGGGGAGTGCGAGAAGACGCTGTGGGCGTGCACGACGTCGAAGTGCGCCGGGGGCAGGAAGCGCAGGGTGAGGTCGCGGACCGGGGTGAGGATGGGCAGCCGGTCCTGGAGGCCGTGGGCGACCAGGGTGTCCTGGGCGGCGAAGAGGATGTCGGGGGAGATGTCGATGCCGTAGTAGTGGCCGGGGTGCAGGTGGCCGATGAAGTGGCGGCCGGCCCGCAGGTTGCCGCAGCCGATCTCCAGCATCCGGTGCTCGGGGCGCAGCCCGTGGTCCACCAGGTAGTCGAACTGCATCCTGCCCAGGGCGTTCCAGCGCTCCCGGCTCCGGCTGCCCACCGCGGCGTCGGGGTTCCGGCGGGTGTCGGAGCGCATCACGGCCCGGTAGTAGGCGATGTGGTCGGGGGAGCGGTACCGCAGCCAGGCGTCGCGGGCGGCGCGGCGCAGGTGCCGGGGTATTCGGTCGGGGTGCCGCAGCGCGTAGGAGAGGCGGTGGGCCAGGGCGGCGCGGTTGGCCTGGAGGTTCTTCGCGGTCGGCATGGCGGTGCTCGTCTCCGTCGGGGCGGTGCCCGGCGGCTCTGGGGCCTGCCGGGCAGGGCGCACTCCTCGCACGTGACGGTACGGCGCCGGGCCGGGGCGGACCCTGCCGATGTCTGCTGATCGGATGACGCGCCGGGGCGGACGCGACCGGCCCCGGGGCGGCGTGCAGCGCCCTGGTCAGGAGGCGAGGTGTCCGTCCGTGGGGCTGCTTGGGGCCCCGGACGACGGCGGCGGGCGCGCCCCCGAGGGGACGCGCCCGCCGCTCACGCCGGTGCGGGGCTCAGCCCTTCAGCTCGGCCGCCACCAGCTCCGCGATCTGCACCGCGTTGAGCGCGGCGCCCTTGCGGAGGTTGTCGTTGGAGACGAACAGCGCCAGGCCGTTGTCCACCGTCTCGTCGCGGCGGATCCGGCCGACGTACGACGGGTCCTGACCGGCCGCCTCGAGCGGCGTCGGGATGTCGCTGAGGACGACACCGGGCGCCTCGGCCAGCAGCTCGGCCGCGCGCTCGGGGCTGATCGGGCGGGCGAAGCGGGCGTTGATCTGCAGCGAGTGACCGGAGAACACCGGGACGCGGACGCAGGTCCCGGAGACCTTCAGTTCCGGGATGTCCAGGATCTTGCGGGACTCGTTGCGGAGCTTCTGCTCCTCGTCGGTCTCGTTCAGGCCGTCGTCGACGATGCTGCCGGCGAGGGGCACCACGTTGAAGGCGATGGGGCGCTGGTAGACGGACGGCTCGGGGAAGTCGACCGCCGAACCGCCGTGGGCCAGCTTGTCGGCCTCGTCGATCACCTTCTGCGCCTGGCCGTGCAGCTCGGCGACGCCCGCGACACCGGAACCGGACACCGCCTGGTAGGTGGCGACGACCAGGGCCTCCAGGCCCGCCTCCGCGTGCAGCGGACGCAGGACGGGCATCGCGGCCATCGTGGTGCAGTTCGGGTTGGCGATGATGCCCTTGGGACGGTCGGCGATCGCCTGCGGGTTCACCTCGGAGACGACCAGCGGGACCTCGGGGTCCTTGCGCCAGGCCGAGGAGTTGTCGATCACCACGGCGCCCTGCGCGGCGACCTTCTCGGCCAGCGCCTTCGAGGTCGCGCCGCCCGCCGAGAACAGCACGATGTCCAGGCCGGAGTAGTCGGCGGTGGACGCGTCCTCCACCGTCACGCCGTCCAGCTCCGTGCCCGCCGAGCGCGCCGACGCGAACAGGCGCAGCTCGGTGACCGGGAAGTCGCGCTCCTTGAGGATCCCGCGCATGACCGTGCCCACCTGACCGGTGGCTCCGACGATTCCGACCCTCACGACGACTCCCTACTGCGTCCTGTACGTACCTGAATGCCTGGCCGAGGCTCTTCCATCATGCGGCCGACCACGGTCCGGCTGTCCAATTCTTTGCCCGGTCTGCCCGCGTACTGGGACACGAACGGCACGGACGCCGGTCGGGGACCGGCTGCGGACCTTCGGCCACCACCCCCGTGAACTGCAGGAATTCAGCCACCGGAGGTCATGGACCGCAAGGTCCCCTGCCCAGCCCGGTCCGGCCCACACGAAGGTGTGACGTACGCCTCGACGGGGTGTGACGTACGCCTCGCCCGGCGTCACGCCGGCCGGGCGAACGTTCCGGGCGGCAGCGGCGTCGTAGAGGGGACAGCGTGAGGGGGTGGGGGCAGTGCTGCGCACAGGGGCCCGGCGCGGGCGGGGGACGCACCCCGCCGCGGGCGACGACCCGCTGGACGCCGCGCAGGAGCGCCGGGTGCGGGCGGTGCTCGCGCTGGGCGGGGTGCCGCAGGCGGACCTGCCGGACGGGGTGCAGCAGGTCCGCCTGCGGCTGCTGGAACGGGCCGCGAGCGGACGGGAGGCGCCGCGGGACGTGTCGGCGTGGGCGGCGGTGGTCGCTTCCAACCTCGCCATGGACTGGCACCGGGCCAAGCGCCGCCAGGAACGCCTCGGCGAACGCCTGGCCGCGCTGCGCCCGGCGGAAGCGCCCTCCGGTGAGGAGAACAGCCTGCTCTCCCTCGCCGTCGCCCGCGGCCTGGACGCGCTGACCGACGCCCAGCGCCAGGTCGTCGTGCTGCGCTTCTACGCGGACCTGCCGGTGCGGTCGATCGCCGACCAGCTCGGCGTACCCGAGGGCACGGTCAAGAGCAGGCTGCACACGGCGGTACGGGCCCTGCGCGCCCGCCTGCACGAGGACGAGGTGGTGTGACATGGCCGCCCACGACGACGACCGCACCCGTGACGACGAACGCATGCCGGAGGACGAGCGGACCTACGGTGACGACCGCGCCCACGGCGTCGACCGCGCCCACGACGACGGCGGCACGCCGGACGACGGCCGCACCCGTGACGACGAACGGATGCCGGAGGACGAGCGGACCCACGACGACGGCCGCACGCACGGCGTCGACCGCGCCCACGACAACGGCGGCACGCCGGACGACGACCGCACCCGTGACGACGAACGGGTGCCGGAGCACGAGCGCCCCCACGGCGTCGACCGCGCCCACGACGACGGCGGCACGCCGGACGACGGCCGCCCCCACGGCGTCGACCGCGCCCACGACGACGGCGGCACGCCGGACGACGGCCGCCCCCACGGCGTCGACCGCGCCCACGACGACGGCGGCACGCCGGACGACGGCCGCACCCGTGACGACGAACGGATGCCGGAGGACGAGCGGACCCACGACGACGGCCGCACGCACGGCGTCGACCGCGCCCACGAC
>NZ_JAAGMD010000006.1 GCF_010548465.1 Streptomyces sp. SID14436 | reverse complement strand
CCTGCCCGGGGCGCCGCCGGCCGGGCCCGGGCGGCGGGGCCCCTCGCCCCGCCCGCTCCCTCGTCCGCCTTGTGCCTGCACGTACCGGTCCCCGCTCCCTGGTCCGACCTGTGGTTGACGCGATCCCCGCGGCGCGGTGCGCGGGCCGAACGGGTCGTCGCGCTGTCGTCGCGGTGTCGTCGTACCGGCCGGGCTCGAGAGACGAACGGATGTCGGCCACGCGTCGCCCGACCGACACTCACCGTAGTCGCCACCGCATCATGTGCGGTGGGCAGTTGACAAACTCCTACGGCGGACGTCCCGCTCTGGTATGAGGCCTCGTACGACAGACCGATAAACCCGCCACGGCACCGTCAAGAAGTGGTCAGAGAGCGGTCGGACCTGGTCATTCACGATCACGCGGTCATGACGAAGGCCGGGGAGCGCCTCGCTCCCCGGCCTCGTGTCGCACGCCGTCCGCGCGTCCTCCGTCAGCCCGCCGGGCGGGCCCGCGCACCCTCGGCGCCCTCGGACGCCCCACCAGAACTGTCACTCTCCGTATCATCCTGGGCCACGGCTGCCGCGGTGCCGGCGACGCCGATCGCGGCACCGGTGAGCGCCTCCTGCACCGGCCAGCCGCCCGCCGGCGCCTGCGCCACCCCACGCCACCACGGCCGCGAGGGCACCGCCCCGGAGGCGGGTTCGAAGGGCTCACCGGGCCGGGGCAGGGCGACGCGGGCCCCGGCCGCGCGGGCCGCCGCCACCGTGCCCTCACCCGGGTCGGCCCACGGGTGGGGCGCCAGGTTGAAGGTGGCCCAGTGGATGGGCAGCATCAGGCCGTGCCCGGCCCGGCCGCCCTGGAGGTCGACGTGGGCCCGCATGCCCTCCTCGGGCGTCATGTGGATGTCCGGCCAGAAGTCGGAGTAGGCCCCGATCTGGATCATCGTCACGTCGAAGGGCCCGTGGGCGGCGCCGATGTCCTTGAAGCCGTCGAAGTAGCCGGTGTCGCCGCTGTGGTGGACGCGGTGCCGCTCCCCGGCGACGACCCAGGACGCCCAGAGGGTGTGCTGGGTGTTGCGCAGGCCCCGGCCGCAGAAGTGCCGGGCGGGCGTGGCGGTGAGGGTGAGACCGCCGACCTCGGTGGACTCGTGCCAGTCCAGCTCGCGCAGCCGGGACGGGGCGACGCCCCAGTGCTCCAGGTGGCCTCCGACGCCGAGCGGCACGGCGAACAGGGTGTCCGTGTCCGCCAGCGCCTTGATGGTGGGCATGTCCAGGTGGTCGTAGTGGTCGTGGGAGATCACCACGACGTCGACCGGGCCGAGCGCGGCCAGCGGCAGCGGTGCCGGGTGCAGCCGCTTCGGTCCGACGAAGGGGAAGGGGGAGCAGCGCTCGCCCCACACGGGGTCGAAGAGGACCCGGTGCCCGTCGATCTCGGCCAGCACGGCGGAATGGCCCATCCAGGTCAGGCGCAGCCCGTCGGCCGGCGGGCGGGCGAGGTCGGCGAGCGTGGTGGCGTGCACCGGCACGGTCCCGAGGGGGGCCCGGCGGGCGCGGCGGTCCTTGTCGAAGTAGACCTTCGCCAGCTCCCGCGCCGAGCCGGAGGGGCGGGTCCGCGAGGGGCCGCCGGGATTCTGGAACACCCCGTCCCGGAAGTGCGGTGATCTGCGGATGCGCGCCATGCGCTCACCGCTGGGGTCCACGCCGAAGGCCGCGGGGCGCAGCGCTCGGAGCGCGGAGCTTCGGGAAGGGGAACCGGCCACGGCACCTCCAGGAAGAGTCGGTCGGACTTTCCATTATGTGCGGCCCGTGCGACATCGCTTTCGGTGCGGACCGGCGGGGCCCGGCCCGCAGGCCGTGGACGCCCGGCGGCCGCGGACGCCCCGGACGCCCGTCGGCCCGCCGTACCCCCGCGGTGCGTGAAGCCGCCGCCGTCGAGGGCCTCTTGGGCGGTGGCGGGGGGCCGGATTAGGGTGACGGGCGTGACGAGGGTGCGGTTGAGCGTGGCGGAGCGGCGCGGGGAGCTGCTGCGGGCGGCCATCGAGCAGATCGAGGCACGGGGGGCGGCGGCGGTCCGCATCTCCGACGTGGCCTCGGCACTCGGGGTGAGCAACGCGCTGGTGCTCTACCACTTCTCCACGAAGGAGCGGCTCGTCGCGGCCGCCTTCGCGCACGCGGCCGAGGCCGACCTGGCCCATCTGCGCAAGCTGCTGGGCCGGCGCACGACGGCCCTGCGCCGGCTGCGTTCGGCAGTGAGGTGGTACGCGCCCACCGGTCCGGCCAAGGGCTGGCGGCTGTGGATCGAGAGCTGGTCGATGGCGTTGCGCGAGCCGGTGCTGCGGGAGGTCGCCGCGGACCTCGACCGGCAGTGGAAGGCCGCGCTGACCGAGGTCATCGGCGAGGGCGTGGACGCCGGGGAGTTCCGCTGCGCGGACCCGGCCGGTGCGGCCCTGCGGCTGACCGCACTGCTCGACGGGCTCGCGGTCCAGATGACGTCGTACGGCGCGGCGGTGCCGCGCAGCCGGGCGCTCGTCTGGGTGGACGAGGCCCTGGCCCGCGAGCTGGGCCTGGCGCGGGAGGCGCTGACGGCTTCGGCGCGCTGACCGGTGACCGTGGCCGGACGCGGCGAGCCCGGCGGGCCGTGTCCCGTGTCCGGGACGGCCCGCCGGGCTCGCGCGCGACGCGTCACGCCACCGAGGCGATCCGCTCCTTGATGGCGTGCGGGGACAGCGTCCCCTTCGCCGTGACGTGGTCGCCGGAGGACTCCCCGCGCAGGCGTCGGCCGATCCAGGGCACCAGGTACTCGCGGGCCCACTGGACGTCGTCCCGCCGGACGTCGAACGTGCCCCGGGCCGGGAGCGGGGGCCAGGGCTGCTCGGGGTCGGCCGGGACCTCCAGGCCGAGGGCCTGGCCCGCCCGGAGCGCCACGCGGGTGTGGCCCTCGGGCGAGAGGTGCAGCCGGTCGGCGTCCCACGCCCTGCGGTCCTGGACGCTGCGCAGCGACCACAGGTCGAGCACCGGGCAGCCGTACCGGTCGGCGATGGCCCGCACATGTCCGTTGTACGTGGCGACCTTGCCGCGCAGCCGGCGGAGCACGGGCACGCCCCGGGTGTCGAAGCCGGTGGCGATCAGCACGGTGCCGGACGCGGCGGCGAGTGCCGCGACGGCCCGCTCGAACCGCTCGGCCACCTCGTCCGGGTCGGTGCCCGGCCGGATGATGTCGTTGCCGCCGGCGCAGATCGACACCAGGTCCGGGGCGAGCTCGACCGCCCGCGGGATCTGGTCCGCCACGATCTGGTCGAGCAGCTTTCCGCGCACCGCGAGGTTGGTGTACTGGAAGGCGCCTTCGGGCCGGCGGTCGGCGAGGAGCACGGCGAGCCGGTCGGCCCAGCCGACGAACGCGCCGTCGGGGCCGGGGTCCCCGACTCCCTCGGTGAAGCTGTCCCCCACCGCCACGTACGACCCGAATTCCACTCTGCTGTCTCTTCTCGAATCGTCTGCCACGGTCACCCATGATGACGTCTGGAATGTGACCTACGCGACCGTAGGAAAGGGTTGACGGACGGTGAGATAAACCACTCCGCCTGCTGATTCCCGCGCCCGTGCACCGCCGAAGGCCGACCCGGGGATCGGGGTCCGGCCTTCGGCGGCGTGTCAGGCAGGTCGGCGCGGGGGTCAGCCGATGGCGACGCCCTTCGAGCGGAGGTAGGAGACCGGGTCCACGTCCGCGCCGTAGTTCGGCGAGGTGCGGATCTCGAAGTGCAGGTGCGGACCGGTGGAGTTGCCGGTGGAACCGGACAGGCCGACCTGCTGACCGGCGCTCACGGCCTGGCCGGCCGAGACGGACAGCGAGGACAGGTGGGCGTACTGGGCGTAGTGGCCGTCGTCGAGCTTGATGACGACCTCGTTGCCGTACGCGCCCGCCCAGCCGGCGGAGACCACGGTGCCGGAGCCGACGGCCTTCAGCGAGGTGCCGGACGGGACGCTGAAGTCGACACCGGTGTGGTAGCCGCTGGACCACATGCCGCCGGCCACCTTGTAGCCGGTGCCGACGCCGCCGCCGGGCACCGGGGAGGTGTAACCGGAGGCACTGGCGGCCTGGTTGGCGCCCGTGGACTGCGGGGCGGTCTTCTTGACCGGGGCCTCGCTCTTGCCGGCGGAGGGCTTGGCGGGCGCGGTCTTCTTCTTCGGCGCGTCCTGGGCGGACGGGGCCGAGGAGGACTTCTTCGGGGCGCCCGTCGCGGCCTTGCCGTCGATGGACAGCTTCAGGCCGGGGTGGATGAGCGACGGGTCGTCACCGACGGCCTCGCGGTTGTCGGCGTAGAGCTGCTTCCAGCCGCCGTCGACGTTCTCGGTGTCGGCGATCTTGGCCAGGTAGTCCCCGGACTTCACGACGTAGGTGCGGGACTCGCCGTTCTTCGCGGTGTCCTTGCCGTCGGCCTTGGCGCCGGCGGACACGCTCTGGACTGCCTTCTCCGGAGCCGCCTGGGGGGTGGCGGCGTGGGCGCCGGTGGCGCCGAGGAGCGGCAGGGCGAGAGCGGCGCCACCGGTACCGGCGACGGCGATGGAACGGGCGAGACGCAGGGTCCTGGGACGGCGGTGCTTACCCTTGGCGGGCATGACGAATTCCTCTCCGGCGCCTGCGAGGTGAGCTGTCGGGTTCGGGCTGGAGATGCCCGGCCGCGCAGGGCGCGGCTTAACCCCAAGCCTGTTTCTCCGGAAGACCGGTAACAGGCAGTCGTACCTGTGGGTCCCCCGCTCCTGCCGTTCACGGGTCAGTGAGTGTGCGGGCTCCGGGCGGCGGCAGGATTAGGCGTCCGTCCGGATCGGTGGCGAACGTAAGCGACCAAGACGCAAAGGGACAAGCGAGGGGTTCCCCCTGAACGCCCTTTTCCGTGATCCACTCGGACAATTGCTGTCACCGTGCGTGGATTCCGTGTCCCGTGAATTGCCGAAAAGGCTTGTGGGGCAGGGGAATTACGTGAACATGGCGACAACCCGTTGTCACCACTATGACGATGCTCACGCGCCCCATTCCCATCTCCCTTTCTATCGGGGCACGTTATGGCGAATTCCCCGAAACGGACAGAACGCCTTAAACGCCGAATCAGGACTTCTTCCCGGCTCGTGATGTCGTATCGTCGAGGTGCCGTCGACGAGCCGCGTCGACGACGCCGAGTGGGAGGAGCCCCCGTGACGCAGCACATCCCGTCGACCGAACCCGAGCTGGCCGGGGTGCGCAATTTCCGTGACGTGGGCGGGCTGCCGACCCTGGACGGCCGGCGCGTGCGGCACGGGGTGCTGTTCCGCAGCGGCCACCTCGCCCACGCGACCGCCGAGGACGCCGCCTTCCTGTCGTCCCTGGGACTGCACACCGTCTTCGACTTCCGCAACGCGGCCGACCAGAAGCTGGAGGGCCCGGACGTCACGCTGCCCGGCGTGCGCAACGTGAACCTGCCGCTGAGCGACCCGGCCGACGGGGCGGAGTTCTGGCGGATGGTCCGTGACGGCGACCTGGAGCAGCTGCGTTCGATCCTCGCCGACGGCAAGGCCGCGGACCGGATGATCGCCTCCTACCGGGCGACCGTCAAGGGCCGCACCGCCGAGCACTCCCGGGTGCTGCACGCGCTCGCCGACGAGAGCGTGCCCGCGCTGATGCACTGCGCGGCCGGCAAGGACCGCGCGGGCCTGTCGGTGGCCGTGACGCTGCTGGCGGTGGGCGTGGAGCGCGACGCGATCTTCGAGGACTACCTCAAGTCCAACGAGCGGCACCGCCGCTACAAGGTGCACCGCAGCGGAAGCTCCGACTCGGCCTACTCCCCCGAGGTCATGGAACTGCTCAACCCGCTCTTCGACGCCCGCGCCGAGTACCTTCAGGCGGGGCTGGAGACCATCGAGGAGACGTGGGGCGGCGTCGACGCCTACCTGGAGCAGGGGCTCGCCCTCGCACCCGGGACCCGGGAGCGGCTGCGCACGCGCCTGCTGGACTGACCCCCGGCCGGGCAGCGGGCCGGGGGCACGGCCGCCCCACGGCCCGCTACTGCTTCGCGCCCACCGTGAACAGCAGATAGATGAAGCCCGCCACGACGTGGCCCGCCACGACGTAGACGAACAGGCGCACCCACAGGGCGCGCGGGAACTTCTCTTCCATGTTTCTCACGAGGCATCTCCGTGGGCGGGGCCGAGGCAGAGCGCGGCCGAGGGGCTCTGCAGCAGGGTATGCACGAACAGGAGCTCGACTCCGTCGGGGTCCTGCGCGGCGATCCGGTGCGGGGTGAGCGAGTCGAAGTGGGCGCTGTCGCCCGGGCCGAGCCGGTGCAGGGTCTCGCCGAGCCGGAGCAGCAGCCGGCCCCGCAGGACGTACAGCCACTCCTCGCCGGGGTGGACGCGCACGATGTCGCCCTGCGAACCGTGAGGGACGTGGACCCGCAGGGCCTGCATGCCGCGCCCGGGCGCGCCCGCCTGCCAGTAGGTCCAGCCGCCGGCCGTCGTGGGTTCCATCCCGGCGGCGCGCACCACGGCATCCCGTTCGGGGGCCGCCTCGCCGAGGAGTTCGGCGACCGTCGTACCGTAGACGCGGGCGAGGGACAGCAGCATGGGCAGCGAGGGCTGACGCTGTCCGGTCTCCAGCCGCGAGAGGTGGGCGGGCGACAGGCCGGCGTCGCGGGCCGCGGCCTCCAGCGTGAGGGAGGCCCTGCGCCGCAGCGCCCGCAGCTGCGGCGCGACCAGACCCAGTGCGTCGGGCCGGGCGGCCGACGGCTCTGTCTCGGGGGAGCTCATGCCCCTATTCAGCCCCCTGGTTTGCCCGACGGGCAAATTTTTTGCCTCAGAGGCAAAAAGGGGCGTCCTGATGTCGGCGACAGCAGGACACGGGCCCGCCGGTCAGCGGTTGGCGATCGCCTGCTTCACCAGCGTCCTGCCGAAGTCCCACACCAGGCCGCCGCCCTGGTGGGCGTCGTCCATCACCGCGGTGAAGGCGTCCACGAAGCGGTCCACCTCCGGCTCGCCGATGATCAGCGGCGGGATCAGTTTGATCACCTCCATGTGGTCACCGGACACCTGGGTGAGGATCCGGTGCCGCTGGAGCAGCGGCACGACCACCATCTGCGCGAACAGGCCCTTGCGGGCGGCCTGCAGCATGGCCCAGTGGCCGCGCAGCTTCAGCGAACGGGGCCGGCCGAACTCGATGCCGATCATCAGCCCCCGGCCGCGGATCTCGGCGAGCATCTCGTACTTCTCGGTCAGGGCCGCCAGCCGCGACCGCAGCAGCTCGCCCGTCCTGCGCACGTTGGCGACGATCTGCTCGTTCTCCATGACCGACAGCACCGCCAGGCCGGCCGCCATGGCCTGGGCGTTGGACCCGAAGCTGGCCGAGTGGACCAGCACCCGGTCCATGGACGAGTAGACCTTCTTGAAGATCCAGTCCTTGCCGAGGGTGGCTCCCACCGGTACGTAGCCGCCGGAGAGCGCCTTGGCCACGCACACCAGGTCCGGCTCCACGCCCTCCTCGTGCTGGTAGGCGTAGAAGTCCCCGGTGCGGCCGAGCCCGGTCTGCACCTCGTCGGCGATCAGCAGCGCCTTGTGCCGGTGCAGCAGCTCCTGCGCGGCCCGCAGGTAGCCGGGGGGCGCCTCGTGCACGCCCTTGCCCTGGACGGGCTCGACGATCAGGGCGGCCACGTCCCCCTTGCGCAGCTCCCGCTCCAGGGCGTCCAGGTCGCCGAGCGGCACGGCGGTGTCGGGCAGCAGCGGGGCGAAACCGTCCCGGAAACCGTCCTCGCCGTTGACCGACAGGGAGCCGGTGGTCAGGCCGTGGAAGGCGTGCTCGCAGTACAGGACGCGCGGTCTGCCGGTGACGAACCGGGCGAACTTCAGCGCGCCCTCCACCGCCTCGGTGCCGCTGTTGCCGAAGAAGACCCGGTCCAGGTGCGGGCTGTGCGCGAGCAGCTTCTCGGCCAGCAGCCCGGGCAGCGGCTGGCAGTCGAAACGGGTGAGGTCGGCCAGCGAGGCGTCCAGCACGTCGTGCAGCGCCTTGCGGATCACGGGGTGGTGGCGCCCCAGGCCCATCACCCCGAACCCGGCGAGCATGTCCAGGTGGTCGTTGCCGTCGGCGTCCCAGAAGTGGGCGCCCTCGGCGCGCTCGTAGACCTTGTCGAAGCCGATGGTGTGCAGCATGCGCGGGAGCTGGTGGTTGAGGTACCGGGTGTGCAGCTCGTAGCGCTCGGCCCCGCGCTCGGCGAGCAGCGCGCCGAGGTCGAACTCCCCGGTCTGCGACGACTCCGACGCGGACTCCGCGGTGGTCATGCCTGGTGCTCCTGTGGCTGTGGTGGCTGGGACGGTGTGGACGGCCGGGCCTTCTTCCGCTCCGCTTGCCGCTCGGCGGGGCCCGCGGCCCGTTTCTCCTGCTGCGCCGCGGGCTCCGCGGCCCGCCGCTCCTGCCGCACGGCGAGGCTCGCGCCGATCCGGCCGGCCACGTCGACCGGGGTCAGACCGATGTCGGCGAGCACCTCCGCCCGTTTGGCGTGGGCGAGGAACTGCTCCGGGATGCCGAACCGCCGGACCGGCACGTCGACCTCGGCGTCGCCCAGTGCCAGCGCCACGGCCGAACCCACCCCGGCCGCGCGGCTGTTGTCCTCGACGACGGCCACCAGACGGTGCCGGGCGGCCAGAGCGGGCAGCTCCGGGTCCACGGGCTTGACCCAGCGGGGGTCCACCACCGTGCAGGCGATGCCGCGGGCCTGAAGCAGTTCGGCGGCCCGCAGACACACGGGCGCCATCACGCCGACGGCCACCAGCAGCACCTCGGGGGCGTCGGCGCGGTGCAGCACGTCCATGCCGCCGATCCGGTCGACGGCGGGGACGCAGGGGCCGACCGACTCCTTGGGGAAGCGCAGCAGGGTCGGCGCGTCGTCGACGGCGACCGCCTCGCGCAGCTGGGCGCGCAG
This sequence comes from Streptomyces sp. SID14436, assembly GCF_010548465.1. Classification (GTDB taxonomy): domain Bacteria; phylum Actinomycetota; class Actinomycetes; order Streptomycetales; family Streptomycetaceae; genus Streptomyces. The sequence continues at coordinate 9,722 of NZ_JAAGMD010000006.1, read as the reverse complement.
CTGGTCGGCGTCCCGGGGGGCCGCGATGCGCAGGCCGGGCACGACCTGGAGCACGGACAGGTCCCACATGCCGTTGTGCGAGGGGCCGTCGGCCCCGGTGACACCGGCCCGGTCCAGCACGAACGTGACCCCGCAGCGGTGCAGCGCGACATCCATCAGCAGCTGGTCGAAGGCGCGGTTGAGGAAGGTGGCGTAGACGGCGACGACCGGGTGCAGGCCGCCGGTGGCCAGGCCCGCCGCGGACACGGTGGCGTGCTGCTCGGCGATGCCGACGTCCCACACCCGGTCCGGGAACCGCGCGGCGAAGGCGCCGAGGCCGACCGGGTGGAGCATGGCGGCGGTGATCGCGACCACGTCCTCGCGTTCCTCGCCGATCCGGACGATCTCCTCGCCGAACACCGACGTCCAGGACGGCCCGCCGGACGGCGACAGCGGGGCGCAGGTGAGCGGGTCCATCACGCCGACGGTGTGGAAGTGGTCCTCCTCGTGGGCGAGGGCGGGCTCGTAGCCGCGGCCCTTCTCGGTGAGGCAGTGGACCAGGACCGGGCCGTGGAAGCGTTTGGCCCGGCGCAGCGCGGACTCCACGGCCCCGATGTCGTGGCCGTCGATCGGGCCGACGTACTTCAGGCCCAGGTCCTCGAAGAGCCCCTGGGGCGCGAAGGCGTCCTTGAAGCCCTTCTTCGCGCCGTGCAGGGCCTCGTAGACGGTGCCGCCGACCACCGGGGTGCGCTGGAGCACGTCCTTGCCCCAGGCCAGCACCCGTTCGTAGCCGTCGGTGGTGCGCAGGGCGGCGAGGTGGTTGGCGAGGCCGCCGATGGTGGGCGCGTAGGAACGCTCGTTGTCGTTGACGACGATGATCAGCGGGCGGTCCTTGGCGGCGGCGATGTTGTTGAGCGCCTCCCAGGCCATGCCGCCGGTGAGGGCGCCGTCGCCGATCACGGCGACCACGTGCCCGGTGCCGCCCTGCACCCGGTGGGCCTTGGCGAGGCCGTCGGCCCAGCCGAGGGCGGTTGAGGCGTGGCTGTTCTCGATGACGTCGTGCACGGACTCCTCGCGGGAGGGATAGCCGGACAGGCCCCCCTTGCCGCGCAGCTTGGAGAAGTCCTGACGGCCGGTCAGCAGCTTGTGGACGTAGGACTGGTGGCCCGTGTCCCAGAGGATGCGGTCGGCCGGTGACTCGAAGACCCGGTGCAGGGCGACGGTGAGTTCCACCACGCCCAGGTTGGGTCCGAGGTGGCCGCCGGTCCTGGCGACGGCCTGCACCAGGAACTCCCTGATCTCGGCGGACAGTTCGGTGAGTTGTGCCGCGGACAGCGCCTTCAGGTCGCGTGGTTGTCGGATGCTCTCCAGGATCGACACGGTCGGGCCCCCTTCGCATTCCGTGCTGTTCAGCTCACGGTGACGGCCGGCTCCCCCGCCGCGACGCCGTCCTTCTCCATCTGTTCGGCGATCCGCATCGCCTCTTCGATCAGCGTCTCCACGATCTTCGACTCCGGCACCGTCTTGATGACCTCGCCCTTGACGAAGATCTGCCCCTTGCCGTTACCCGACGCCACCCCCAGATCGGCCTCACGGGCCTCACCCGGACCGTTGACGACACAGCCCATCACCGCCACCCGCAACGGCACGTCCATCCCCGTCAGACCCGCCGTGACCTCCTCGGCCAGCTTGTACACATCCACCTGCGCCCGCCCGCACGACGGACACGACACGATCTCCAGACCCCGCTGCCGCAGCCCCAGCGACTCCAGGATCTGATTGCCGACCTTGATCTCCTCCACCGGCGGCGCCGACAACGACACCCGGATCGTGTCCCCGATCCCCTGCGACAGCAACGCACCGAACGCCACCGCCGACTTCACCGTCCCCTGGAACGCCGGACCCGCCTCCGTCACCCCCAGATGCAACGGATAGTCGCACTGCTCCGCCAGCTGCCGGTACGCCTCGATCATCACCACCGGGTCGTTGTGCTTCACCGAGATCTTGATGTCCCGGAACCCGTGCTCCTCGAACAGCGACGCCTCCCACAGCGCCGACTCCACCAGCGCCTCCGGCGTCGCCTTGCCGTACTTCTGCAGCAGCCGCCGGTCCAGCGACCCCGCGTTCACCCCGATCCGGATCGGCGTGCCCCGCTCCCCCGCCGCCCGCGCGATCTCCTTGACCTGATCGTCGAACTTCTTGATGTTGCCCGGATTCACCCGCACCGCCGCGCACCCGGCCTCGATCGCCGCGAACACGTACTTCGGCTGGAAATGAATGTCCGCGATCACCGGGATCTGCGACTTGCCCGCGATCACCGACAGCGCGTCCGCGTCGTCCTGCGTCGGACACGCCACCCGCACGATCTGGCACCCCGACGCCGTCAGCTCCGCGATCTGCTGCAGCGTCGCCCCGATGTCCGACGTCCGCGTCGTCGTCATCGACTGCACCGACACCGGCGCGTCACCACCGACCGCCACCGACCCGACCTGGATCCTGCGGCTCCTGCGGCGCTCGGCCAGCTTGATCGGAACGGACGGCATGCCGAGAGAAATCGCAGTCATCTGCTGTGCAACCCCAAGTCGTGGATCAAGGTCCGGCTCCCGGTGAGCAGCGGGCTCCGGGTCCCGAGATTACGGTACGGGCCCGCGGCCGGGCACATCCCGCCGGTAAACCCATCCAAAGGACGACGGCCCGGAACCGGGCGGTTCCGGGCCGTCGTGAGGGGAACGTGCGGCCGGGCGGGCCTAGGAGATGCGGACCGGATTGACGACGTCGGCGACGAGGACGAGCAGTGTGAAGCAGACGAAGATCCCGGCCACCACGTAGGCCACCGGCATCAGTTTCGCCACGTCGAACGGTCCCGGGTCGGGGCGGCGCAGCACCCGGGCGAGGTTGCGGCGCAGCGACTCCCACAGTGCGCCCGCGATGTGTCCGCCGTCGAGCGGGAGCAGCGGGAGCATGTTGAACAGGAACAGGGAGAGGTTGAAGCCGCCGAGCAGCATCACGAACATGGCCATCTGCTGGGAGGCGGGGATCTCCAGCGTGGCGATCTCGCCGCCCACCCGGGCCGCGCCGACGACGCCCATCGGGGAGTCGGGTTCGCGCGGGCCGTCGCCGAAGGCGGCGTTCCACAGGGCGGGCACCTTCGACGGCAGGGCGGCGAGGGAGTCGACGGCGTCGCCGACCCGGTCGGTCATCCAGACCACGGATTCGCCGAAGTCCTGTTTCACGACGCCGGTGGCCGCGCTGAAGCCGAGGAAGCCCGCCTTGACGTACTCGCCCTCGACGTAGGTGCCGTTGCCGTCCTTCTTGGCGACCAGGTTGGTGGCGATCTTCGCCTGGAGGGTGACCTCCTCGCCCTTGCGGTCGACGACGATCGGCACCTCCTTGCCGGCGCTGTCCCGGATGAGGTCGGAGAGGGTGGCCCAGTCCTCGGTGCGCACGCCGTCGAACGCGACGATGCGGTCGCCCGCCTTCATGCCGGCCGCCTCGGCCGGGGACTCGGGGTCGGACGGGGCGCACTTGTCGCGGTTCTCGCTCTGGGAGATGACGCACGGCGAGACCGAGCTGACGGTGGTGGTCTGCTGCTGGATCCCGAAGCCCATGAGGACGGTGAGGAACAGCGCCACGGCCAGGACGAGGTTCATGAAGGGGCCGGCGAACATGACGACGACCCGTTTCCACGGCCTGCGCGTGTAGAACAGCCGCTTGTCGTCGCCGGGCTGCAGTTCCTCGAAGGCCGCCGAGCGGGCGTCCTCGATCATGCCGCGCCACGGGGAGGTGGAGCGGGCCTCCAGCCGTCCGTCGGGTCCGGGCGGGAACATGCCGATCATGCGGATGTAGCCGCCGAACGGGATCGCCTTGACGCCGTACTCGGTCTCGCCCCGCTGCCGCGACCACAGGGTCGGGCCGAAGCCGACCATGTACTGCGGCACGCGGATGCCGAACATCTTGGCCGTCGACAGGTGGCCCAGTTCGTGCCAGGCGATGGAGAACAGCAGGCCGACCGCGAAGACGACTATGCCGAGGATGAACATCAGGGTCGTCATGCACGCGCCTCCGCGCTCGCCGTCCGGACTGTCAGTTCCCGCACCCGTGCCCGGGCCCAGGTCTCCGCTTCGAGGACGTCCGACACCGTCAGCGAGGTTCCCGGCCGCGGGGTGCCGTGCTCCTCGACCACCCGCGTGACGGTCTCGATGATGCCGTTGAACGGCAGCGTGCCGGCCCGGAAGGCCTCCACGCACTCCTCGTTGGCGGCATTGAACACCGCCGGGGCGGTGCCCGCGAGCTCGCCCACGTGCCGGGCGAGGTTCACCGAGGGGAACGCCTCGTTGTCCAGGGGGAAGAACTCCCAGGTGGACGCCTTGCTCCAGTCGAAGACCGGGGCCGCGTCGGGGACCCTTTCGGGCCAGCCGAGGCCGATGGCGATGGGGCCCCGCATGTCGGGGGGCGTCGCCTGGGCCAGTGTCGATCCGTCCGTGAACTCAACCATCGAGTGGACATACGACTGCGGGTGCACGACGACCTCAATGCGGTCGAAGGGAATGTCGTACAGCAGGTGCGCCTCGATCACCTCCAGGCCCTTGTTGACGAGGGTCGCGGAGTTGATCGTGATCACCGGGCCCATGGCCCAGGTGGGGTGGGCGAGGGCGTCGTCGACGGTGACGTCGGCCAGCTCGGCGCGGGTCCGGCCGCGGAAGGGACCGCCGGAGGCGGTGACCACCAGCTTGCGGACGTCGGCGCGGGTGCCGGCGGCGAGCGCCTGGAACAGCGCCGCGTGCTCGGAGTCCACCGGGATGATCTGACCGGGCTCGGCCAGCGCCTTCACCAGCGGGCCGCCCACGATGAGCGACTCCTTGTTGGCGAGCGCGAGAGTGCGGCCCGCCTCCAGGGCGGCGAGGGTCGGGGCGAGGCCGATGGAGCCGGTGATGCCGTTCAGGACGGTGTGGCAGTCGGAGGCGGCGACCTCGGTGGCCGCGTCGGGCCCGGCGAGGATCTCCGGCAGCGGCTCCCCCGCGCCGTACCGCGCCGACAGCGCCTCGCGCAGCGCCGGTACGGCGTCCTGGCGGGCGACGGCGACCGTGCGCACCCGCAGCCGGTGGGCCTGCTCGGCGAGGAGGGCGGTCCGGCTGCCGTGGGCGGACAGGCCGGTGACCCGGAAGCGGTCGGGGTTGCGCAGCACGAGGTCGATGGCCTGGGTGCCGATCGACCCGGTGGAGCCGAGGATCGCCACGTCCTTCGGGCCGTCCCCCGTCACGGGGTCGTACACCAGATGAGGATCGGCCAGGGGAGCTGGAGCGTCGGTCATGGGCTCTATTGTGTCGGGTCGCGGAGGCTGCCGGGCCCCGCCCCGGCAGCCTGTCCTCCGTGTCCGTCGTCGTCCGGCCGCCGCGCGGACCGGTGGGTTCGTCAGCGGATCGGCCGGTGCACGTTCTCCTTCGTGCTCGGGCCGGGGGCCGCGTCCGCGATCCAGGGGCCGTCGCCGGAGGGGTCGACGACGCCCTGCTCCAGCCAGGTGTAGGTGCCGGACAGGACGCCCTTGACGACCTTGCGGTCGAGGTCGTCGGTGTTGGTCCACAGGCGGCCGAAGAGTTCCTCGACCCGGATGCGGGACTGGCGGCAGAAGGCGTCCGCGAGCTGGTACGCCTCGCGGCCGTGCTCGCCCCGGGCGCGCAGCAGTTCGGCGCGGACGCAGGCGGCGCTCATGGCGAACAGTTCGGCGCCGATGTCGACGATCCGGCCGAGGAAGCCCTGCTTGGTCTCCATCTTCCCCTGCCAGCGGGACATGGCGTAGAAGGTGGAGCGGGCCAGCTTGCGGGAGGTGCGCTCGACGTAGCGCAGGTGCGGTGACAGGTCGATGCCGTGCTTGAAGTCGCCGTACGCGCCGGGGAGCTGTCCCGGTCCGGCGACCAGCCGGGGCAGCCACTTGGCGTAGAAGACGCCCGCGTTGGCGCCTGCCCGGGCCTTGTCGCCGAGGGACTTCTCGGGGTCGATCAGGTCGCCCGCGACGGACAGGTGGGCGTCGACGGCCTCCCGCGCGATCAGCAGGTGCATGATCTCGGTGGAGCCCTCGAAGATCCGGTTGATGCGCAGGTCGCGGAGCATCTGCTCGGCGGGGACGGCCCGTTCACCGCGCGCCCGCAGCGAGTCGGCGGTCTCGAAGCCGCGTCCGCCGCGGATCTGGACGAGTTCGTCGGCCATCAGGCAGGCCATCTCCGAGCCGTACAGCTTGGCGAGGGCGGCCTCGATGCGGATGTCGTTGCGGTCCTCGTCGGCCATCTGGGAGGACAGGTCGAGGACGGCCTCCAGGGCGAAGGTGGTGGCGGCGATGAAGGAGATCTTCGAGCCGACCGCCTCGTGCAGCGCCACCGGCTTGCCCCACTGCTCGCGCGCGGCAGACCATTCGCGGGCGATCTTCAGGCACCACTTGCCGGCGCCGACGCACATGGCGGGCAGGGACAGCCGGCCGGTGTTGAGGGTGGTGAGGGCGATCTTGAGGCCCTGGCCCTCCTCACCGATCCGGTGGGCGGCCGGCACCCGGACCCGGTGGAAGCGGGTGACGCCGTTCTCCAGGCCGCGCAGGCCCATGAAGGCGTTGCGGTTCTCGACGGTGATGCCCTCGGAGCCGGCCTCGACGACGAAGGCGGTGATGCCGCCCCGGTGCCCCTCGGACTTCGGTACGCGCGCCATGACGACGAGGAGGTCGGCGACCACGCCGTTGGTGGTCCACAGCTTCACGCCGTCGAGGACGTAGTGGTCGCCGTCGGGCACGGCGGTGGTGGCGAGCCGGGCCGGGTCGGAGCCGACGTCCGGCTCGGTGAGCAGGAAGGCCGAGATGTCGGTGCGCGCGCAGCGCGGCAGGAACTTCTCCTGCTGCTCCCGGGTGCCGAAGATCTTCAGCGGCTGCGGGACGCCGATCGACTGGTGGGCGGAGAGCAGCGCGCCGATCGCCGGGCTGGCGGAGCCGACCAGGGCCAGGGCCCTGTTGTAGTACACCTGGGTCAGGCCGAGGCCGCCGTACTTGGTGTCGATCTTCATGCCGAGGGCGCCGAGCTCCTTGAGCCCGTTGATCACCTCGTCGGGGATGCGCGCCTCGCGCTCGATGAGGGCGCCGTCGATCTTCGTCTCGCAGAAGTCGCGCAGTTTGGCGAGGAACTCCTCACCGCGCTGGGCGGCCTCGTCGGCGGGCAGCGGGTGGGGGTGGATCAGGTCGAGCCGGAAGCGGCCGAGGAACAGCTCCTTGGCGAAGCTGGGCTTGCGCCAGTCCTGTTCCCGGGCGGCCTCCGCGACCTGCCGGGCCTCACGTTCGGTGACGGTGGGTCGGGTCGGAACCGGGGATGTCCCGGGTGCTGCGGACATGAGGCTCACCTCGCCGCGAATCGGGTGGAGTGGGTGCGTTACCGACTGGTGCTACCCGATCGTATGTACCCGATTCGTAGCGGACCCACCACCCTTCGTGCGGCCGTTCGGCCGATACCGGCCCGGCCGGGCGGGCGCGATGCGGGGGCACCGGCGAAGGGGCCCGGCGCCGGACGGTTCCGGTGCCGGGCCCCTTCGGACGGGACGGCAGGGGGCTCAGAGCGCGAGGCCGGTCAGCACCATCACGCGCTCGTAGGTGTAGTCCTCCATCGCGAACCTGACGCCCTCACGGCCCACGCCGGACTGCTTGGCGCCGCCGTAGGGCATCTGGTCGGCGCGGTAGGACGGCACGTCGCCGATGACCACGCCGCCGACCTCCAGGGCCCGGTGGGCCCGGAAGGCGGCCTGCAGGTCGTGGGTGAACACGCCTGCCTGGAGGCCGTACTTGGAGTCGTTGACGGCGTCGAAGGCCGCGGCCTCGCCGTCCACCTTCTGCATCGTCAGGACGGGCCCGAAGACCTCCTCGCAGGAGAGCGTCACGCCGGCCGGTACGTCGGTCAGCACGGTCGGTGCGTACGAGGCGCCGTCGCGCTTGCCGCCGGTGCGCAGGGTGGCGCCCGCGGCGACCGCCTCGTCGACCCACGCCTCGACCCGCTTCGCGGCGTCCTCGCTGATCAGCGGGCCGACGTCGGTCTTGTCGTCGTTGGGGTCCCCGGTGACCTGGGCCTCGACGGCGGCGACGACGCGGGGCACCAGCCGGTCGTACACGGACGCGTCGGCGATCACCCGCTGCACGGAGATGCAGGACTGGCCGCCCTGGTAGTTGGAGAAGGTGGCGATGCGGCTCGCGGCCCGGTCGAGGTCCTCGTCGCTCGCGAAGTCGGCGAGGACGACGGCTGCGCCGTTGCCGCCCAGCTCCAGGGTGCAGTGCTTGCGCGGCACCGAGTCCATGATCGCGTAGCCGACCTGCTCGGAGCCGGTGAACGAGATGACCGGCAGCCGCTCGTCCTGCACGAGGGCGGGCATGCGGTCGTTCGGCACCGGCAGGATGCTCCAGGAGCCGGCCGGCAGGTCGGTCTCGGCGAGCAGTTCACCGAGGATCAGGCCGGACAGCGGGGTCGCCGGGGCCGGCTTGAGGACGATCGGCGCACCGGCCGCGATCGCCGGGGCGATCTTGTGGGCGCACAGGTTCAGCGGGAAGTTGAAGGGCGCGATGCCGAGGACGACACCCTTGGGGAAGCGCCGGGTGAAGGCGAGGCGTCCCTGGCCGCCGGCGTCGGTGTCGAGCCGCTGGGCCTCGCCGCCGTTGAAGCGCCGGGCCTCCTCGGCCGCGAAGCGGAACACGGACACGGCCCGGCCGACCTCGCCGCGGGCCCACTTGACCGGCTTGCCGTTCTCGGCGGAGATCAGCAGGGCGATCTCCTCGGTGCGCTCGACGAGGCGCCGGCTGACATGGTCCAGTGCGGCGGCGCGGACGTGGGCGGGGGTGGCGGCGAACGCGTCCCGCACGGCGTACGCGGCGGCCACGGCCTCTTCGACCTGGGCGTCGGTGGGCACGCTGACCGTGCCGACGACCCGGCCGTCCCAGGGCGAGGTGACGTCGAAGTCGGCCTCGCCGGTGGCCTGGCGGCCGGCGAGCCAGAAGGCGTGGGTGGAAGTCATGGAGTCCCGGCCCTTCCGCGTTGGTGGGTACATGGATCGGTGAAAACCACGGTAGGGGCGGGCCGGTGGACGGTCGTTTGTCCGAGCCGTAGCAGTCGGGTGAGCGGCCACGCCGCTTTGGCGAACGCACGACTGTTCGGCGGGGCGGGGGCGGAGCTCCGGGACCCGGACACCCGGGCGCCGGCCGGCGGCCCGTCGCTCGGCCTCTCGCTCGGCCTCTCGGTCGGCCTGTCGCTCGGCCTGTCGGTCGGCTTGTCGCTCCGCCCGTCAGTCGGCCGACGTCGCCTTGAGGGCCAGCCACAGTTCCATGCGGACGTCGGGGTCGTCCAGGGAGCGGCCGAGGATCTCCTCGACGCGGCGCATGCGGTAGCGCAGGGTGTGGCGGTGCACGCCCAGGTCGGCCGCGGCGGCGTCCCACTGGCCGTGGCGGGACAGCCAGGCGCGCAGCGAGGCGACGAGGTCGCCGCGCCCGGTCGCGTCGTGCTCGTGCAGGGCCCGCAGCAGTCCGTCGGCGAAGGCCCGGACCGCGTCGTCGGCGAGGAGCGGGAGGACGGACCCGGCGGCCATCTGTTCGTGCTCGACGAGGACCCGGCCGCGCCGCCGGGCCACCGACAGGGCCTGCCCGGCCTGCTTGTACGCGGCCGACGCGGCTATCGGCCCGGCCGGCGCCGACAGGCCCACGACCAGGTCGCCCTCGTCGGCGCCCACGAGGGGCCGGG
>NZ_JAAGMD010000118.1 GCF_010548465.1 Streptomyces sp. SID14436 | reverse complement strand
CCGCCGGTGATGAGGGGGCAGAGCATCTGCCAGACGGAGATGTCGAAGGTGACCGGGGCGTTGTGAACGGTCACGTCGTCGGCGGTCATGTCCAGGTCGTCGACCTTGGCCAGCAGGTGGTTGACCATGCCGGCGCGGTGGACCATCGCCCCCTTGGGACGCCCGGTGGAGCCTGAGGTGAAGATGACGTAGGCGAGGTCGTCGCCGGTGCCGGAGGGCGGCAGGAGGTCGGTGTCACGGGAGGCGTCCCAGCTGACGGTGGCCGGTGCGGCCGTGGCGGCGGCCAGCAGCTCGGTGGCGGTGTCGTCCAGTCCGGGTCCGACGTAGAGGACGTCCGGGCCGGAGTCGTCGAGCAGGCCGGCGGTGCGGGCCCGGGGGGCGCGCAGGTCGAGCGGGACCCAGGCGGCTCCGGCGCCCAGGACGGCGAGGATGCCGGTGACGAAGGGGATGCCGGGTTCGCACAGCATCGCCACCCGCGACCCGCGGCGCACCCCGGCCGCTCTCAGTCGGCGGCTCAATGCCGAGGCGTGGCTGACGAGTTCGGTGTAGGTGGCCGATCCGTCCGGGTCCTGCACGGCGATCCGGTCCGGGTGCGCTGCAGCGTGCGCCCGCACCCGCTCGACCACCCCGGTGCAGGGCTCGTCGACCGTCGTCGCCGCCCAGCCCGCCCGTACCGCCGCCGACTCCTCCGGCAGCAGCACGTCGAGTCGGTCGACGCGCGCGTCGGGGCCCGCCTCGGCGAGCGTGGTCAGCCAGGCGAACAGCCGGCGCCGGTGCAGGTCCAGCTCCTCCTGTGTGTAGCGCGTCGGGTTGGCGTCCAGACGGACCGCGTAGCCCTCCTCGGCCGCGTCGAGGTAGATGATCTGGAGGTCCTCGACCGGACCGGTCGACAGGTTGTGCAGCAGACCGGTGCACGCGCCGAAGGCGTAGTCGAAGCCCGACTCCAGGACGTTGACGGTCGGGCCGAGCGAGCGCCCCGCGTCACCGGTGAAGCCGAGGTCGCGGCGGATGCGGTCGCCCCGGTAGTTCTGGTGCCGCAGCGTGGCGCGCAGCTCGCCCGCGCTGTCCCGCAGGAAGTCGGCGACCGTCAGGCCGGGACGCACCCGCACCGGGTGCGGCACGAAGTTGGCGCGCATGCCCGGGACCGCGCGGGCGGCGGCCGTGGCCCGGGCCGGCACCGCGAGGGTGAGCAGGGCGCGGTCCACGCCGGCGGCCCGCTGCACGTACGCGCCGGTGGCGGCGATCAGCAGTGTCTGCCAGGTGACGCGGGCGTCCCAGGCCAGCGCCCGCAGCCGCTCGACCGCGGCGGCGGGCAGCACCGCCTCGCAGCGCAGCGAGCTCCGGGCGGGCCCGCCGGGGCGTGGCGAGAGGCTCACCGGCTCCGGCTGCTCCTCGAAGCGGGCGCGCCAGAACGCCTGTTCCTTGCGGTACTTGGGCGTCTCGGCGTAGGCGGCCTCGTCGTCGGTGAGGGTGCGCGGGTCGGGGAACGCGCCCTCGGCGTCCGGGTCCGCGTACAGCGCGGCGAGCCGGTTGTAGACGAGGACGCGGCTGAAGCCGTCGACCAGGATGTGGTTGACCCGGATGTAGAACAGCAGGTGCTCCGGGCCGAGCCGCAGCAGGACCGAGCGGAGCGTGCCCGCGGTCAGGTCCGGCGGCACCAGCAGGTCCTGCCGCATGAACGTCTCGGCGGCCTCGCGCGGGTGCGGCTCGCCGGACAGGTCGAGCGTCTCGACGGGGAAGTCCGCGGCGTCGGCCAGCTCCTGGCGGGGCTCGCCGTCGTGCTCGGTGAACAGGGCGCGGAGGGTGCCGGCCTCCCGCAGCACGCGCTGCCAGGCGGCCGTGAAGCGGGCGGTGTCCAGGGGGCCGCGCAGCTCCAGGAAGTCGCCCATGGTGAAGACGGGGTTGCCCGGGTCGGCCTGCTGCCCGTACCACATCTCGCGCTGGGCGGCGGAGAGCGGCAGCTGCCGGGCGGGAGGGGTGGAGGAGGTCATGACTGCGCAGCTCCCGTGGAGAGTCCGGTCGGTTCGAGGCCGTACACCTCGCGCACCCAGCTCTGCTGGTAGACGGTGTCCAGATAGCGCTCACCGAGGTCCGGGGCGATCGCGACCGCCGTGCCGTTCTCGCCGGGACGGTGCTCGGCGAGCCAGCGCAGCGCACCGCTCACCACGGTCCCGGTGGAGCCGCCGAAGAGGAATCCGCCGCGGGCCAGGGCGTGGCAGGCGCTCACCGTGTCGGCCTCGGACACGTGCACCACGTCGTCGATGAACGAGGTGTCGAGCAGCGCGGGACGCACGCCGGTGCCGAGCCCGGGGATCAGGCGCGGGCCGGGCGGGCCGCCGAAGGTGACGGAGCCGACGCTGTCGACCGCGACGACCGTCACCGGCCGCGGCAGCTCCTTGAAGTAGCGGGCGCAGCCCATCAGCGTGCCGGTGGTGCCGGAGCCGACGAACAGCACGTCCAGATCGGGGAACCGCTTCTCGATCTCCGGGGCCGTGGTGCGGTAGTGCGCCCGCCAGTTGTCCGGGTTGGCGTGCTGATTCAGCCACACGGCCCGCGCGTCCTCGGCGAGCAGCGTCCGGACGTAGGCGAGCCGGGCCGCCAGGAACCCGCCCTCCTCGGCCGGCTCCGTGACGGTGTGCACCTCGCTGCCGAGCGCCTCGATGAGCTTGCGCGTGGCGACGTTCGTCCGCGTGTCGACCACGCAGATGAAGCGGTAGCCCTTGGCCGCGGCGATCACGCTGAGCGCGACACCGAGATTCCCGGACGACGACTCCACCAGCGTCGAGCCCTGGGTGAGCGCACCGCTGCGCTCGGCCGCCTCGATCATGCTCGCGGCGGCCTTGAGCTTGATCGAACCGGCGAAATTGAAGCCCTCGCACTTGAGGTGCAGCGGGTATCCGTACAGCGCCCGCAGATCGACGTAGAGATCTTCGGTGTTGAATTCGTGCGGAGCCGATATGACCGGCATGATTCCCCCAGTAGGACAAGCTCTATCGCGTTGCCGAAATGCGGTACACGCGCAGGCTGAGAGGTATGAGAACGGCGACGAGCACCCCGATGCTGATGGCCGACACGAGCACCGCGTTCTCCACCGGGAAACTCGTCGACGTGGCCGCCCCGGTGTTTCCCCACAATTGCCGGCAGGCCTCGGAGACCGCGCTGACCGGATTCCATTCGGCGACGGTGCGCAGCCAGCCGGGAAGTCCGGTCAGCGGCATGAAGGAGCTGGAGAGGAAGGAGAACAGCACCAGGAGCAGGGCGGCGACGCCGCTGATCGCCTCCAGGTTGCGCATCACCATGCCGAGGAGGGCGCCGACCCAGAGCATGGCGTAGGCGAAGCCGAGCAGCAGCAGGAAGCCGGCCGCGTTCTCGACGAAGGAGCCGTGCACCCGCCAGCCCACGGCGAGTCCGGTGACCGCGACGAGCCCGATGCTCAGGGCCGCGGCGGCGAGGTCGGCCAGGGTGTGGCTGACCAGGACGGTGGCCCGGCCCATCGGCAGCGAGCGGAACCGGTCGATGAGGCCCTTGCCGAGGTCACCGGCCACACCGATCGCGGTGATGCCGATGCAGGAGAGCCCGACCTGGGCGAAGACCCCGGCCATGATGTACTCGCGGTAACTGCCGCCGGTGTTCCGCACCTCGACGACGGTCGCGAAGAGATAGCCCAGGATCACCACCATCGCGACGGGCGTCAGCGCCACGCCGATGATCTTCTCCGGGGTGCGCCGCAGGTGGCGCAGGTGCCGGCCGGTGAGGGCCGCGACGTCACTGCCGTGGGCAAGCACCGAACTCATGGGGACGCCTCCGCCTTCGCTGCGTCGGGGTGCGGGGCCGGCGCGCCCGTGAGCTCGCCGGTCAGATGGAAGAACACGTCGTCGAGCGAGGGGCGCCGCAGCGCGAACTCCTCGACGGTGACGCCCGCGTACTCGAGGGCGGTCGCGGCGGACGCCAGCGCGCCCATGCCGTCCGGCAACTGCACGTGGACGGTGCGCTGCCGCTCGTCCAGCTGCGGCGGGCCCACCGCGAGCGGCGTCAGCACGGCCACCGCCTGCGCCAACCCGGCGGGATCGGCGACGGCCACCTCCAGGCGTTCGCCGCCGACCTTCCGCTTCAGCTCGTCGGAGGTGCCCTCGGCGATCACCCGGCCCCGGTCGACGACCAGGATCCGGTCCGCGAGGAAGTCCGCCTCCTCCAGGTACTGCGTGGTCAGCAGGACGGTGACACCCTGGTCGACCTGGTCCTGCACCATCCGCCACAGCGTGGCCCGGCTGGCCGGGTCGAGGCCGGTGGTGGGCTCGTCGAGGAAGAGCACCTCGGGCGAGGCGATCAGGCTGACGGCCAGGTCGAGGCGGCGCCGCATGCCGCCCGAGTACTCCCGGGCGGGCTTGTCGGCGGCGGCCTCCAGCTCGAACTGCGCCAGCAGTTCGGCGGCCCGGGCGGCGGCGCCCCGGCGGCCGAGCCGCAGCAGCCGGCCGAGCAGGACCAGGTTCTCCCGCCCGGTCAGCAGCTCGTCGACGGCGGCGTACTGCCCGGCGAGACCGATCCGGCGGCGCACCTCGCGCCGCTGCCGCACGATGTCGAAGCCCGCGACGCGAGCCGTGCCGGCATCGGGTTCGAGCAGGGTGGCGAGCGTGCGGACCGTGGTGGTCTTGCCCGCTCCGTTGGGCCCGAGCAGGCCGAGCACGGTGCCCGCTTCGACCGACAGGTCCACGCCGTCCAGGGCGCGGTGGCCGCCGTACTGCTTCGTCAGGCCGGCCGCCTCGATCGCGGTGTTCACGGAATTCCCCCTTTCACGTTTGAGGTGAAGTGGTTGGCTGGTTGTGGAATGGCATGGGAACCGGCGGGGGTGGGTACGTTCGGGGCGGGATTCCGGCGAATGGGCCGCGGTGGGCGGATCGCATTTCCGCACCGTCCGGAAAGTCCCGACGAGAAGGAACCTAACCGCCGACTTGGCCGGATCACGCCGCTCCTCCTGGCCACAGGCTGCCGCTGCAGCATGTTGCAGACATTGCCCCCGGAACCCGGTTGGCAGGAAGCTGCAGCGGCAGTCAACTGACATGTGCGCACGGGAAGTTGCAGGCCACGCATATTTACAGTGAGTGACGTCGCTCATCCAGCGCCCCGCTGACGTCCCACTGGGAGAGGTAATGGCAAGGCAACGAAATCTGGCGGCGTCACTGGGCGCCTGGAGCGCCCGGCACCCCAAGACCGCACTTTTCGGATGGCTCTTCGCCGTCATCGCGCTCACGGTCCTCGGCGGCATGGCGGGGCAGAAGAGCCTGACCGAGGCCGACTACGGCACCGGCGAGTCCGGCCGTGCCGCCCGGCTCCTCGTCGACGCCGGCATCACCACCCCGGCGCCCGAGATGGTCCTCGTGCACAGCGGCGAACACACCGCGGCGGATCCGGAGTTCAAGAAGGCCGTCGCCGACGCCATCGCCGCCGTGGACGGCACCGGCCTCGCCCAGAACATCGGCGACCCCTACAAGACGGGCGCCGTCTCCGAGGACCGGCACGACGCGCTGATCCAGTTCGCCGTGAAGGGCGACCCGGACACCGCCGCCGACCGCATCCAGCCCGTCATCGACGCGCTCGCCGAGACCGAGGACGCCCACCCCGGCGTCACCCTCGGCCAGTACGGCGCCGCCAGCGGCCTCAAGGGCATCAACGACTCCCTCGGCGAGGACTTCACCCGCGCCGAGTTCACCGCCGTGCCCGTCGCCCTCGGCATCCTCCTCGTCGTGTTCGGCGCGCTCGTCGCCGCCCTCCTGCCGCTGATCCTCGCCATCACCGCGTGCGTCGCCGCCATGGGTCTGCTCGCGCTGTCCAGCCAGCTCGTCCCGGTCGACGCCATGACCAACTCGGTGCTGCTGCTGATGGGCCTGGCCGTCGGTGTCGACTACTGCCTCTTCTACATCCGCCGCGAACGCGAGGAGCGCGCCGCCGGCCGGGACAAGGAGAGCGCGCTGCGCATCGCCGCCGCGACCTCCGGCCGCTCGGTGCTGATCTCCGGCCTCACGGTCGCCGTCGCCATGTCCGGCATGTTCCTCTCCGGCCTCACCGTGTTCGAGGGCTTCGCCATCGCCACCATCGAGGTCGTCCTCATCGCGGTGCTCGGCTCCATGACCGTGCTGCCCGCCGTGATGGCGATGCTCGGCGACCGGATCGACGCCGGACGGATCCCCGGCCTGCGCCGCAGGGCCGCCGTCCGCACCGCGGACCAGAAGCCGGGCCGGCTGCTCGGCGCCGTCCTGCGCACGCCCGCCCTCTTCGCCGTCCTCGGCATCGCCTTCCTGCTGGCCCTCGCCGCGCCGGCGCTGTCCATGAAGACGGAGAAGCTCGGCTTCGACCAGCTGCTCCCCGCCGACAACGTCACCGCCCAAACCGCGCAGCGGATCGAAGCCGTCTTCCCCGGCGCCCCGGCACCGGCCCAGATCGTCTTCAAGACGGACGACATCACCTCCGCCGAGGCCACCGGCGCCCTCGACGGCTTCAAGGAGCGCGCCCTCGCCTCCGGCCACGTCAAGAACCCCGTCGAGGTCACCGTCCACGCGGACGAGAACATCGCGGTCATCAGCGCCCCGCTCGCCGGCGACGGCCGCAACGCCGCCTCCGAGCGTGCCCTTGAGGAGCTGCGCGGCGACATCATCCCCGCCACCCTGGGCAAGGGCGCGGACAACCAGGCGCTGGTCGGCGGCGACCTGGCCTTCTCGACGGACTACAACGACCAGCTCAAGTCGTCGATCGTGCCCGTCTTCGCCTTCGTGATGGGCGTCAGCTTCCTGCTGATGCTGCTCTGCTTCCGCTCCCCGGTGATCGCCCTCACCTCGATCGTCCTCAACCTGCTGTCCGTGGTCGCCGCCTACGGCGTGATGACCGCCGTGTTCCAGAAGGGCTGGGGCGACGAACTGGTCGGCACGACGGCCGTCGGCGCCGTCGAGTCCTGGATGCCGCTGTTCGTCTTCGTCGTCCTGTTCGGACTGTCGATGGACTACCACGTCTTCGTGGTCTCCCGGATCCGCGAGGCCTACGACCAGGGCGTCGACAACCGCGCCGCGGTCGCCCACGGCGTCCGCGCCACCGCCGGGGTCGTCACCAGCGCCGGACTCATCATGGTCGCCGTCTTCGCGGTCTTCGGCACCCTGTCCATGCAGGACTTCAAGCAGCTCGGCGTCGGCCTCGCCGTCGCGGTCTTCCTCGACGCCACCCTGGTGCGCGCCGTCCTGCTGCCCTCTGTCATGGCCCTGCTCGGCAGGTCCAACTGGTGGCTGCCGTCCTGGCTGCGCTGGCTGCCCGAGCTCAGCCACGGCGAGGAGCAGCCCCAGCAGGCCACGCCCCCGGCGCAGCAGCGGACCGCGTCGCCCGAGCAGCCCCTGGCGAGCCGCTGAGCGGCACCCGCCCGCACGCTCCTCCGCTCTCCTCTCATCCGCTCACGATCCCAAGGACCCTTCAGCCATGTACGAGTTCAGCGTCGTCGGCGGCAAGGCCGCGCGGGAGATCATCTCCGCCTCCCGCCAGGACATCGTCGAC
This sequence comes from Streptomyces sp. SID14436, assembly GCF_010548465.1. Lineage (GTDB taxonomy): Bacteria > Actinomycetota > Actinomycetes > Streptomycetales > Streptomycetaceae > Streptomyces. The sequence continues at coordinate 7,764 of NZ_JAAGMD010000118.1, read as the reverse complement.
GTCGTCCGCGACACCTACCTCGCCCACCACGCGGGCGACTCGGTGAACCCCGACAGCTACTTCCTCCGCTTCCCCGACAAGCCCGACGCCCGCATCATCGCGCTCCCCGCCCACCTGGGCGCCGGCGCCGACGTGTCCGGCATCAAGTGGATCAGCAGCTTCCCCGCCAACATCGACCGCGGCATCCCGCGCGCCTCGGCGGCCCTGCTGCTCAACGACCACGAGACGGGCTACCCCTTCGCCTGCCTGGAGGCCTCGCAGATCAGCGCCGCCCGCACGGCCGCCTCCGCGGTCCTCGCCGCGGAGCGGCTCACCGGCGGGCGCATCGCCGGACGGCTGACCGTTGTCGGCGCGGGCATCATCGCCCGCAACATCCTGGAGTTTTTCGCCGCCCGCGACTGGCAGGTCGGTTCCGTCACGGTCCACGACCGGAACACGGAGTACGGCGCCGCGCTCGCCGCCCACACGAGGGACGCCCTCGGCTACTCCGCCGGCACCGAGCCCGACCTCTCCACCGCCCTCAGCGGCGCCGACGTGGTCGTCCTCGCCACCACCGCAGCCGAGCCGTACATCACCGAGACGGACGCCTTCGCACCCGGCCAGGTCGTCCTCAACATCTCGCTGCGCGACATCGGCCCGGAGCTCATCGAGGGCGCCTACAACATCCTCGACGACGTCGAGCACTGCCTGAAGGCGAACACCTCCCCCCACCTCGCCGAACAGAAGTACGGCGACCGCCACTTCGTCACCGGCACCCTCGCCCAGTTCATCCGCGGCGAGGTGACCGTCGGCGACGACAGGCCGGTCATCTTCTCGCCCTTCGGCCTCGGCGTCCTCGACCTCGCCGTCGGCCTGCACGTCCTGCGCGCGGCCCGGGCGGCGGGCGAGGCCGTGGAGATCGACGACTTCTTCGGCGAAACCACCCGCTGGTAGCCGGCCACCACCCCTCCGCACGACGGGGCCCGGGCAGACAGCCACCTGCCCGGGCCCCGCAGCGCGCCTCGGCACGACCACCGCGCCTGTGTGCACGGCTTGTTGAAACACGGCCAATGTCCCGCCTGCCCGCGGTGTCGTTTTGATCATGTGATTTCATGACCTCGACCGGCGGCCTGACCAGCCGCCCTCCGCGGAACACGGGGAGAGGGCTCTCTGCCATGCCCAGAAATGCACCACCAGGAGTACACGCTCTGTCTCCCGGCCCGCGGCGCCGCACCTCGCGCCCGGCCGACATCTACCTGGCCGGCGCCCTGATAGCGACAGGTGTCTATGCGGGGCTGCTGATCGTGCGCTTCACGACGTCCGATCCGCTCTTCGGTGTCAGGGACCTCGGCATCGTTCCGGCGACCTTCGTGATCGCCCTGGTCGGGCAGCACTGGGCACGGCGCAAGAAAGCCGGGTGATGTGAACCCCCGGCAGACACGGAACTGCCCGTCCGGGCGCATCGCGTCCCGGACGGGCGGTTCCCCTCCGTCCTCCTGCGGCGGCCGGGCGCCCGCCCGGTCCTCCGCCTCACCCCACCAGCCGGTACGAGGCGGCCACCCCGAGGAAGATCAGGGCCGCCAGCGTGCTGCACGTGTAGTGGAGCCGCCCGGTCACCGCCCACCAGCGGCGCCGCCAGGACAGGACCGTGCAGACGACCATGGCGCCCGTGGTCGCCAGTGCGACGCCGGTCAGCGCCGGGACCGCCCGCAGCAGCGGCGAGTCGCCCACGATGATCGTCCGGTTGAGGGCGTTCGGGTCGGCGGACAGCAGCAGGAAGCAGACCACCGCCGTGATGATCAGCGCACCGGAGGCCCACAGCAGCAGCCGTGCGGCCCGTGCCCCGGCCGGCGTGCCCGGGGAGCGTCGGCGGACCAGGGCGAGCACCGGCAGCGCGAGCACCGTCAGCGCGAGGAACGCCAGCGAGCCGAGCAGCACCTGCTGGTGCAGCACCGGGGAGAGGTACCAGGGCAGCCGCTCGTAGGAGACGGAGGCGTCGGAGGCGACCGACAGGCGTCCGTCGCGGAACGCGATGCGGTCCTGGCCGCCCTTCTCCTGGAACAGCCCCGGGCTCAGCTGCACCCAGTGCCGCTCGCTCACTTCCGGGTCGCGGGACAGCCCGGTCGTGGTCAGCGTCGCGCCCTCGCCCGCGGTCACCCGGACCGACCCGATCAGCGCGCTGACCCGGGTCAGCTCCGAGGAACTGGTCCGCGTGGAGCGGTACTCGCCCTCGTACGGCGTGACGTCGGCCCGCGAGACGGAGCGGCGGGCGCCGGCGGCGGTGCCGAAGTGGTCGGCGAAGCGGTCCACGACCTCCTGCCCCGCGTAGGCGGCGGAGCCGTTCTCGCCGTCGCCGTTGTAGACGACGTACACCGCCGCGTCCCGGTCCGGGAGCAGGGCCAGGTTGCCGTGGAAGCCGGGCAGGTCGCCGTCCTTGACCAGCATCCGCTGCCCGTCGCGGACCCGCTCCTCCAGGATGTAGCCGAGGCCGGGCAGCCGCTCGTCGTTGCCGAACTGACGCTTCATCAGCGCCGCGGTCGAGCGTTCGGTCAGCACCGGGCCGCCGCCGTCGAGCAGCGCGGTCAGCAGCCGGCCCATGTCGGCCGCCGTGGTGACCGCGCCCGCACCGGTCGGGGACCAGTCGCCGTACTGCCCGTCCTGGGCCCGCTGACCGCCGCCCGCAGGGCGGTGGCCGCGGGCGAGGCCGGCGGCGATGGCGGGGGAGTGCGGCTGCGCGAAGCTCGTCCGCGTCATCCCGAGCGGCCGCAGCACCGACTGCTCCAGGTAGTCCGAGAACGGGGTGCCCGTCACCGACTCGACCAGGTAACCTGCGAGCGCCACACCGTAGTTGTCGTAGCTGGCGACCTCGCCCGGCGGGCGCACCCGGCGCGGCTGGTGCGCGGCGAGGCTCTCGCCGAGCGGGCGCACGTCCTCGGGCCGGGTGGCCGCCCGCCCGATGATGGTGTTGTCGAAGCCCGCCGTGTGCGTGAGCAGATCGCGTACCGTCACGGGGTGCCCCGGATACGTGTCCTTCACCTGGAAGGTCCTGAGGTAGCGGTTGACGTCGGCCGACAGGTCGAGGCGACCGCGCTCCACCTGCTGCAGGACCGCGACCGCCGTGAACAGCTTGGCGTCGGAGGCCAGGAAGAACCCGGTGCGCCGCGGATCGACCGGGGTCCCCGCGTCGGTGTCGGCGACACCGTAGCCGCGGGTGAGGACCGGCCGGCCGCGCTCGACGACCACCACCGACGCGCCGGGGATCCGGTGGTCGGCGAGCTGCCGGCGCACGAGCGCGTCGACGGTCCCCGGCAGACCGGACGTCCCGTCGGCCGCGGGGAGTCCGGAGGCGGCGCGGGTCTCCGCGTGCACCGCGGGAGTCGCGGAGGCGGTGCCGGCGCCCCCCGCCAGGAGCAGCGGGACGCACAGCGGGAGGAGCAGGTGCCGCAGTCGCTGTCGCATCGTCATGGAACAAGTCAAGAGCTAGCGCCGGGAGCGGGACAGCCACCTCGGTGGCGTCCCGAGGGGGACCTGGGTACACCATCGGAGACGGGACGCACGTCCCCTGTGCACGGCCCCCGCACGGAGCAGACTCAGGGCAAGCGCACGGCAGGGAGCCGTGCCCGGAGGGGAATGGGACGACCGTGAACAACCTGGATGTACGCACCGGTTACCGAGCCGTCGGCAAGGGACTGCCCGTTCTCGGTCTCGTGATCGCGGAACTCGTCCTCTTCTGCCTCTTCCTGACGGCGGTCTCATTGATCGGCATCGGCCTGGGCGTCCTGCTCGTCCCGGCGCTCGCCGTCGCCGTGCGGTCGGTGGTCAACGCCTCCCGCCGGCTCGCGGAGAACTGGTCGGGCCGGCCGGTCGAGGAGCCGTACCTGCCCGCCCCCGCCGCCGAGCCGGGCCTCAAGGGCCAGTGGCAGCGCACCCACTGGGTGCTGACCGACCCGGCGACCTGGCGCGACCTGGCCTGGATGCTGGTCAACCCGGTGGCCGGCGTGGCCCTCGCCCTGATGCCCCTCGCCCTCGTCGTCAGCGGCATCGGCGGCATCCTGATGCCGGCCTACTACCGCCCCATCGCCGACGCGGGCTCCAACTACTACCTGTGGATCGAGATCAGCGACCTGACCTCCGCCATGTACTGCGCCGCCCTCGGCGTCGTCGTCCTGGCCGCCGGCCTGACCACCGGGCCCGCCCTGCTGCGCGCCCACGCCTCCCTGGCCCGCACCCTGCTCGCCCCGACCCGCACCGTCCAGCGCGTCCGCCGCCTCACCGACAGCCGCAGCGACGCCGTCAGCAGCTCCGCGGCCGAACTGCGCCGCATCGAGCGGGACCTGCACGACGGTGCGCAGGCCCGTCTGGTCGCCCTCGGCATGAACCTCGGCGTCGCCGAGCAGCTCCTCAGCAAGGACCCGGAGGCCGTCCGCGCCATCCTGTCCGACACCCGCAAGGCCTCCGCCGCCGCCCTGACCGAACTGCGCGACCTGGTCCGCGGCATCCACCCGCCGGTGCTCGCCGACCGCGGCCTCGCCGACGCGGTGCGCGCCCTCGCCATGGACAGCCCGCTCGACGTCACCGTCAACGCCGACCTGCCCGGCCGCCCCGAGGCGCCCGTGGAGTCGGCCATGTACTTCGCGGTCGCCGAGGCCCTCGCCAACGCCGCCAAGCACGCCGAGCCGGACACCGTGAGCATCGACCTCTGGTACGAGAACGGCTCCCTGCGCGGCCAGGTCATCGACGACGGCCGGGGCGGCGCCGACCCCTCGCGCGGCACCGGGCTGCGCGGCATCGAACGCCGGCTGGCCGCCTTCGACGGCCTCCTCGCCATCAACAGCAAGCCGGGCGGACCGACCACCCTCACCATGGAGCTGCCGTGCGTGTTGTCCTAGCCGAGGACCTCTTCCTGCTGCGGGACGGACTCGTCCGTCTTCTGGAGTCCTACGACTTCGAGGTGGTCGCCGCCGTGGACACCGGGCCCGGACTGCTCCGGGCCCTCCTCGACCACAAGCCGGACGTCGCGGTCGTCGACGTCCGGCTTCCGCCGACGTTCACGGACGAGGGCCTGCGGGCCGCCCTGGAGGCACGCAGCCACATCCCCGGCCTGCCGGTCCTCGTCCTCTCCCAGTACGTGGAACAGCTCTACGCCCGCGAACTCCTCGCCGACGGCAGCGGAGGCATCGGCTACCTCCTCAAGGACCGGGTGTTCGACCCGGACGGCTTCGTGGACGCGGTGCGCCGCGTCGCGTCCGGCGGCACCGCGATGGACCCCGACGTCGTCGCCAAGCTGTTCGCCAAGGAGCACCACCGCGACGGCCCGCTCTCCCGCCTCACCCCGCGCGAGCGGGAGGTCCTCGGCCTGATGGCGGAGGGCCGCTCGAACGCGGCGATCGCCCAGGAGCTGGTGATCACCGAACGTGCGGTCATCAAGCACACGTCCAACATCTTCACCAAGCTGGACCTGCCCCCGTCGGAGGCGGACAACCGACGGGTCCTGGCGGTGCTCGCCTACCTCAAGTGAGGTGCCATCGGCACGCGTCACGGCCGCCGTCGCCGCCCGTGTCGGTGAACTCGGGACGCGCCGGCCGGTCGTCGGAGCCCGGCTGCCGCCGCCCGGTCCGTGGCCGGCTGACCCGGGCTCAGCGCCCGGTCGACCCGTCGATCAGTTCGCGGAGGATGTCCGCGTGACCGGCGTGGCGGCCTGTCTCCTCGATCAGGTGCGTGAGGGCCCAGCGGGTGCTGGGTGAGGAGCGCCCGGGGAGGGGCGCGGCGAGGTCGGTGCAGGAGTCGAGTACGGCGTTCGCCCGGTCGACGGTCTCCCGGTAGCGGGCGACGACCTCGGCGACGCCGTTCCCCTCGGGGGCCCGGAAGGTGGCCTGCCAGTCGGTGACCCGTTCCCCGAGGAACGTCGCGCGCTCCACCCAGGTGAGGTGGTGCAGCAGGCCGAGCAGGTTCGTGCCGGACGGGACCGCGGCCGTCCGCACCCCGGGTTCGGGGGCACCGTCGACCTTGTCCGCCATCGACGTCCGCAGGTAGTCCAGGAAGCCGCGCAGGACGTCGGCCTCGGTGTTCGCGGTCCGGGGCGGCGGGGTGTCCCGGCGTCGGCGGTGAGGGGCGGTGGGCGGGGGCATGGGGCCTCTTCCTTCGGTGGTGGAGCAAGGCGTGGGCGGGGCCGACGTGTTGTGGGGCCCACGGGTTCGGTGGGCCGACGGGGGCCGGTGGGGCTCACCGGTTCCGTGAGGCCGACTGAAGCGGTGTGGTCCGGCGGGCCCGACCGGTTCGGTCGGCGGCCGACGGGTTCGACCGGTCGCGCCGACCGGACCGGCCGGCCGCCGGGTCAGCCGGTGCGGCGTACGAGCAGGATGTGGTCGGTGACCTCGGCGGTGCTCCCGTCGGGTCCGGTGGCCGTGCGGGGCGACGCGTCGGCGCGGTCGACCGTCCAGGTCGCCGGATCCAGGGCCAGGCCCTCCGCGACCTCCGTGGGACTCGGGTACCGGACGTCGGGGCCCTGATCCCACGACCAGGGAGCCGTCGATCCGTGGTCGACGACCAGCAGGCGGCCACCTGGGCGCAGGGCCTGCGCGGCCCGGCGCAGAACGGTGGCCCGGTCGAGCTCGTACGGGGTGTGCAGATAGTGGGAGGTCACGAGGTCGAAACGGCCCGCCGGGAACGACCGGCTCAGGTCGTGGCGTCGGGCGCTGACCTGCTCGCCCAGGCCGGCCCCCGCCGCGCGCTCGGTGAGCCGCCGCACCGCCACGGCCGACAGGTCGACGGCCGTGACCCGCCAGCCCTGTCCCGCGAGCCAGAGGGCGTCGCCGCCGTTGCCGCATCCCAGGTCGAGGGCGTCGCCGGGCGGCAGGTCCGCCGCGGTCTCGACCAGCCGGGCGTTGGGGCGGGGGGAGGCGGCCTGCGGACGGGCCGCGTGGACGTCGTCCCAGAAGGTGACCGCTGCCTCGGTCGCACTCATCGGGGCTCCTCATCGGGTCGGTGTGCGCTCTGCCGTATGTTCGCCAGTCTCACCCGATGTCCCGGAACCGGCACGGCAACTTGCCGCTTCGGCAAAGGGATTCCCGTAGGGGGCCGGTGAGGGCGGGCGGCGCGACCGCCGCAGGAAACCGGCCCCGGCGGGCCGCCGCCGGACCTGACCGGCGGGGGTGCGGCCCGGCTACGGCTTCCGCTCGTCGGTGACCGCCGCGGGCAGCGGTGAGGGGCCCCCGTGCGAGGTGCAGACCTCCGCGCCGCCGTCGGCCGGGACCACGCAGGCCCGCACGGCGGCGGGGTAGGGCGCCTCGATCATGGGCGAGTAGGTGTCCCGGTCGTAGGAGATGGAGCGCGTGGCCGAGAGCTTGTCCTTCCCCTCGACCCGGGCGGTGTCCCCGACCTCGCCCTCGGTGATGCGCGCCCACGCGGCTCCGCACCGGGGGCTGTAGCGCAGTTCGAGATACAGGCCGTCCACCTTCTCCGCGGCGGCCGTCCACACCCCGATGTGGCATTCCATGCGCTGGGCGTCCTTGCCCCGGCACTCGAAGCCGGTGCACCGGGCGACACTGCCCTTCGCCTTGGGCTCGCTCTGGCTCACCGGCGGGGAGATGAGCATCCCGCCGAGCAGACCCGTGACCATGCCCACCCCGGTCGCCGCTCCGAGCAGGAGGCTCCAGCGCCGGGGTCTTCGGCGGGCGGCAGGGGGCGCGGCCCGCTGCGGCTCCTGCGCCCCGGCCGGGTCGGCGGCCGGTTCCGGGTCCGCGTCCGCCGCCGGTACGGAGGCGGGAGCGGCGGGCGAGCTGCCGT
>NZ_JAAGMD010000320.1 GCF_010548465.1 Streptomyces sp. SID14436 | reverse complement strand
CGGGCACCGGCGGGGGCGGGCCGCCGCGCCGGCCGGGGTGGTGCTCGCGGACCACGCGGGTGTGGCCCGCCTCCTCGGGCCGGCCGCCGCGGCGCGGGGTCCAGGGGGCGTACGCGAGGAGCAGGGAGCCGGCGAACCAGCCCGCGTCGAGCAACTGGCCTGAGCGGTAGTCGTTGTGCAGCAGCGGGGAGGTGAACAGGGCGTCGCACATCACGGTGAGGGCGAGCGCCCCGATCGCGGTGTTGACGGCGGAGCGGTTCACGGCGGAGCGCCGGAAGTGCAGCGCGAGCACCAGGCTGACGAGGGCGATGTCCAGCAGCGGGTAGGCGAGGGACAGCGCGGTGTGCGCCACGCTCTCGCCCTCGGCCTGGGCGGCCTGGGCGAGGGCCAGGCTCCAGGCCAGGGTGAGCAGGGAGCCCCCGATGAGAGAGGCGTCCAGGGCGAGGCAGATCCACCCGGCCTTGGTCACGGGCCGTTTGGCGAGCACGAGCAGGCCCACGATGGCGGGCGGGGCGAAGCACAGGAAGAACAGGTCGGCGTAGCTGGGGCTGGGCACGGGCCGGTCGAGGACCACCTCGTACCAGCCCCAGACGAGATTGCCGAGGGCGGCCATGGTGGAGGACAGGCCGAACAGCAGCCAGGCGGGCCGGAAGCGGGTGAGCCGGCGGCGGGCGCAGACGAAGCAGGACACGGCCGCGGCCCCGGCGGCGGCGCTCAGCCCGAAGTCCCCCATGATCAGTGCGAGTCGGTCCGATCCCCAGCCGAGCGCGGCACCGACGGCGTAGGCCGCGCAGACGAGGGCGAGGACGAGTTGGGGGACGAGGCCGGGCCGCTGCCCGGTGACCGGGGAGCGTGGCGGTGGCACCCCCGGGGCGGGTTGCTGCCGTGCCGCCGCCTCGAGCGTCGAGGTGGCGGTCGGGGCGCTCACCGCTCCCTCCCGGTCCGCGCCGCTCCCGGGTCCCGCGGGTCGCGGAGCGCCGGGGGCCTGCGCCGCCCGGGGCCGTCGCCCCCCTGCGGTGGCGGACGGTGACCGCGGGGACGGCCGGGTGGGAGTGGGGGACCGCTGTGCCGACAGCGGTCGCGCGCGGTCGCGCGCCAGGGTCGCCGGCGGCGGCTCCGCCGCGTCGGATCGCTCGTCCATAGGCCGTGCATCGCCCGTCGCCCCCCTCACAGTCTGCAAGTCCGTCCCCGGCGCCGATCGGTCAGTGGCGCTGCCCCTGTCGGGACGATACACCAGTCTCGTCACTCAGGGACATAGTCTCTCTACTCTCCGTGACGATCACCAGATATATGAGTACCCACCGCTTCCGGGGAGAAGCGGACGGTACTCGAAGCGGATTACGAGCTTTCCGCCCCTGTCTCCAGGATCACGTTCCGCAACTGCTCCTGGTTCAGGAAACGGTGCAACTGGTCCACGAGCAACCGCTCGGCGCGCGGCCGGAAGGCGGAGGTCGGTCCGCCCGCGTGCGGGCTGACGAGCACGCCGGGTGCCCGCCACAAGGGGTGGTCGGCGGGCAGCGGTTCGGGGTCGGTGACGTCGAGGGCGGCGGTGATCCGGCCGGTCTCCAGCTCCGTGAGCAGGGCCTTGGTGTCCACGACCGGTCCGCGGGCCATGTTCACCAGCAGGGCGCCGTCCTTCATCCGGGCCAGGAAGTCGGCGTCCACGAGGTGACGGGTCTCGGCGGTCAGCGGGGTGGTGAGGACGACGACGTCCGCCTCCGGGAGCAGGGAGGGCAGTTCGGTGAGCGGGTGCACCGGACCGCGCGCCGTGGTGCGTGCGGAGCGCGCGACGCGCGCCACCCGCGCGACCTCGAACGGAACGAGCCGGTCCTCGATGGCGGAACCGATGGATCCGTACCCGACGACGAGGACGCTCCGGTCCGCGAGCGCGGGGCGGAATCCTCCCCGCCACTCCCCCCTGTCCTGGGCCCGCACGAAGTCGGGCAGACCGCGCAGCGACGCCAGGATGAGGGCGAGCGCGAGTTCGGCGGTGCTCGCCTCGTGGACCCCGCGCGCGTTGCACAGCCGGACCCCCGGGCCGAGGTGCTTCAGTCCCGGCTCCACGTGGTCGACGCCGGCGGACAGGGTCTGCACGACCCGCACGGAGCGCATCAGCGGCATCGGCCGCACGCCGACACCGCCCGGCTTGAGATACGGCACGACGTAGAAGACGCAGTCGGCCGGGTCGGCGGGGAAGTCCTCGGCGCCGTCCCAGAAGTGGTAGTCCGGCCCCTCGGGGAGGCCGTCGATCTCGTCCGGGCGGAAGGGGAGCCACACGTCAGCAGTCATGCTCCGGAGGCTATGTCAGGGCGGCGGAACGCCAGAGGTTAGGTTGGGGGCTCGCAGAGGGAGGGTCACGACCAGGTGGAGCGCAGGACGATCGGCGCGGGGGCGCTCGCGGTGGGGGCCGTCGGACTCGGGTGCATGCCGATGAGCTGGGCCTACAGCACGTCGCGGCAGCGCGGCGAGGAGTCGCTGAGGGCGGTGCACCGGGCGCTCGATGCGGGCTCGACCCTGCTCGACACCGCGGACATGTACGGCCCGTTCACCAACGAGCTGCTGCTGGGCCGGGTGTTGAGGGAGCGGCGCGCGGACGCCTTCGTGTCGACGAAGGTCGGCCTGCTGGTGGGCGACCAGCACATCGTCGCCAACGGCCGCCCCGGGTACGTGAAACGGGCCTGCGACGCGTCGCTGCGGCGGCTGCAGACCGACGTCATCGACCTGTACCAGCTGCACCGCGCGGACCCGGAGGTCCCGGTGGAGGAGACCTGGGGCGCGATGGCCGAACTCGTCCGCGCGGGCAAGGTGCGCGCGTTGGGGCTGTGCGCGGTCGGGGCCCGGCCGGGCCGGCGGCCGGGGGCGCGGCTGCACGACGGCACGATCCGCCAGCTGGAGCGGGTGCAGCAGGTGTTCCCGGTCAGCGCGGTGCAGGCCGAGCTGTCGGTGTGGTCGCCGGAGGCGCTGCGCACGCTGCTGCCGTGGTGCGAGACGCGCGGGGTGGGCTTCCTGGCCGCGATGCCGCTGGGCAACGGGTTCCTGACCGGCACGCTGACCCCGGGCGAGGGGTTCGAGGCGGACGACCCGCGGGCCCGGCATCCCCGGTTCACCGCCGAGATGATGGCGGCGAACCAGCCGATCGTGGCCGGTCTGCGCCGTGTCGCCCGGCGGCACGGCGAGCACGTCACTCCCGCGCAGGTGGCCCTGGCGTGGGTGCTGTCCCGGGGGCGGCAGGTGATACCCGTGCCGGGCACCAAGCACGCCCGGTGGGTGGCCGAGAACGCGGCGGCGGCACGGCTGCGGCTGACCGAACGGGACCTGGCGGAGATAGCCCGGCTGCCCCCGGCACAGGGTTCCTGGGACTGATCCGCGCGGGTCCCGCGGGCGGCCCTCCGGGGCGGCCGGCGCGGTTCGGGATCGGGCGATCGGGAACCTGGCAGGCGCGAGCGGTGTATGAAGACTGGAACCTGCCCGCGTCGAAGGGACGAGATCGTGCAACGACGAGCCGTGACGGCCGCGCTGGCCGCCGCCGTGCTCCTGCTGACGGCCGGATGCTCCTCGGACGACGGAGGGAGTGCCGGCCGGGGCAGCGACAGCGCCTCCCCGGGCAATACGGCGGCGCAGTCCCCGTCCGCCACGGGCACGGACGCCCGGACCCCGCCCGCCAAGGGCTCGGTGAAGGTGCTGCGCACGGTCACCACGGGCCTGAGCACCCCCTGGGGCCTGGCCCCGCTCGACGACGGCGACCTGCTGGTCTCGTCCCGGGACGACGCGACGATCACCCGGGTCGCCGCCGACACCGGCAAGAAGACGGAGCTCGGCGAGGTGCCGGGGGTGTCCCCGGCCGGCGAGGGCGGCCTGCTCGGCATCGCGCTCTCCCCGGAGTACGCCTCGGACCACATGATCTACGCCTACTTCACCTCGGCGTCCGACAACCGCGTGGTCCGCATGGTCTACAACGAGAAGAAGCCCGCCGGCCAGCAGCTCGGCGCCCCCGACACCGTCCTGCGCGGCATCCCCAAGGGCGTGATCCACAACGGCGGCCGGATCTCCTTCGGCCCCGACGGGATGCTCTACGTGGGCACCGGCGAGCGGGGCGACACCGGTCTGTCCCAGGACAAGGAGTCCCTGGGCGGCAAGATCCTCCGGCTGACCCCGGAGGGCGAGCCCGCGCCGGGCAACCCCTTCCCCGACTCCCCCGTGTACTCCTACGGCCACCGCAATGTGCAGGGTCTGGCCTGGGACCGCGAGCAGCGCCTGTTCGCCTCGGAGTTCGGCCAGAACACGTGGGACGAGCTCAACGCGATCAAGCCGGGCGACAACTACGGCTGGCCGGAGGCGGAGGGCGACTCCGAAGGCGACTTCCACGACCCGGTCCACCAGTGGGGCACGGCCGAGGCGTCCCCCAGCGGCATCGCGTACGCGGAGGGCTCGGTCTGGATGGCGGGCCTGCGCGGTCAGCGCCTGTGGCGCGTCCCGCTGGACGGCACGAAGACGTCGGCCGAGCCGCAGGCCTTCCTGGAGGAGGAGTACGGGCGGCTGCGCACCGTGGCCCCGGCGGGCGGGAACCGTCTGTGGCTGGTCACCAGCAACACGGACGGGCGGCTCCAGCCGAAGGACGGCGACGACCGCATCCTGGAGCTGGAGGTGAGCTAGGGACCCTCGTCCGTCCGGATCACGCCCAGCTCGCGGGACCGGAGCGGGTCGTGGGAGGGCAGGACGACGGTCAGGACGAGGCGGGTCCGGCGGAGGCGCCCGGTCCCGGGCCCTCCGGGGTGTCGCCGTCGTCCGGCCCGCCGGCCGGTCCGTTGCGGTCCTCCGGGTCCCCTGCCGCCGGGCGGACGACGACCTTCCCGGAGGCCAGGTCTATCGGCCCGCGCCCCGGGTCGGCGTCGCCGACGTCCTCCCGGCTGAGCTCCAGCCGTTTCTGCTCGTCGTGGGTGTGCTTGCGGCCGGGTGCGAACAGTTCCTCGAAGGCGTTGAACATCGCTCCCCTTTCCAGGGCCGCGTGGGCGTTACACCATTATCCCGCCATCGGCCCGGTACCGGCCTCCGCCGGGAACAGGCCCAGCCGGTGGGCCACGGCGGCGGCCTCGCCCCGGCCGGAGACGCCCAGCTTGGCGAGGATGTTGGAGACGTGGACGCTGGCCGTCTTGGGGGAGATGAACAGCTCCTCCGCGATGCGGCGGTTGGTGTGCCCGGCGGCCACCAGCCGCAGCACGTCGCGCTCCCGGCCGGTGAGGCCCAGGGCGTCGGCCGGGCCGGCGGGGCCGGCGGTCTGCCGGCGGGGGACCGAGTGCAGCGTCAGGCGGGCGCGCTGCGCCAGCAGGGTGGCGGACCGTGCCA
>NZ_JAAGMD010000893.1 GCF_010548465.1 Streptomyces sp. SID14436 | reverse complement strand
GGGGTCGCCCAGCAGCCGGGTCAGGCCGGCGGCCAGGGCACCGGCGTCGCCCGGCGGCACCGCCAGGCAGGTCTCGCCGTCGCGGCCGGCCACCTCGGGGACGGCGCCGCCGGTGGTGGCGAGCAGCGGGGTGCCGGTGGCCATGGCCTCCGCGGCGGGCAGGGAGAAGCCCTCGTACAGCGACGGCACGCAGGCGACCTGCGCCGAGCGCACCAGGTCGACGAGTTCGGCGTCCGTGATGCCCTTGACGAACTGCACGGCGCCTTCGAGGCCGTAGCGTTCCATCGCCTGGGCGACGGGCCCCTTCTCGGGGCGCTTGCCGACGACGACGAGGTGGGCGTCGGGCTGTTCGACGCGCACCTTGGCGAGTGCCTCGACGAGGAAGACCAGGCCCTTGAGCGGCACGTCGGCGCTGGAGGTGGTCACGATCCGGCCGGGCACGACGGGCACCGAGGGGTCCGGCGCGAACAGGTCGGTGTCGGCGCCGATGTGGACGACGTGGATGCGGTCCTGGCGCACGCCGAGGTGGTCGGCGATCTCGTCGCGGGAGGTGCCGGAGACGGTGAGCACGGAGGGCAGGCGGCGGGCGACCCGCTTCTGCATCCGGGTGAACGCGTACCAGCGGCGGACCGCGTACCGGCGCCTGCGACTGTCGGCGGCGTCGAGTTCGAGCTGCCGGTCGACGGTGATGGGGTGGTGGATCGTGGTCACCAGGGGCGCGCCGATGTCGCCGAGCAGGCCGTAGCCGAGGGTCTGGTTGTCGTGCACGACGTCGAAGTCGCCGCGCCGGGCGCGCAGATGGCGGCGGGCCCGCAGGGAGAACGTCAGCGGCTCGGGGAAGCCGCCGGTCCACATGGTGGCGACCTCGAGGGCGTCGATCCAGTCGCGGTACTCGCCCCGGCCGGGGGTGCGGAAGGGGTCGGGCTGCCGGTACAGGTCGAGGCTGGGCAGCTCGGTCAGGGCCGGCCCGTCCCGGTCCGGTCCGAGGACGTCGAGGACGGGGTAGGGCTGGGCGCCGATCACCTCGACCCGGTGCCCGAGCCGGGCGAGTTCGCGCGAGAGGTGGCGCACGTAGACGCCCTGCCCGCCGCAGAACGGGTTTCCCTTGTAGGTGAGGAGTGCGATGCGGAGCGGTCGCAAGCCGTCGGCTGCGGGGCCCTGCGAAGGCCCGGCCTGACTGGCCTCAGCGGTCACTCTGGGCCCCCTTCTCCCTGCACTGTCCCGCGAGGTTACGCCGGGACGCTAATCTAGAACAAGTTACAGAGTTGATCGTTCGGAGGCTTCGAATCTACCGGCAGGTAGGAGCACTGGGCGCAGTGGATCAGGTGATTCACGCCACGGCCGGCGGCGTGCCATGCTGTCCGATCATCCATCCTCACCGATTGTCACGGAACGGGACCCATGCCCGCGGAAGCCAACCCAGACAAGGCGACCAAGGCGGCCAGGCCGGCCAAGGCGGACAGGACGGCCACGGCCGGAACCGGAGCCGGCGGCGCACGGCCCCCCTCCCCGGCGTCCCCGCTCACCGAGCGGCAGGAGGCCCGTCGGCGCCGCATCCTGCACGCGAGCGCCCAACTGGCCGGCCGGGGCGGGTTCGACGCGGTCCAGATGCGTGAGGTCGCGGAGTCCTCACAGGTGGCCCTGGGCACGCTGTACCGCTACTTCCCGTCCAAGATCCACCTGCTGGTCGCCACGATGCAGGACCAGCTGGAGCACATGCACGGCACGCTCCGGAAGAAGCCCCCGGCCGGGGAGACGGCGGCCGAGCGGGTCGCGGAGACCCTGATGCGGGCCTTCCGCGCGCTCCAGCGGGAGCCGCACCTGGCCGACGCCATGGTGCGCGCCCTGACCTTCGCGGACCGCAGCGTGAGCCCGGAGGTCGACCAGGTGTCGCGCCAGACCACGGCGATCATCCTGGACGCCATGGGCCTGGAGCACCCCACCGCCGACCAGCTGTCCGCGGTGCGGGTCATCGAGCACACCTGGCACTCGACCCTGATCACCTGGCTGTCGGGGCGGGCCTCCATCGCCCAGGTGAAGATCGACATCGAGACGGTGTGCCGGCTGATCGACGTGACGGCCCCGGAGGCGGGCGACCCCTGACGGGGCCGGCCGGCGGCACCACGGACACGTGACACCACGGACCACCAGGGACACGTGACACCGCCCGCACGCCACGGTACCGGCCGGCGGCCCGTCTGCTGGTCCGGCGGGCCCCGGCGCCCGCGTCGCCGAGCTCCTCGCCCACCACGAGACCCGGCTCACCGGACTGCCCGCCCTCCTGACCGACCCGCTCACGCCCTGGCAGCTCGCGGAGCGCATGGAGTGGAACCGCCCCTGGGCCCAGATCCCCTACGGGTCCCGCACCATCGCCGTGTCCGAGGCGGAGTCCCACCTGCGCCGCCTGGTGAAACTGGGCCGCGCCGAGGCGGTCCCCGGCAGCGACCCGGCGACGTACGTCGCGGTCCGAGCCACCGGACACCCGCCCCGTCGCCCGGCTCCCTCCCGCCCGCGCCCGCCCCGCCGCAACCCCGCCCGCCCCGTCACACCCCCCACGTGACCTCGGCCACCTCCCGCCCACCGGCCCCGGTCGCCTGTTCGGGGGGCGGGTAGAGTGGCCGCGTCGTCATCACACCCGTACGGGGGGAAGCCGGTGCGAATCCGGCGCTGACCCGCAGCCGTGAGCCGTCCCAGCGGACGGCGAGCCGGAATGCCCCGCACGGATCGTGACCGGCTCACGTGCCCGGCAGTCCGCCGGAGCACGGCACCGTCGAGGTATACGGAGCCGAGCCGCCGGGGTGTCCCGTGCTGCCCGACTCCCCTCAGGGAGAGGCACCCGCCCATCATGAACCTCCGCCGTGGCGCCGCGGTCCTGGCCGCCGTCGCCGTGATCGGCGCCGCCGCGCCGGCCGCAGCCGACCCGTCCCCGTCGCCGTCCGCGAAACTGCCCGCCGCCCTCTTCGGCGACAGCGACCCGCAGTACGACGGCGTCTGGCGCCAGTCGCTCGCCCTGCTCGCCCAGGACACCGCCGGGGTCCGGCCCGCCGCGTCTGCCGTCGACTGGCTGACCGGGCAGCAGTGCGCCGACGGATCCTTCGGCCCGTACCGTGCCGACACCTCCGAGGCGTGCGACGCCAAGACGATGGTGGACACCAACCAGACCGCCGCCGCGGTGCAGGCGCTCACCGCGCTCGGCGGGCACGACGACGTCACCGGCAAGGCCGTCGACTGGCTGAAGTCGGTGCAGAACAAGGACGGCGGCTGGGGCTACACCGCGGGCGGTGCCAGCGACACCAACTCCACCTCCGTCGTCGTCGGCGCGCTGGCCGCCGCCGGGGAGAAGCCCGGCGAGGTGACGAAGGACGGCAGGTCCCCCTACGACGCGCTGCGGAAGCTGGCCCTGCCCTGCGACGACAAGGAGGGCCCGGGGGCCTTCGCCTTCCAGCCCGACAAGAAGGGCGCCCTGGTGCCCAACGCGGACGCCACCGCCGCCGGTGTGCTCGGCTCCCTCGGCGCCGGCCTGGTCGTCGAGCCCGGCAAGGGCGACGGGACGGCCGCCGACGGCTGCGTGAAGGCGGACACCCCCGAGCAGGCCGCGGCCAACGGCGCCGCGTACCTCACCGAGGCCCTGGCCGAGGGGGGCCACCTCGTCTCCTCCCTCCCCGGCGCCGAGGACCAGCCCGACTACGGCAACACCGCCGACGCGGTCGTGGCGCTGTCCGCGCAGGGCGCGACCGCCCCCGCGAAGAAGTCGCTGGCCTGGCTGGAGAAGAACGCCACCGACTGGGCCGCCCAGAGCGGCCCCGCCGCCTACGCCCAGCTGATCCTGGCCGCCCACGCCACCGGCGCCGACCCCCGTGCCTTCGGCGGTACCGACCTGGTCGAGAAGCTCGGCGCGACCGGCCCGGCCCCGGCCGCGGACCGGGCGGCGGAGAAGACCGGCGCGTCCGACGCGGACGAGAAGAAGGACGAGTCGGACTCCGGCTTCGGCATCTGGTGGTTCGTCGGCGTCTGCCTGGTCGCCGGTATCGGCATCGGGTTCCTGATCAGCGGCCGCAACAAGCGGCAGCAGTCGTGATCCGCCGGCTCACCGTCCTGCTCCTGACCGCGCTCGTGCCCCTGTCCGCCGTGCTGGCGGGCGCGGGCCAGGCGCAGGCGGTCGGCTACCGCTACTGGTCCTTCTGGGAGCGCGACGGCGGACAGTGGACGTACGCCACCGAGGGCCCCTCCACGGCCCGGCCCGCCGACGGCGACGTCCAGGGCTTCCGCTTCTCCGTCAGCGAGGACTCCGGCGACGCCGCCAAGCCCCGCGGCGCGGCCGGCTTCGACACCATCTGTGCCGGCACCCCGGCGCAGGACGGCCGCAAGCGGGTCGCGCTGGTCCTCGACTTCGGCACCGCCGCCGACGCCCCGTCCGGCGAGACCCCGCCCGAGGGGCGCACGGTCTGCGCCCGGGTCGCCGAGAACGCGACGACCGCGCAGGCCCTGGCCGCCGTGGCCAAGCCGCTGCGCTACGACACCAACGCCCTGCTGTGCGCCATCGAGGGCTACCCGAAGTCGGGCTGTGGGGAACAGGTCTCGGGCACGGCATCGGGCGGCGAGACCTCCGGCAAGGACTCCCCGGAGTCGTCGGACGCCGCGCCGTCCGCGGACTCCTCGGACGGTGACGGCGGACCGTCGCTGGGACTCGTCGCCGGGATCGCCGTCGTGGTGTTCCTGGGCGCGGCCGCCATCTGGCAGGTACGCCGTCGTGGCTGAGCCCCGGCCCCGCCGGACCGGCGGCCGGCCGGCGTCCCGCGACGCCGGCCGGCCGCCCCGG
>NZ_JAAGMD010000876.1 GCF_010548465.1 Streptomyces sp. SID14436 | reverse complement strand
GGCCGCACACGCGCGGTCACCGGTCGCCGGCGGCGGCGCCCCGGGCGCGGCGGACGGACCCGTACCCCGGCCGGGCCGGAGGAGGCCGGGTCCCCGCGACCCCGGCCCGATCCGAACGACAGGTCCCAGGGCCTCCCGGACATGCCGTGGCGGACACCCCGCGCGGCCGCCCCACCTGCGTGGGGGCGGTGGTCACCGGGTGCCCGCTGCTCGTTTCGCCGCGGATGACGCATCCTTGAGGTGTGGAGTTCCTCGGGGACGAGTCGGTCGAGCGGAAGGGGAGGGCGCGAGGGATGAGTTCCGGCGCACCTGCTCATAACGCTTCGGTGCACAACAAGGGACGCGGTGCCGCGGACCCGTCGGCCGCAAGGCACCATGGACCGATGCGCGACGACGAGGCGGGCACTGCCCAAGGGGCGATCGGTGCGCTCGTCCATCGCGCGGTCGACGGCGACGAGCAGGCCACCCACGACCTGCTGGCGCACGTCCATCCCCTGGCCCTGCGCTACTGCCGCACCCGGCTGTCCCGCCTCCCGGGCGACGCCCGGCACTTCGTCGAGGACCTCGCCCAGGAGGTCTGCGTCGCCGTGCTGCTCGCGCTGCCCCGCTACAAGGACACCGGGCGCCCCTTCGAGGCGTTCGTCTTCGCCATCGCCGCGCACAAGGTCGCCGACCTCCAGCGCGCCGCCATGCGCCACCCCGGCTCGACGGCCGTCCCCTCCGACGAGATGCCCGAGCGGCCCGACGACTCGCTCGGACCGGAGGAGCGCGCCCTGCTCAGCAGCGACGCCGAGTGGGCCAAGAAACTGCTGGCCAACCTGCCCGAGAACCAGCGCGAGCTGCTCCTGCTGCGCATCGCCGTCGGCCTCACCGCGGAGGAGACCGGGCAGATGTTGGGAATGTCACCCGGCGCGGTCCGGGTCGCCCAGCACCGCGCGCTCAGCAGACTGCGCGCCCTGGCCGAGCAGTAACCACGCGCGTCCGGCCGCCCCTTCGGCCGCTGAACGGCCCCGGGACCGGCCCCGTACGAACATACGAAGACCGGAGCCTTGCGTGATCGTGGAATGAGCCACCCGTCCTTCCCGTTAGCATGGGCATCCGCACCGATCAAGGCCATTTGGGGAAGGTGTCATGACTGCCAACGTCGACGGAGTGCCCGGTAAATTCGCGACACTCGGGCTGACCTACGACGACGTGCTGCTGCTGCCGGGCGCGTCGGACATGGCGCCCGACCAGATCGACACCGCCTCGCACGTCTCCCGGAACGTGCGGGTCAACATCCCGCTGCTGTCCGCCGCCATGGACAAGGTGACCGAGGCCCGCATGGCGATCGCGATGGCCCGCCAGGGCGGTGTCGGTGTCCTGCACCGCAACCTGTCCATCGAGGACCAGGCCAACCAGGTCGACCTGGTGAAGCGCTCCGAGTCCGGCATGGTCACCGACCCGATCACCATCCACCCCGACGCCCTGCTCGCCGAGGCCGACGCGCTGTGCGCCAAGTTCCGCATCAGCGGCGTGCCCGTCACCGACGGCAACAAGCGGCTGCTCGGCATCGTCACCAACCGCGACATGGCCTTCGAGACCGACCGCTCCCGCCAGGTGCGCGAGGTCATGACCCCCATGCCCCTGGTCACCGGCAAGGTCGGGATCTCCGGCACGGACGCCATGGAGCTGCTGCGCCGCCACAAGATCGAGAAGCTGCCGCTGGTCGACGACCACGGCGTGCTCAAGGGCCTGATCACGGTCAAGGACTTCGTCAAGGCCGAGCAGTACCCCAACGCCGCCAAGGACGGCGAGGGCCGGCTCCTGGTCGGCGCCGCGGTCGGTGTCGCCGGTGACGCCTTCGAGCGCGCCCAGGCCCTGATCGAGGCGGGCGTCGACTTCATCGTCGTCGACACCGCCCACGGCCACTCCCGGCTGGTCGGCGACATGGTCGCCAAGATCAAGTCCAACTCCTCCGGCGTCGACGTCATCGGCGGCAACGTCGCCACGCGCGACGGCGCCAAGGCCCTCGTCGACGCGGGCTGCGACGGCATCAAGGTCGGCGTCGGCCCCGGCTCCATCTGCACCACCCGCGTCGTCGCCGGCGTCGGCGTCCCGCAGGTCACGGCCATCTACGAGGCCGCGCTCGCCGCCAAGGACGCCGGGGTCCCGGTCATCGGCGACGGCGGCCTGCAGTACTCCGGCGACATCGCCAAGGCCCTGGTCGCCGGCGCGGACACGGTGATGCTGGGCTCGCTGCTCGCCGGCTGCGAGGAGTCCCCCGGTGAGCTGATGTTCATCAACGGCAAGCAGTTCAAGTCGTACCGCGGCATGGGCTCGCTCGGCGCCATGCAGACGCGCGGCGACCGCAAGTCGTTCTCCAAGGACCGCTACTTCCAGGAGGGCGTCGCCTCCGACGAGCAGCTCGTCCCCGAGGGCATCGAGGGCCAGGTCCCCTACCGGGGCCCGCTCGCCTCCGTCGTCCACCAGCTGGTCGGCGGTCTGCGCCAGTCGATGTTCTACGTCGGCGGCCGCACCGTGCCGGAGCTGCAGGAGAACGGCCGCTTCGTCCGGATCACCTCCGCGGGCCTCAAGGAGAGCCACCCGCACGACATCCAGATGACGGTCGAGGCACCGAACTACAGCCGCCAGTAGCGGCCGCCTCGGGCGAGGGCGGCTCCGGACGGATCCGGGGCCGCCCTCGCCGTACGTCCGGGGCGGTGGCCGTCGTCACCGTCGGGGATACTGGAAGGCGCTGCAACGCAACAGGGAAAGGCCACAGACGTGACTGAGATCGAGATCGGGCGCGGCAAGCGCGGCCGCAGGGCGTACGCCTTCGACGACATCGCGGTCGTCCCCAGCCGCCGTACGCGGGACCCGAAGGAGGTCTCGATCGCCTGGCAGATCGACGCCTACCGTTTCGAGCTGCCGTTCCTGGCCGCTCCCATGGACTCGGTCGTCTCGCCGGCCACGGCGATCCGCATCGGCGAGCTCGGCGGCCTCGGCGTGCTCAACCTCGAGGGCCTGTGGACGCGCCACGAGGACCCGCAGCCGCTGCTCGACGAGATCGTCGGCCTCGACGCGGAGACCGCGACCCGCCGCCTGCAGGAGATCTACGCGGCCCCCGTCAAGGAGGAGCTGATCGGGCAGCGGATCAAGGAGGTGCGCGACTCCGGCGTCGTGACCGCCGCCGCGCTCTCCCCGCAGCGCACCGCCCAGTTCTCCAAGGCCGTGGTGGACGCGGGCGTCGACATCTTCGTCATCCGCGGTACGACCGTGTCCGCGGAGCACGTCTCCAGCTCGCACGAGCCGCTCAACCTCAAGCAGTTCATCTACGAGCTCGACGTGCCCGTGATCGTCGGCGGCTGCGCCACCTACACCGCGGCCCTGCACCTGATGCGCACCGGCGCCGCCGGTGTGCTCGTCGGCTTCGGCGGCGGCGCCGCGCACACCACGCGCAACGTGCTGGGCATCCAGGTGCCGATGGCCACCGCGGTGGCCGACGTGGCCGCGGCCCGCCGCGACTACATGGACGAGTCCGGCGGCCGGTACGTGCACGTCATCGCGGACGGCGGGGTCGGCTGGTCCGGCGACCTGCCCAAGGCGATCGCCTGCGGCGCCGACTCCGTGATGATGGGCTCGCCGCTCGCGCGGGCCACCGACGGCCCCGGCCGCGGCCACCACTGGGGCATGGAGGCCGTCAACGAGGAGCTGCCGCGCGGCAAGAAGGTCGACCTCGGCACGGTCGGCACGATCGAGGAGATCCTCACCGGCCCCTCCCACACCCCGGACGGCTCCATGAACTTCTTCGGCGCCCTGCGCCGCGCCATGGCGACCACCGGCTACAGCGAGCTCAAGGAGTTCCAGCGCGTGGAGGTCACCGTCGCCGACTCCGAGCACCGGCGGTAACTCCGGCGCGTCTCCCGTCGCGACAGCCCGAAGGGCCGGTCACCTGGTGGGTGACCGGCCCTTCGGCATGCGGGGGGGGCGAGGGCTGAGGGGCGCGTGGGTGCCGTCGGGACATCCGGGGATCCGGTCGGTGCCGGGCGCACGTGTGTGCGGCCGCGGTGGTGCCCGGCGCGTGTGTGCGGCCGGGGCGGTGCCGAGTCCGGTTCGCCGGCACACGCGCGTGGCGCGCCCCGCGTCACAGCCGGTGGGCCGCCCCCGTGGGCGTGGCCCCGCGCGTGTCCAGCAGCAGCTGGGCCTTCACCGACAGGCCCTGCAGGTCGTACGTGCGGTGCTGCTGGAGCAGGATCGTCAGGTCGGCGTCGGCCGCCGCCTCGTACAGGGAGTCGGCGCGCGGAACGGGCCGGTCGAGGACGCTCCAGGACGGCACGTGAGGGTCGTGGTAGCTGACCGAGGCACCCAGCTCCATCAGCCGTACCGCGATCTCCCGGGCCGGGCTGCCCTGCTGGTCGGCGAGGTCGGCCTTGTAGGTGACGCCGAGCAGCAGCACGCGCGCGCCGCGCGCGGACTTCCCGTGCTCGTTGAGGAGCGCGGCGGCACGCTGGACGACGTATCCCGGCATCCCGCTGTTGACCTGCTCGGCCAGTTCCGCCATGCGCAGCGTGCGGCCGGTGCCGGTGGTGAGGCCCTGGGGGGCGGCGTGGCCCCCGACCCCCGGGCCGGGGCGGAAGGCCTGGAAACCGAAGGGCTTGGTCTCCGCACAGCGGATGACGTCCCAGAGGTCGACGCCGAGGTCGTGGCAGAGCACCGCCATCTCGTTGACCAGGGCGATGTTCACGTGCCGGAAGGTGCTCTCCAGCAGCTGCACGGTCTCCGCCTCACGCAGCCCGCGCGCCCGGACGACCTTGTCGGTGAGCCGCCCGTAGAAGGCGGCGGCGGACTCGGTGCAGGCGGAGGTGAGGCCGCCGATGACCTTCGGCGTGTTGGCGGGCGTGAAGTCCCGGTTGCCGGGATCGACCCGACTGGGGGAGTGGGCGAGGTGGAAATCGCGGCCGGCGCGGAGTCCCGACCCCTGCTCCAGGAGGGGGAGCAGGAAACCCTCCGTCGTCCCGGGGACCACCGGGGACTCCACGATCACCGTGGTGTGCGGGCGCAGCCGGGGCGCGAGGGTGCGGGCGGCGGCCTCCACCTGGGATAGGTCCGGGTCGCCGTCGGCCCCCCGCACGGCCGGCGCGCAGATGAGGACGGTGCGCACCCGCCCCAGCTCGGCCGGGTTCGCGGTCACGCGGAAGCCCTGGGCGAGCATGCGGCGCAGCTCCGCCGGGCTGAGGGAGCTCGCCTCGGGTCCGGTCCGGTAGCCGATGGTGGGGATGCCTGCTGCGACCGCGGCCTGGGCCGGCGGCAGGCCGTACGGACCGAGACCGATGACGGCGAGATCTGCGGGCATGGCGTTGACCGTCCTTCCCGATAGCCGAAGTGGGACAGGTGCGCAAGCCCTGTGGACAGGACGGGCGAGCGCAATGTCAGACTAGGAGTAAATATGACCGATATGCGGGATTGATCGGCTGAGTTTCGGAGAGTCGTCCCTCCGGCGTTGTCCACAGGTCACCGGTCCGTGGTGGCTGAAGTCGGGCAACCCGGTCAGAATTTGGGCATGAGGGAGGGGAAGAACCGGGCTTCGCCCGACGGGTGCGGCCGATGCGACCGATGAGCGGGAGGCAGCGGTGAGGACAGCGACACTGGGGCCGGCGCAACGCGCCGAGTCACTCGCATCCATGGCCGAGCGCGAGCTGGACGTGCTGGTCGTCGGCGGAGGCGTGGTGGGCGCGGGCACGGCGCTCGACGCCGTGACGCGCGGTCTGTCCACAGGACTGGTCGAGGCGCGCGACTGGGCGTCCGGCACGTCCAGCCGCTCCAGCAAGCTGATCCA
The DNA here is from genome assembly GCF_010548465.1 of Streptomyces sp. SID14436. Taxonomy (GTDB): domain Bacteria; phylum Actinomycetota; class Actinomycetes; order Streptomycetales; family Streptomycetaceae; genus Streptomyces. The sequence goes on along the minus strand of NZ_JAAGMD010000876.1, from coordinate 6,263 downwards.
CGGCGGGCTGCGGTATCTGGAGATGCTGGACTTCCCCCTCGTGCGCGAGGCGTTGAAGGAACGGGGACTGCTGCTGGAACGGCTGGCGCCGCATCTCGTGAAGCCGGTCCCCTTCCTGTATCCGCTGCAGCACAAGGGCTGGGAGCGGCTGTACGCCGGGTCGGGCGTGGCGCTGTACGACGCCATGTCCATGGCCCGGGGGCACGGCCGGGGTCTGCCCGTGCACCGGCACCTGACCCGTCGTCACGCCCTGCGCGTGGCGCCCTGCCTGAAGAAGGACGCGCTGGTCGGCGCACTCCAGTACTACGACGCGCGGGTGGACGACGCCCGCTTCGTGGCCACCTTGGTGCGCACCGCCGCGGCCTACGGCGCGAAGACCGCCAACCACGCGCGGGTCACCGGCTTCCTCCGGGAGGGTGAACGGGTCGTCGGCGCCCGGGTCCAGGACCTCGAGGGCGGCGGGGAGTACGAGATCCGTGCCAAGCAGGTGGTCAACGCCACCGGTGTGTGGACCGACGACACCCAGGGCATGGTGGGCGAGCGCGGCCAGTTCCATGTGCGTGCCTCCAAGGGCATCCACCTGGTCGTCCCCAAGGACCGCATCCACTCCACGACCGGGCTCATCCTGCGCACCGAGAAGTCCGTGCTGTTCGTCATCCCCTGGGGCCGCCACTGGATCGTCGGCACCACCGACACCGACTGGGACCTCGACAAGGCCCACCCGGCCGCGTCCAGCGCCGACATCGACTACCTCCTGGAGCACGTGAACTCGGTGCTCGCGGTGCCGCTCACCAGGGACGACGTGCAGGGTGTGTACGCCGGACTGCGGCCGCTCCTGGCCGGCGAGTCCGACGCCACCAGCAAGCTGTCCCGCGAGCACACCGTGGCGCACCCCGTGCCCGGACTCGTCGTGGTCGCGGGCGGCAAGTACACGACCTACCGGGTCATGGCCAAGGACGCCGTGGACGAGGCCGTGCACGGGCTCGACATGCGGGTCGCCGATTGCGTCACCGAGGAGGTGCCCCTGCTGGGCGCCGAAGGCTACCGTGCCCTGTGGAACGCCCGGGCGCGCATTGCCGCGCGGACGGGACTGCACCCGGTGCGGGTCGAGCACCTGCTGAACCGGTACGGGGCGATGGCCGATGAGGTCCTCGACCTCATCGTCTCCGACCCCGCGCTGGGTGAGCCGCTGCAGGCCGCCGACGACTACCTGCGGGCCGAGGTCGTCTACGCCGCCTCGCACGAGGGTGCCCGCCACCTGGACGACGTGCTGACCCGCCGCACCCGCATCTCGATCGAGACCTTCGACCGGGGCACGCGCAGCGCCCGCGAGGCCGCGGAGCTGATGGCGTCGGTACTGGGCTGGGACAAGGACCAGATCGAGCGCGAGGTGCAGCACTACGAGAAGCGGGTGGAGGCCGAGCGGGAGTCGCAGCGGCAGCCCGACGACCTCACCGCCGACGCGGCGAGGCTGGGCGCTCCGGACATCGTTCCGCGGTAGGGGATTCACTCGAACGAGTGCCGCATTCGGGGATCTTCGTTCGGTATCCGGCCGTTCTACCAGGTGCGGGGGCAGAACTCGGCCGCGAGCACCGCGGGCTCCAGGCCGGGATCCGCTATCGCGTCCGAGTTCACCCGGAGAGTGAGGACACGCTCGCCGTCGACGGTGGCCGCGGTGCGCACGTAGCTGCCGGAGATCCGGCCGTTGTGTCCCCACACCGTGGTGCCGCAGGGAAGCGTCTCCGGGTAGAGGCCCATGCCGTACGAGCCATGTGCGGCACGGGTGTCGAGCATCTCGCGCATCCAGCGCGGGGGCAGCAGTTCACCGCCGAGCAGGGCCGCGTAGAAGCGGTCTAGATCGGCGAGCGTGGTCACCAGCTCGCCCGCGGCGCCGGCCACCCGCGGGTCGAGTTCGGTGACATCGGTTCCGTCGGCGGCGTAGGCCCGGCCGTGCGGCGAGGGCAGGGATGTGCGCGATCCGGGAAAGGAGGTGCCCGTCAGACTCAGCGGAGCGATGATGCGCCGCTCGGCCTCGGTGGCGTAGGAGCGGCCGGTGACCTGCTCGACGACCAGGCCGAGCAGCACGTAGTTGGTGTTCGAGTAGGAGTAGCGGCCTGGGTCGGCCGGAGGGTGGGTGAGAGCCAGACGTATGGACTGGAGCGGCGTGAGGGGGACCGTGCCACGGGTGTCGGCGGCGAAGTCGTACAGACCGCTGGTGTGGGTCAGCAGGGAACGCAGGGTCAGCGCGCGGCCGTCGTTGCCCGCACCCCGCACCACGCCCGGCAGGTGTTCCTCCACCGTGTCGGACAGCGACAGCCGGTCTTCCTCGGCCAGTTGGAGCACCACGGTCGCCACGAACGTCTTGGTGATGCTCCCGGCGCGGAAGTGGTCGGACCGTGCCACATCGCCTCCCGCGTCCGCGTAGCGGTATCCGCTCTCCTCCTTGGCCAGGAGTGCCGCCGCGGACGCCTCGCCCCCGGTGACCAGCAGGGGGAGGATCGCGTTCGTGGGCTGGTCCGCCGGGGCCGAGGAGGCGGCCGGAGCCCAGGCGAGCAGGGCCAGGGACACAGGAACGGCCAGTAGTGTCCGTAGCGACGGCATCCGGGCTCCTCCCTGGTCGGGGGAACACATCATGCAAGGCGCCTTTACGCGCCCTTCATCCGGGGCCGTGATCCCCTGGGGCCGGGGCGTCCGCCCGAGACACCCTGGGCGTCGGGCACTTGTCGGGTGAGGGACAATGAAGGCTCTGTCAGGGCGGGTTGCATGAGGGGACGCATGTCGGAGCCGGAGCGGGCGGGGACATCTCGTCAGGACAAGAGCGCACGCCTCCTCGCCGGGCGGTACCGGCTGGGAGATGTGCTCGGCCGCGGCGGCATGGGGACGGTGTGGCGCGCCGAGGACGAGACCCTGGGCCGGACCGTCGCCGTCAAGGAACTCCGCTTCCCGTCGAACATCGACGAGGAGGAGAAGCGCCGGCTGATCACCCGGACGCTGCGCGAGGCCAAGGCGATCGCCCGGATCCGCAACAACAGCGCGGTGACCGTCTTCGACGTGGTCCAGGAGGACGACCGGCCCTGGATCGTCATGGAACTCGTCGAGGGCAAGTCGCTCGCCGAGGCCATCCGGGAGGACGGTCTCCTGGAGCCCCGGCGCGCCGCCGAGGTCGGGCTCGCCGTGCTGGACGTTCTGCGGTCGGCACACCGTGAGGGCATCCTGCACCGGGACGTCAAGCCGTCCAACGTGCTGATCGCCGAGGACGGCCGGGTCGTGCTGACCGACTTCGGCATCGCGCAAGTCGAGGGCGACCCGTCCATCACCTCGACCGGCATGCTGGTCGGTGCCCCCTCCTACATCTCCCCGGAACGCGCCCGCGGACACAAGCCGGGACCGGCGGCCGACCTGTGGTCGCTGGGCGGGCTGTTGTACGCGGCGGTGGAAGGCGCCCCGCCGTACGACAAGGGGTCCGCGATCGCCACGCTCACGGCGGTGATGACGGAACCGCTCGAGGAGCCGAAGAACGCCGGACCGCTGCGGGACGTCATCCACGGGCTGCTCACCAAGGACCCCGCCCAGCGGCTCGACGACGCCGGGGCGCGGGCGATGCTGAACTCGGTCATCCACGCGCCCGAACCCCGCACGGAGGAGCCCGAACCGGCGGACGCGACGAAGGTCGTACCGCTGCCCGAGCAGCCCGCGGGGCGTGGCCGGGGGGAGCGGGGCGAGGAGGCCGGCGAGCGGCTGCGGGGCGCGTTGAGTTCCGTACGCAAGATGGCCGCCGCCGCAGGGGCCGCCGGTGCGGCTCTCGCGGCGCGCGCCAAGACGGCAGGCGATACGGCGGCTTCGGGTTCCGGCACGGTCCCGGGCCCCCGTGGATCGGGCACGCCGGCCGCGGCCTCCACCGCGTCCGCCGCCCCGGCGGCATCCGCCTCCACCGCGCCCCCTGCCCCCTCTTCACCGCCGTCCGCTTCTCCTTCCCCGGCCTCGACGTCCTCGTCCTCTGCCTCTTCGTCGTCCTCCTCGTCCCAGCCCTCCTCGTCCTCGTCCCCGTCCTCCCCGGGATCGGCGGCCTCCGGGGCGGGCGCCGGCCAGCAGGCAGGCGGCACGGGACAGGGCACGAAATCCGGTTCGAGCGGGCGGAGTTCGGGGTGGCCCGTGATGACGCCGCCGGACCTGCCGCCGAGGCCGGTGCGCCGTGCGCCGCTGACCGACGTGGTGCCGCGGCGGACGCTGATCGTGATCGCGGTGGTCGTGGCGCTCGCCGTACTCGGCACCGTGCTCGCGCTGACCCTCGGAGGCGACGAGGGAACCGACGGAGCCAAGGGTGGCAGCGGAGACAAGACGGTGGCCGGGGCGACGCCCAGTGCCGACACGAAGGGCGACGAGGGCGACAAGGGCGGCGACGCCCAGCCCGACGGTTCGGCGGACGGCGCGGGCGGAGGTTCGGGCAGCGGTGCCGGGGACAACGCCCCCAGCGCCAACCAGGACGAGGACGACACGGACGGCGACACGGACGGGTCCGGTAGCGGCGCGGACGTCTCGGCCGACCGGACGCACCAGGGGAAGCAGGGCTACTCGATCGGTCTGCCCGACGGTTGGAAGTACGTCTCGACGGGTGCCGCGGGCGACCGGTTCACCGGGCCCGGCGGGCAGAAGCTGCTCATCGCCTGGACGTCGACGCCCAAGAGCGACCCCGTCGCCGACTGGAAGAGCCAGGAACGCTTCATGCGGCGTGCGCAGTACCGGCAGATCCGCATAGAGAAGGTGGACTACCGCGGCTGGAACGCGGCCGACTGGGAATTCACCTACACCGAGGGCGGGACCAAGTACCGCACCATCGACCGGGGGTTCGTCGTCGAGGGTCGGGTCGGGTACGCGCTGATGTACACGGCCAAGGCCGCCGACTGGGACGGCGAGCAGCGCAAGACGACGTGGCGGACGCTGACGGAGACGTTCCAGCCGAAGTCCTGAGCGACGCACGGCCGGTACGGGTCCGACGCGCGGCCGGTACGGGATTCGGTGGCCGGCCGAGAGGGACCCGACAGCCGGATCCGCGTACGGGCGAGGTCGTCGGGGAAGTCGTCGGCCAGGTCGTGCATGAGCGGCCCGCGGAATGGGGAGTGAGATGTGGCATCCCCGCTTTGCGGGTTGCCTCCGGCACGTATCGTGAGTGCTTGCGGACCGTACGCAGCGGGAATGGTCCGCCGTACGAACGGAATTGACCGACCGTACCGCCGGGGGAGGCATTGTGGACGACTACGCGGGGCGTGTTCTCGCCGACCGCTACCGCCTGCCGCTGCCGCCCTCCGACGAGTACGAACTGACCGAAACGCGCGCCTTCGACACCTACAGCGGGCAGGAAGTGCTGGTCAGGCAGGTGCCGTTGCCCGAGGTGGTCGAGGCGGAGGTGCTCGACGCCGAGGGCCTTCCCGACGGTTTCACGGCACGTGACGGGGGCGAGCGGCGTGTCTCCGGGCGCTCGTCCGGGCGTCCGTCCGGGCGGGCGGGCACGCGGCGGCCGGCGGATCCGGTGGTGCGGCGGGCGGTGGAGGCCGCGCAGGCGGCTGCCGCGATCCCCGACCATCCGCGACTGGACCAGGTCTTCGACGTGTTCGCGGAGGGCGGTTCGCTGTGGATCGTCAGTGAGCTGGTGTCGGCGCGTCCGCTGTCCGCGCTGCTGGCCGAGAAGCCGCTGTCGCCGTACCGGGCGGCGGAGGTGGCCGCCGACGTCCTGATGGCGCTGCGGGTGCTGCATTCCCACGGCTGGGTGCACCGCAACATCACCGCCCGCACGGTGCTCGTCTGCGACGACGGCCGGGTGATGCTGACCGGTCTGGCCGTGGGCGCGGCGGAAGAGGCACTCTGCGGATACGACCCGGTGCCGGACGTCGCCCCCGACGACCCGGAATCCGACCCGGGTCCGGAGGCCGGGCCGCGCCCGGCGGTAGCCGGACGGCCCTCGGCGGGACCGGTCGCAGGGGCGCCGGGTGCCGCGGCCGGAGCGGCTGGGCCTCACGCGTTGACGCAGGTGGCACCCGGGGGTGCGCCGATGGCTCCAGGCGGCGTCCCGGGGTCCGGCCTGCGGTCAGGACCGGGACAGGGCGCCGGACACGGACACGGACAAGGGCAGGGGCAGGGGCAGGGACCCGGAGGCGGGCCGTCCTGGCCGCCCGGATTCACCGCCGACCCGGCCCTCGGCCCCGCTCCCGCCACGGATCCCGATGCCGCCCGGCGGGCCGCCATCGAAGCGCGCGCCGGTCGGCTCC
>NZ_JAAGMD010000851.1 GCF_010548465.1 Streptomyces sp. SID14436 | reverse complement strand
CGGCCGACGGGGCCGACGGGGCCGACGGGGCCGGGACGACCGGCCGGTCGGGCGGTGGGGCGCCCGTCGCGCCGGCGTACGCCGTGGTCCTGTTCACCGTGTGTCCTCCCCTGGGGCCGGGTACCGGAGTCCCGCGCCCAGCCGGCTGTAAAGAGAAGGTAATGCGGGGTGTCACTGGTTTCCGTCCGTTTCCCGCAACAGGCCGGTCACAGCCCGCTGTGACCGGGCGCGCACCCTGCGCGTCCCCTGAGAAGGGTCCCCCTGCCGCGCCCCCGGAATGCGTGCAATGATGAGCCCGCCAACTGCATACCGGCCGTTTGAATCCGCGCGGGAGAGTCTCCGGCACTTGTGGCACGCCGGGGCGCCGAAGGAGCAAGTCCCTCCCTTGAATCTCTCAGGCCCCGTTACCGCGCGGGCGAGGCACATCTGAAAAGCGGGCCGTCGCGACACTGCTCCGGTGGCTCCACCCAAGGTGCAAGCCGTACGCCGTCCCCTGCGCGGGCGGTCATGGCGAACCTCTCAGGTTCCGATGACAGATGGGGAGGAATGTCCTCGCCCTCCCCACGCCGTCCTGCTGCCCCAGGACCGGCCTCGGCCCGCTCGAGCAGCTGCCCCGGCGCGGGGGGACCCCATCGCCACTGGGAGACCTACCGATGAGCAGTACCGAACTCCGCCGGACCGCGCTCGATGCCGTGCATCGCGCGCTCGGCGCGACGATGACCGACTTCGCCGGCTGGGACATGCCGCTGCGCTACGGCTCGGAACGCGACGAGCACCTCGCCGTCCGCAACCGGGCCGGGCTCTTCGACCTCTCCCACATGGGTGAGATCACGGTCAGCGGTCCGCAGGCGCGCGCGCTCCTCGACCACGCCCTGGTCGGCAACATCGGCACGGTCAAACAGGGCCGGGCCCGCTACACGATGATCTGCGCCGAGGACGGCGGCATCCTCGACGACCTGATCGTCTACCGGCTCGGCGAGTCGGAGTACCTGGTCGTCGCCAACGCCTCCAACGCGCAGACGGTCCTCGACGCGCTGGTGGAGCGGTCGGCCGGGTTCGACGCCGAGGTGCGCGACGACCGCGACGCCTACGCGCTGCTCGCCGTGCAGGGCCCCGAGTCCGTCGCCGTCCTCGCCTCCCTCACCGACGCCGACCTGGACGGCCTGAAGTACTACTCCGGGCTGCCCGGCACCGTGGCGGGTCTGCCCGCGCTGATCGCCCGTACCGGCTACACCGGCGAGGACGGCTTCGAGCTGTTCGTGAAGCCGGAGCACGCGGTCGAGCTGTGGCAGGCACTGACCAAGGCCGGCGAGGGCGTCGGCCTGGTGCCGTGCGGGCTGTCCTGCCGGGACACGCTGCGCCTGGAGGCGGGCATGCCGCTGTACGGCAACGAGCTGAGCAGCTCGCTGACACCGTTCGACGCCGGGTTCGGCCGGGTGGTGAAGTTCGAGAAGGAGGGCGACTTCGTGGGCCGCGCCGCCCTCACCGAGGCCGCCGCGCGCGCCGAGCAGAACCCGCCCCGCGTGCTGGTCGGCCTGGTCGCCGAGGGCCGCCGGGTCCCGCGCTCCGGGTACCCGGTCGTCCGGGGCGACGAGGTGATCGGCGAGGTCACCTCCGGCGCGCCGTCGCCGACGCTGGGCAAGCCCATCGCGATGGCCTACGTCGACCCGGCCCACGCGGCCCCGGGCACCGCGGGGGTCGCCGTCGACATCCGCGGCCGTCAGGAGCCGTACGAGGTCGTGGCGCTGCCGTTCTACAAGCGTCAGAAGTGACACCGTCGTAGCGTTTCCGGACAGCCGTCCGCGCGTGCGTACCGGTGCCGTCGCGCCGCCGTCCACGGGCGTCCGCCGCTGTCCCTCCCCCATCAGCAGTCCCCCGCGTACAGGAGAATCCAGGCCATGAGCAACCCCCAGAACCTGCGGTACAGCAAGGAACACGAGTGGCTGTCGGACGCCGAGGACGGCGTGTCGACGATCGGCATCACGGAGCACGCGGCGAACGCGCTCGGCGACGTCGTCTTCGTCCAGCTCCCCGAGGTCGGTGACACGGTGACCGCGGGCGAGACCTGCGGCGAGCTGGAGTCGACCAAGTCGGTCAGCGACCTCTACTGCCCCGTCACCGGCGAGGTCACCGCGGTCAACGAGGACGTGGTGAACGACCCGTCCCTGGTGAACTCGGCTCCCTTCGAGGGCGGTTGGCTGTTCAAGGTGCGCATCACCGACGAGCCGTCCGACCTGCTGACCGCCGCCGAGTACGACGCCCACATCGCCGGCTGAGGAGTCGTCGCCGCAATGTCGCTTCTGAACACGCCCCTGCACGAGCTCGACCCGGCCGTCGCGGCCGCCGTCGACGCGGAGCTGCACCGGCAGCAGTCCACCCTCGAGATGATCGCCTCGGAGAACTTCGCCCCGGTCGCGGTCATGGAGGCCCAGGGCACCGTCCTGACCAACAAGTACGCCGAGGGCTACCCCGGCCGTCGCTACTACGGCGGCTGCGAGCACGTCGACGTGATCGAGCAGATCGCGATCGACCGGGTCAAGGAGCTCTTCGGCGCCGAGCACGCCAACGTGCAGCCGCACTCGGGCGCGCAGGCCAACGCCGCCGCGATGTTCGCGCTGCTCAAGCCCGGTGACACGATCATGGGCCTGAACCTGGCGCACGGCGGGCACCTGACCCACGGCATGAAGATCAACTTCTCCGGCAAGCTGTACGACGTGGTCGCCTACCACGTGGACGACACCGGGACCGTCGACATGGCCGAGGTCGAGCGGCTCGCCAAGGAGAAGAAGCCGAAGCTGATCGTGGCCGGCTGGTCGGCCTACCCGCGGCAGCTGGACTTCGCCGCGTTCCGCCGGATCGCGGACGAGGTCGGCGCCTACCTCATGGTCGACATGGCGCACTTCGCCGGTCTGGTCGCGGCGGGCCTGCACCCGAACCCGGTGCCGCACGCCCACGTCGTCACCACCACGACCCACAAGACCCTCGGCGGTCCCCGCGGCGGTGTGATCCTCAGCACGGCCGAGCTCGCCAAGAAGATCAACTCCGCGGTCTTCCCCGGCCAGCAGGGCGGTCCGCTGGAGCACGTGGTCGCCGCGAAGGCGGTCGCGTTCAAGGTCGCCGCCTCCGAGGAGTTCAAGGACCGCCAGCGCCGCACCCTGGAGGGCGCCCGGATCCTGGCCGAGCGCCTGGTGAAGGACGACGTCCGGGCCGTCGGCGTGGACGTGCTGTCCGGCGGCACGGACGTGCACCTGGTCCTGGTCGACCTGCGCGCCTCGGAGCTCGACGGCCAGCAGGCCGAGGACCGGCTGCACGAGGTCGGGATCACCGTCAACCGCAACGCGATCCCGAACGACCCGCGTCCGCCGATGGTCACCTCCGGCCTGCGCATCGGCACGCCCGCCCTGGCCACCCGCGGCTTCACCGCCGAGGACTTCGCCGAGGTCGCGGACGTGATCGCCGAGACGCTGAAGCCGGAGTACGACGCCGAGGCGCTGCGGGCCCGGGTGACGGCCCTCGCGGCGAAGCATCCGCTGTACCCCGGTCTGAAGTAATTTCGTACCCTTTGATTCGTACGAACGTCCGGGGCATCGCGCACACTGGAACCGGTGGGCGCGATGCCCCGCGTCGTACACGCACCCCCACTCGCACCCCCCTGTACCGCCGGCGGACAGCGTCGTCCGCCGAACCCCTAGGAGTCCTCCCGTGGCCATCTCGGTCTTCGACCTGTTCTCGATCGGCATCGGCCCGTCCAGCTCGCACACGGTCGGCCCGATGCGCGCGGCCGGCCTGTTCTCCCGGCGGCTGCGCAACGAGGGCCTGCTGGGCTCGGTGGCCTCCGTCCGCGCCGAGCTGTACGGCTCGCTCGGCGCCACCGGCCACGGCCACGGCACGCCCAAGGCGGTGCTGCTCGGCCTGGAGGGCGACTCACCGCGCACGGTCGACGTGGAGACCGCCGACGAACGGGTCGAGAAGATCAGGGCCGGCGGCCGGCTGAACCTCCTCGGCGAGCACGAGATCGCCTTCTCCTTCGACGACGACCTGGTGCTGCACCGCCGCAAGGCGCTCCCGTACCACGCCAACGGCATGACCCTGTGGGCGTACGACGCCTCGGGCGCGACGCTGCTGGAGAAGACGTACTACTCGGTGGGCGGCGGCTTCGTCGTCGACGAGGAGGCGGTCGGCGCGGACCGCATCAAGCTGGACGACACGGTCCTGAAGTACCCGTTCCGCACGGGTGACGAGCTGCTGCGCCTGACCCGGGAGACCGGCCTGTCGATCTCCGCGCTGATGCTGGAGAACGAGCGGGCCTGGCGGACCGAGGAGGAGATCCGCGAGGGCCTGCTGGAGATCTGGCGCGTCATGCAGGCGTGCGTGGCGCGCGGCATGTCCCGCGAGGGCATCCTGCCGGGCGGCCTCAAGGTGAGCCGCCGGGCCGCGAACACCGCCCGCAAGCTGCGCTCGGAGGGCGACCCGCAGGCGCTCTCCATGGAGTGGATCACCCTCTACGCGATGGCCGTGAACGAGGAGAACGCGGCCGGCGGCCGGGTCGTCACCGCCCCGACGAACGGCGCGGCGGGCATCATCCCGGCCGTGCTGCACTACTACGTCAACTTCGTGCCCGGCGCCGACGAGGAGGGCGTGGTCCGCTTCCTGCTGGCGGCCGGCGCGATCGGCATGCTCTTCAAGGAGAACGCCTCCATCTCCGGTGCCGAGGTCGGCTGCCAGGGCGAGGTGGGCTCGGCCTGTTCCATGGCCGCGGGCGCGCTCGCCGAGGTGATGGGCGGCTCGCCGTGGCAGGTGGAGAACGCGGCGGAGATCGGCATGGAGCACAACCTGGGCCTGACCTGCGACCCGGTGGGCGGCCTGGTGCAGATCCCGTGCATCGAGCGCAACGGCATGGCCGCGGTCAAGGCGGTCACGGCGGCCCGGATGGCGCTGCGCGGCGACGGCTCGCACAAGGTGTCCCTGGACAAGGTCATCAAGACGATGAAGGAGACCGGCGCGGACATGTCGGTCAAGTACAAGGAGACGGCCCGCGGCGGGCTGGCGGTGAACATCATCGAATGCTGAGGGGCCATACCCGGACGCACCCGGTCACAGTCGGTCACTTCGCGTCCGGGGCGGGTCGGCGGCGCCGTGCGGGGAAGGATTCCTCGGACTCCCCCTCCCCCCACGATCCCCTCAGGGAGCCCGCATGCTGCACGGCGTCGACGTGAGCTCGTACCAGCCCGCCTCCTACGACACCGACGGCCTGTCCTTCGTCTTCGTCAAGGCGACGGAGGGCCGTACGTACACCAGCCCGAAGCTGACGGACCAGACGAAGCGGGCGCGCGACGCCGGTCTGGTCGTCGGCTTCTACCACTTCCTGTGGCCCGGCGATCTCACCGCCCAGGCCGAACACTTCCTGGGCGAGGCACCGCTGCGGCCCGGTGACGTCCTGGCCGTCGACTGGGAGACGACGGGAGGGGGCACCCGGGCGAGCGCCGCCGAGAAGGACCGCTTCCTGCGCGAGGTGAAGGAGCGCGCGCAGGACCACCGGGTCGTCCTGTACTGCAACCGGGACTTCTGGCTCGACGTCGACACCACCTCCGAGGCGGGCGACGGCCTGTGGATCGCCGACTACGTCACGGCGGGCGAGCCCCGCGTCGAGGCGGCGTGGCGCTTCCACCAGTACACCGACGACCCGCTCGACCGGAACGTGGCCGACTTCGCCGACGAGGCGGCCCTCAGGGAGTGGGCCGAGGGGGCCTGAGCCTCACGGGGTGCCGCGGAGGCCGGGCCGGTGCCCGGCGTCGGCCCCGGTACTCGGGCCACCCCGTCCCCACACGCCTCGGGGCCCGGTCCGCTGCGGCGTGCGCGTGGACCGGGCCCCGGCGGGCCTCACTTGCTGAGGTGGATCCAGAACTCGTCGAACGACAGGAGCTTGTCCCCGTTCAGGTCGCGGGAGGCGATGATCGCCTCGGCGACCTCCTCGGTGACGTTCCAGTCTCCGCCCTGGGCGAGCGCCGTCTTGAACTCGGCGGCGGTGATGAACCCGTCGCCGTTCGTGTCGATCCGCTCGAACTGCTTGCGTGCTTCCTCGATGTCCGCCACCGGACCGCCCCTCTTCGTCGTGTTCTCTCGGTGCTCCGCGGGCTCCCCCGGAGTCCTGATGACGCAGGTCAGATTAGCGCCCGCGGGGCCCCGTGCCGTACCGGCGGCGGACGGCGGGGCTCAGCGCTCCGTGACCCGCATCTCGAACCAGGTGGTCTTGCCACGGGGCAGCAGGTCGACGCCCCAGCGGTCGGCCAGTTTGTCGACGAGGAACAGGCCGCGCCCGCTGGTGTCCAGCTCCTGGACCGGCATCAGGCAGGGCAGGCCGCGGGAGGGGTCGCGCACCTCGACGCGGATCCGGCCGCGGCGGCGGTGCATCCGCAGTCCGAAGACGCGGGCGCCGGTGTGGCGGACGGCGTTGCCCACGAGTTCGGACACCAATAACACGGCGTCCTCGGTGGTGCGTGCGGTCAGGCCCCAGTGGCGCAGGATCACCACCTGGGTGATCCTGCGGGCGATGGCGGCGGACTCGGGGAGCGACGGCAGCGACACCTCGGACTCCGTCGGATCGCCGTACGACTCCAGTGCGCGCAGGGCCCGTTCGTCCTCGACCGTCGGCGACCAGCGCGACGCGGTCGCGCGTCCCTCTCCCCGCGGCTGTCCCAGACCCTCCAGCCCCGCCATGCCCCCATCATGGCCGCCGGCCGGCACCCCGGGGGGTGGTACGGGGGAATACGCCCCCCGCGCGCCCCCTGAGTGCAATCGTCCGCCGTCATATGCCAACGGCAATCCGGGATCGTTCCCACCGGCTTCTACCTGCGGAAACGGCTCGCTGTGCGGCAATCGACGGGCCCCCTCGACACGACAGGCTTAGGGTGCACCAAGGCTCCCACAAACCGTCCCGCCGGGGGGCCCGGATCAGACATCGTGTCAATTGCAAGCCCTGGGACGAGGATTCACAGGAACTTCGCCTTGCCCGGACCCTCCTCCACGAAGCTGCGCATGCCGCGCTCGCGGTCCTCGGTGGCGAACAGACCCGCGAACCAGTTCCGTTCGACGGCGAGGCCGGTGTCGATGTCCGTCTCCAGGCCGGTGTCGACGGACTCCTTGGCCGCGCGCAGCGCCAGCGCCGGCCCCTTCGCCAGCTTCGCGGCCCAGGCGTGCGCCTGCTCGTAGACCTCGGCGGCGGGCACCACCCGGTCCACCAGGCCGAGCGTCAGCGCCTCGTCGGCCCTGACCTGACGGCCGGTGAAGATGAGGTCCTTCGCGCGGGACGGGCCGATGAGGCGGGAGAGGCGCTGGGTGCCGCCCGCGCCCGGGATGAGGCCGAGCAGGATCTCGGGCTGGCCCAGCTTGGCGTTGTCCCCGGCGATGCGGTAGTCCGCGCAGAGCGCGAGCTCGCAGCCGCCGCCCAGCGCGTAGCCGGTGACCGCGGCGACCACCGGCTTGGGGATGCGGGCCACGGCCGTGAAGGAGTCCTGCAGGCCGCGGGCGCGCAGGACCATCGCGGTGTGGTCCATGGCCTGCATCTCCTTGATGTCCGCGCCGGCCGCGAACACCTTCTCCCCGCCGTAGATCACCACGGCGCGCACGTCGTCGCGGCGCGTTGCCTCCTCGGCGAGTTCCTTCAGACGGTCCTGCGTGGCCACGTCCAGCGCGTTCATCGGCGGGCGGTCCAGACGCAGGGTGCCGACGCCGTCCGCGACTTCGAGATGTACGGTCATGCCAGCAGGTTAACGGGGGCTAACGGTGCTGGGACGGGTGCGGTCGGTCACACCGGGCCGGGGGTCCGGGGGCCGGCCCCCGGGACAGCACAGCACGGGGACTGACGGCGACCGGGGTGGGTGCCATCGGTCAGACCTGGCCGGTCCCGTGTCCCGCACGGCACGGCGCGGCCCCGGTGCCGTGGCTCGCACCGGGGCCGCGCGGAACGGGGGAGGCTACGCCTTCCACTTCTCCCAGGACATGTTCCAGCCGTTGAGGCCGTTGTCCGGGGCGATGGTGGCGTCGTTGGAGTTCTTGACGACGACCACGTCACCGATCATCGAGTTCTCGTAGAACCAGGCGCCCGGGGCCTTCTTGTCCCAGCCGCCGCGGGTGTCGCGCAGGCCGATGCAGCCGTGGCTGGCGTTGTAGTTGCCGAAGGCGTTGCCGCCCCAGTAGTTGCCGTGGATGAACGTGCCGGAGGTGCTCAGGCGCATGGCGTGCGGGACGTCCTTGATGTCGTACTCGCCGCCGAAGCCGACCGTCTCGCCGTTCATCCGGGTGACCTTGAGCCGCTCGGTGATGACCATCTGGCCGTTCCAGGTCTCGGTACCGGGGGCGCCCGCGGTGATGGGGATGGTCTTGATGACCTTGCCGTCCCGCTTCACCTTCATGGTGTGCTTCTTGGCGTCGACGACGGACACCTGGCTGCGGCCGATGGTGAAGGAGACCTTCTTGGACTGCTTGCCGTAGACCCCCGGGCGGCCTTCGACGCCGTCGAGGTTGAGGTCGACGGTGACCTTGGTGCCGGCCTTCCAGTAGTGCTCCGGACGGAAGTCGAGGCGGTCGTTGCCGAACCAGTGGCCCGCGACCTCGACGGCCGGCTCGGTGGTGATGCGGATGGCCTTCTCGACGTCCTCGGGGTTGGTGATGCCCCGGGTGAAACGCAGCGAGAACGGCATGCCGACGCCGACCTTCGAGCCGTCCTCGGGAGTGAAGTTGCCGATGAAGGTGTTCTTCGGCGTCAGGGTGGTGAAGTCGGCGTCCTCGGCGGCGGTGCGGCCCTCGGAGTCCTTCGCCACGGCGTGCACGGTGTACTTGGTGGAGCCCGCCAGGTGGGTGGACGGCGTCCAGGTGCTGCCGTCGGCGGATATCTCGCCGTCGATCTTGCCGCCGTCGGCGTCCCGGACGACGACCTCGGTCAGCTTGCCCTTGGTGGCCCCGACCTTCAGCGCGCCGCTGGTCTTCACGTCCTCGGCACCGTCCTCGGGGGCGATGCTCACCACGGCCTCGGACTGCTTGCTGCGGGCCGCGGTGGAGTCCTTGCCCTTCGCGTCGCCCGCTCCGGCCGCCTGGCCGGACCCTCCTCCGCCGCAGGCCGTGACCGCCAGCACCACGCCGAGTGCCAGTGCGGCCAGCTTTCTGCCGGCCCGTCGCCCCGCGCCCACCGACGCCCCCGATATCGGCCCCACGTTCACGTTGTTCTCCCCTCGGCGGGCCTGGCCGGACCCGCGCCCCCGCGCGCCCCTCGCGCGCTCCGGCGCATAGTAACCCCAGGCCAGGGGCGTTGGGCGGGGTGCGAAGGTCACCGTTCAGTCCCAACTTCAACTGTCGGGGGGACAGTCGGGACCGGGCGGCCGGGGACGGGCCGGGGGTCACTTCACCGCGCTGCCCGCGCGCCACTCCTCCCAGTCCATGTTCCAGCCGCCGAGGCCGTTGTCGGCGGCGACCTTCTTGTCCTTGCTGTTGACCACCTCGACGACGTCACCGACGAGGCTGCGGTCGAAGAACCAGCCCGCCGGGGTGTCCGCCCCGCCGCCCTTGACGTCGCGCAGCCCGATGCAGCCGTGGCTGACGTTGGTGGTGCCGAAGACGTCCGGGTCGGCCCAGTAGTTGCCGTGCAGGAAGGTGCCCGACTCGGTCAGCCGGATGGCGTGCGGCACGTCGGGGATGTCGTACTCGCCGCCGAAGCCGACGGTGCGGCTGTCCATGCGGGTGACCTCGAGCATCTCGGTGATGACCATCGTGCCGTTGTAGGTGGTGGTCTTCGGCGCCCCGGCGGTCACCGGGACCGTGGCGAGCAGGTCGCCGTCCCGCCGCACCTGCATGGTGTGCCGGGAGGCGTCGACCCGGGAGACCTGGCTGCGGCCGACGGTGAAGGTGAACGTCCGCTGCTGGAGGCCGTAGACGCCGGGGGCGCCCTCGACGTCGCGCAGGCCGAGTTCGACGGTGACGCGGGTGCCGGGCTTCCAGTAGTGCTCGGGGCGGAAGTCGAGCCGGGAGCGGCCGAACCAGTGCGGGCGGATGTCGACGGCGGGGCTGGAGGTGACGCGGACGGCGCGTTCCACGGCGGCGCGGTGGGTGATCTTCCGGTTGAACTCCAGGGAGACGATCATGCCGGTGCCGACGGTGGAGCGGTTCTCCGGGGCCACGTAGCCGATGAAGCGTTCTTCGGGGACGTGGGTGGTGAAGGTGGTGTGGCGGGCCGAGCGGCGTCCGGAGCCGTCCACGGCGACCGCGTCGACGGTGTACTCGGCGGCGAGCGCCAGCTTGTCCTCGTCGGGCCGCCAGGTCAGTCCGTCGGCGGAGACGCGGCCCGGGACCGGGGACTTCTGGGCGTCCTGGGACTTCACCACCTTCACCGACTCCAGCCGCCCGTCCGGCACCCGGACGCGCAGTTTCCGGTCGGGGCGGACGTTCCTGCTGCCGTCGTCGGGCGTCACCCGGATGACGTCCTCGGCGGCCGGCGGGCCGAACGCCCCGCTCAGGGGGCTGTCCGCGGTGCACCCGACGGCCCCGGTCAGCAGTCCTGCCCATGTCAGTACGGCGGCCAGTGCGGCCCTCGCGCGCCGTGCGCGCCCTTGTACGTGCCTCACGCGCTGCCCAACGACCGGGCGAGCGGTCGGGAAACGACCATGCCGCCGGGCGGGGAAACGTGAGTGCGCGGCACGCTCTGGGCAGAACTGTGGGGAGAACGACGCGCCGGACAGCCGCGGCCGGAGCCGACCGGAGGGCCGCGCGCTGATGACCACCGTCGTTCCACGAGCCGCGGGAGGCTGACAGGTGTCCAGCGCAGCCGAGCAGGAGGCGGTGGCCGCAGCGCGGGCCACCGGGGACGGGCGCCCGGCCGTCGTCGTGAACGGCGCGCGGCCGGTGACGTCCGCGCCCCCGGTGCCCGTCCGGCCGGGCCGGCCGACTCCCCTGGGCGCCCGGTTCCGGGTGGGCCCGGACGGGGTGGCGGGGACCAACTTCGCCCTGTGGGCGGGCGGGGCGGAGGGCGTGGAGCTGTGCCTCTTCGACGAGCGGGGCCGGGAGAGCCGGGCCCGGCTGACCGAGCTGACGCACGGCATCTGGCACGGCTTCGTCCCGGGCGTGCTGCCGGGCCGGCGCTACGGCTACCGGGTGCACGGCCGCTGGGACCCGTGGACGGGGGCCCGCTGGAACCCGGCGAAGCTGCTGCTGGACCCTTACGCCCGTGCGGTGGACGGCGACTTCGCGCTGCCGCCGGAGGTGTACGGGCACGTCCGTGACTGGCCGGACCAGCATGTCGCCGACACGGTGCGCGACGACCGGGACTCCGCCCCGTACGTGCCCAAGGGCGTCGTGGTCCATGACGACGACGACTGGGCCGACGACCGCCGCCCGAAGACCCCGTGGGCGGACTCGGTGATCTACGAGCTGCACGTCAAGGGCTTCACCCGGCGGCACCCCGGCATCCCGGAGGAACTGCGCGGCACCTACGCGGGGCTCGCCCACCCGGCCGCGATCGAGCACCTGGTGGGTCTCGGCGTGACGGCGGTGGAGCTGCTGCCGGTGCACCAGTTCGCGCACGAGGACCACCTGCTGAGCCGGGGCCTGCGCAACTACTGGGGCTACAACTCCATCGGCTACTTCGCCCCGCACGCCGGCTACGCGGCCTCCGGCACCACCGGGCAGCAGGTCGGCGAGTTCAAGCGGATGGTGCGCGCCCTGCACGCGGCCGGGCTGGAGGTCATCCTCGACGTGGTCTACAACCACACCGCGGAGGCCGGGGAGCTGGGGCCGACGCTGTCCCTGAAGGGCGTCGACAACCGCGGCTACTACCGCCTCCAGCCGGACGCCCGCCGCTACGCCGACTACACCGGCTGCGGCAACACCCTGCACGTCGTGCAGCCGCACGTGCTGCGCCTGATCACGGACTCGCTGCGGTACTGGGTGACCGAGATGGGCGTCGACGGCTTCCGCTTCGACCTCGCGGCGGCCCTCGCCCGTTCGATGCACGACGTCGACATGCTCTCCCCGTTCCTCGCGGTGATCGCCCAGGACCCGGTGCTGCGCCGGGTGAAGCTGATCGCCGAACCGTGGGACGTGGGCTCGGGCGGCTATCAGGTGGGCGCCTTCCCCCCGCTGTGGACGGAGTGGAACGACCGGTACCGCAACACCGTGCGGGACTTCTGGCGGCACGCCCTGCCGGACGTGCGGGAGATGGGCTACCGGCTGTCCGGCTCCAGCGACCTGTACGCCTGGGGCGGGCGCCGCCCGTACGCGTCGGTCAACTACGTCACCGCGCACGACGGTTTCACGCTGCGCGACCTGGTGTCGTACGAGCGCAAGCACAACGAGGCCAACGGCGAGGGGAACCGGGACGGCACGGACGACAACCGGTCCTTCAACTGCGGCGCCGAGGGCGAGACCGACGACGCGCGGATCCTCGCCCTGCGCCGGCGCCAGCTGCGCAACCTGCTCACCACCCTGCTGCTGTCCACGGGCGTGCCCATGCTGGTGGCCGGGGACGAGATGGGCCGCACCCAGGGCGGCAACAACAACGCCTACTGCCAGGACAACGAGACGGGCTGGGTGGACTGGTCGCTGCTGGACGACCCGGCCTGGAAGGCGCTGTACGACCTCACCTCCCGGCTGATCGGGCTGCGGCACCGGCACCCGGTGCTGCGCCGCCGCGCCTTCTTCTCCGGGCGGGCGCACTCCGCGGACGGGCTGCGGGACCTGGCCTGGTTCACGGCGCGGGGCGCGGAGATGACCGAGGGCGACTGGTACGCGCCCGCCGCCACGCTCGGCATGTACCTCTCCGGGCGGGACATCCCCGGCCGGGACGAGGACGGTGCGCCGGTCGTCGACGACAGCTTCCTGGCCGTGCTGCACGCCGGGGACGAACCGGTCGGCTTCGTGCTGCCGGGGCCGCCGTGGGCCGAACGGTACGAGGTGGTCGTCGACACCGGGCGGGAGGAGCAGGCGTCGGAGCCGGGCACGGAGCACCCGGCGGGGTCGGTCCTGACGGTGCCGGGCCGGACGGTGCTGCTGCTGCGGGTGCGCTGAGGGACCGGCGGGGAGCGGGCCCCGGCGGGCGTGGTGCGGCCGTCAGCCGAGGATGCCCCGGTCGTAGGCCGCGGCCACGGCCGCCGCCCGGTCCCGGACGCCCAGCTTGGCGTACAGGTGGGTGAGGTGGGTCTTCACGGTCGCCTCGCTGATGAAGAGTTCGCGGGCGATCTCCCGGTTGGAGGTGCCCCGGGCGACCAGGCCGAGCACCTCCCGCTCCCGCGCGGACAGCGTCGCGCCGTCGGCCGGGCGGGGCGCGCGGACCGCTGACACCAGGCGGGAGGCGACCGCCGGGGACAGCACCGTGCGGCCCTCGGCCGCGGCCCGTACCGCCGCGAACAGCTCCTCCCGGGGCGCGTCCTTGAGCAGGTAGCCGGTGGCGCCCGCCTCGATGGCGGGGAGGGTGTCGGAGTCGGTGTCGTAGGTGGTGAGCACGAGCACCCGGGCGCGGGCGCCGCGGCGGGTCAGCTCGCGGATGGCGTCCACTCCCCCGCCGCCCGGCATGCGCAGGTCCATGAGGATCACGTCCGGGTCCAGCGCGGCGGCCCGCTCCAGCGCCTCGACGCCGTCGGCCGCCTCGCCGAGCACCCGGAAGCCGGCGGCGGACGCGAACATGCCGCGCAGGCCGTCCCGGACGACGGGGTGGTCGTCGACGACGAGCAGGGAGACGGTGGGCTGTCCGGGAGCGTCAGTCATGGCGGACCAACGGTACGCGAGCCGACACCGCCGTCCCCAGTCCCGGCTCGGACTCGACGCCGAGGGTCCCGGCGATGTGTTCGGCGCGGGCCCGCATGCCGTCGAGGCCGAATCCGCCCGTGCCGGTGCGGGCGGAGCGGACGCGCGGGTCGAAGCCGCGTCCGTCGTCGCGGACGTCGAGGGCGACCGTGTCGCCCATGTAGGAGAGGGTGACGCCGACCCGGGTGGCGCCCGCGTGCCGTGCGGTGTTGGCCAGCGCCTCCTGCGCGATGCGCAGCAGGGTGGCGGCCACCTCGTCGTGGAGCGGTTCGACGGTTCCGGTGGTGGTGTACCGCGCCGGGACGCCGGTGCGTTCCTCCCATTCCGTCACCGTCTTCTCCAGTGCCTGCGGCAGGTCGTCGTCGGCCAGGGCGGCGGGCGACAGGTTGTGCACGGAGCGGCGGGCCTCGCCGAGGCTGTGGCGGGCCAGGGCGGTGGCGCGGTCCAGGTGCTCGCGCGCCCGCCCGGGGTCGGCCGTGCCCGCGACCACCTGGAGCTGGGCGATGATGCCGGTCAGCCCCTGGGCGAGGGTGTCGTGGATCTCGGCGGCCAGCCGGCGCCGCTCGTCGGCGACCCCGGCCTCCCGCGCCTGGACCAGCAGTTGGGCGTGCAGGGCCGCGTTCTCGTCGAGGGCCTGCTGCAACGCCGTGTTGGTGCGTTCGAGTTCGGCGATGGTCTCGGCCTGGGTGCTGGCGCGGGCCTCCTCCAGTCCGGCGATGTGGGAGAAGACCAGCAGCAGCGCGATGTTGACGGCCAGCACCCCGCCGAAGATCATCCAGCCGGTCCCGTCGCGCGGCGGGAGTCCGCCGCTCTGCGAACCGGCGACGGTGACTGCGGCGGCCAGCAGCCCGGGGATCACGTACTTCTTCGGCAGCAGCCGTCCGATGTCGAAGTAGTTGATCGCCGCCTGGAAGGCGAACAGCGGGTTCATCCAGGTCAGGGCGAAGCTGATGGCCATGCGCAGTGTGAAGTAGACGGTGCTGGTTCTCGACGGCTGCGGACGGCCCCGCGAGGCCCGCCCCCACCACAGCTGGAGCACGACGGCCGCGACGACGAGCGCGCCGGAGGCGTAGATCTCCCCCCGGGTCATGCCGAGGAGCGGGGCGGTGACCGCGGCCAGCACCGTGCCGGTGCCGAGCAGGACGTACGGTCCCCAGCGGTGGAACAGCGCCCACCGCTGCTCCAGCCGGGAGGCGGCCCGCGCGCTGTCCCCCGTGTGTGTCATCGCACCAGTGTGGGGCATGAGCGCGCGCTCATTCCCAGCGGAAGAAGCGGGCGGCGGCCGCGGTCAGCAGGACCGCCCAGCCGGCCGTGACGCCGAGGTGGTCCCAGCCGGGCCAGGCCCCGCCGGCGGCGTCGCCCAGGGCCTCGGAGGCGGCGCCGAACGGGGTCCAGCCGACGATGCTCGCCAGCAGGTCCGGCATGGCCTGCACCGGCAGCCACACGCCCGCGCAGAACATCGCCGGGAACAGGGCCGCCGACCCGACGGCCGCGGCGATCTTCGTCGTCCGGGACAGCGCGCAGATCAGCGCGCCGAGGGCGAGGCAGGCGAGGGCGGCGAGCAGCAGGGCGACGAGGTAGCCGGCGGGCTGCCCGGGCAGGGGCACGCCGAAGACGAGCCGGCCGAGGGCGAGGGCGAGCAGCGCGGAGACCAGGGCGCTGCCGCCGAACACCAGCATCTGCGCGGACAGCAGCGCGGTGGCCCGGACCGGGGTGGTGGCCATGCGCCGCAGGATGCCCTGTTCGCGGTAGCCGGTGAGGGTCTGGGGCATGCCCTGGAGGCCGGCGATGAGCACGCCGAGCAGGACGGCGACGGGGACGTACAGGTCGATCGCGCGCAGTCCGCCGAGGTCCGGGTCGGGGTCGCGGAAGGAGGGGATGGCGCCGAGGATGCCGAGCAGCAGGGCGGGGAAGAGCATGATCCAGAAGAGGTTGCCGGGCTCGCGGCGGAACAGGCGGATCTCGGTGCGCAGGACGGCGGTGTTGAAGAGGGGGGCGGTCATGCGGGGAGCTCCTCGGTCGGGCCGGACGGGGCGGCGGCGCCGGACGCGTCGGGCGTGCCGGTCAGGTCCAGGAAGGCGTCGTCCAGCGTGGCGTCGGTGACCCGCAGCTGGTGGGCGGTGACGCGGGTGCGGGCCAGCAGGGTGATGACGGCGTTGACGGTCGCGTCGGTGCCGGCCAGCGTGACGCGGTCGTCGCGGTGCTCGGCCGAGGCCAGGCCGGGCAGCGCGGCGAGGTCGGCCTCGTCCAGCGGCGCGGACGGGGTGAAGCTGATGACGGTGGCGCCGGCCGAGCGGCGGATGAGCCCGGCCGGGGTGTCCAGGGCGGCCACCCGTCCCCGGTCGATCACCGCGATCCGGTCGCAGAGCCGCTGGGCCTCCTCCATGAAGTGGGTGACCAGCAGGACGGTGACGCCGCCGGCGCGGACGTCCTCGATGAGCCGCCAGGTGTCGCGCCGGGCCCGCGGGTCGAGTCCGGTGGTCAGTTCGTCGAGGACCACCACCCGGGGGTCGCCGACCAGGGCGAGCGCGATGGACAGGCGCTGCTGCTGACCGCCCGACAGCTTGCCGTAGCGGGTCCCCAACTGTGCCGTGAGCCCGAGGCGTTCGGTCAGCGGCCGCCAGTCGGCGGGGGCGGGGTGGAAGGACGCGTAGAGCTCCAGGGCCTCCCGGACCGTCAGCTTCGCCTGCAGCGCGCTCCGCTGGAGCTGGGCGCCGAGGACCCGGGCGACCTGTTCGTGCTCGGTGACGGGGTCGAGTCCGGTGACCCGGACCCGCCCCCGGTCGGGCACCCGCAGGCCCTCCACGCATTCGACGGTGGTGGTCTTGCCGGCGCCGTTCGGGCCGAGGATCCCGAAGATCTCCCCCTCCTCGACGGTGAAGGACACCCCGTCGATCACGGGCCGGCCGCCGTACGTCTTGCGCAGATCGGTGACTTCGATGACGGACATGGCGGTCAGTCTTCCGGCGGCCCGTCCCGCGCACATCGGCCGTCCCGCTCGACCGCCATCGGCCGATCGGCTGATGGAGTGGTACGACCTCGCCCGCCCCGGCCCGTCCGGCGGGCCGTGACCCGCAGGTCGTAGGTCTCCGGACGGAGCCGGGCCGGGCCGAAACTCGGTGGGCAGTGTCAGTATCGATCCGTAGGCTCGCTGCTGATGGCCACCACACTCCCCACCCCCGACACCCGCCCGGAGGACGGTTCCGGGCCGGTCCCCGAACCCCGGTCCACCGTGCGCACCCTGCTGCGGTTGTGGCCGTACGTGCGGCCGGTGCGGGCGCGGCTGTTCACGGCCGCGTTCATCGCGGTCCTGGCGTCCTGCATCGGCCTGGTGATCCCGCTGGTCCTGAAGTGGATGGTGGACGGCCCGATCGCCGACCGCGACCCGGGCGGTGTGTGGCTCGGCGCGCTGTACCTGCTGCTGCTCGGCCTGGCGGAGGCCCTGCTGTTCGGGTTCCGGCGCTGGCTGGTGGCGCGGCCGCTGTCCGGGGTCGAGGCGGGCATGCGGGCGGACCTGTACCGGCACCTGCAGCGGCTGCCGGTGGCCTTCCACGACCGGTGGCCCTCGGGGCAGTTGCTGTCCCGGGGCACCACCGACCTGATGCTGCTGCGCATGTTCCTGGCGTTCCCGCTGACCTTCCTGCTGGTCAACAGCGTGACCATCCTCGTCGGCGTGATCATCATGCTGGTGCAGGACTGGACGCTGGGCCTGGTCGTCCTGGTGCCCGCGGTGCCGGTGATGGTGACCTGCCTGGTGTTCGAGAAGCGCTACTCGGCGGCGTCCCGGCGCGCGCAGGACCAGGTCGGCGACCTGACGACCGTCGTCGAGGAGAGCGTCCTCGGCATCCGCATCGTCAAGGGCTTCGGACGGCACCGCAGCCAGGCGCGCGCGTTCCACGAACTGGCCGGCCGGCTGCGCGGGACGGAGCTGCACAAGGCGCGGCTGCTGGCCACCATCCTGGGCATCATCGTCACCCTGCCCGAGCTGGCCATCGGGGCCGCCCTGGTCCTCGGGTGCATGCGGGTGGCCGACGGCACCCTGTCCGCGGGGACGCTGGTCGCGTTCCTGTCGACGGCGCTCGCGCTGCGCTGGCCGGTGGACTCGATCGGGTTCCTGCTGGCGATGAGCCAGGAGGCGGCGACGGCGACCACCCGCTACTTCGAGGTGATGGACGCGCCGGAGGAGGACCCGGGGCCCGGGGCCGCTCCGCCGGAGGGCGCTTCGTCGCCCCGCCGCGCCGACGGGCTGCGCTTCCACGAGGTCACCTTCCGCTACCCGGACGCCCCGCCGGGCTCCCCGCCCGTGCTGGACCGCGTCGACCTGCACATCCGTCCCGGCGAGTCGATGGCGCTGGTCGGCGCGACCGGCAGCGGCAAGACCACGCTCACCGCCCTGGTGCCCCGGCTGCACGAGGTCACCTCGGGCCGGATCACCCTGGACGGCGTGGACGTCACGGCGATGTCCCGCGAGGAACTGCGCGCCCGGGTCGCCGTCGCCTTCGAGGAGCCCACCCTGTTCTCGGCCAGTGTCGGGGAGAACGTGCTGATGGGCGCCGGTGCCTCCGGGGCCGGCAGCGGAGATCTGGAGCGGGCGCTCCAGGTGGCGCAGGCGGATTTCGTGCACGCGCTGCCCGAGGGCGTGGACACCCAGGTCGGCGAGCAGGGCCTGAGCCTGTCCGGCGGCCAGCGGCAGCGGCTCGCGCTGGCCCGCGCGGTGGTGGGCCGGCCCGGCTTCCTGGTGCTGGACGACCCGCTGTCCGCCCTCGACGTGCACACGGAGGCCGCGGTGGAGGCGGCCCTGCGCCGGGTGCTGGCCGACACCACGGCCCTGATCGTGGCGCACCGCCCGTCCACGGTCCTGCTGGCCGACCGCGTCGCACTGCTCTCCGGCGGCCGGATCACCGCCGTCGGCACCCACCACGAACTGCTGCGCACCCACCCCGAGTACGCCCATCTCATGGCCGGTGACCCGGCCGGCGGACAGGAGGACCCGCGATGACGGCGGCCACCACCGCACCCGCCCCGGACCGGGACGGCGACGACGGCGCGCCGCGGGAGACCGGCGACCCCTTCGACCGGGACGTCCTGCCCACGCCCCCGGGCGCCACCGGGGCTCTGCTGCGCTCCCTGCTGTCCCCGCTGCGGGGCGGGGTCGCGCTCACCGCGTTCCTGCTGCTGCTCCAGCAGGCGGCGGTGCAGGCCGGCCCGTTGCTGGTGGCGTACGGGATCGACCGGGCGGTGCCGGCGTTCCGGGACGGCGGCCACGGCCCGCTGATCGCGGTGGCGGTGGGCTACCTGCTGTGCGCGGTGTCCGCGGGTGCACTGCAGTACGGGTTCATCACCGCGTCCGCGCGGGTCAGTCAGGCGGTGCTGCTGGACCTGCGCGGGCGGATCTTCCGGCACGCGCAGGCGCTGAGCGTCGACTTCCACGAGCGGTACACCTCCGGCCGGCTCATCTCCCGCTCCACCACCGACGTGGAGGCGCTGCGGGAGCTGCTGGAGGAGGGGCTGCAGGAGCTGGTGACGGTCGTCCTGTCCTGCGTGTACATCTCGGTGCTGCTGCTCTGGCTGGACCTGGGGCTCGGCGCGGTGGCGGTGGCGTCCTTCCTGCCGCTGTACGGGCTGGTGCGGTCCTACCGGCGGCGGGCGGCGCGGGTGTACCGCAAGCGGTCGACGGCCATCGCGGCGGTCATCGTGAAGTTCGTCGAGACGATGAACGGCATCCGGCCGGTGCGCGCCTTCCGCCGGGAGGCCGCCAACGACGCCGACTTCCGGGTGCTGAACCGGCGCCACGAGCGCACCAACGGCGACGCGCTGCTGGAGATGGCCCGCTACGTGGTCGGCTCCCGGGTGACCGCCAACACGACGGTCGCGCTGGTGGTGCTGTGGGGTGCCTACCGGGTCGCGGAGGGCACGCTCGCGCTGGGTGTGCTGGCGGCGGCGGTGCTGTACCTGCGGCGGCTGTACGACCCGATCGACCGGCTGGGCATGTTCCTGAACGCCTACCAGTCGGCCGCGGCCTCGCTGGAGAAGATCGCCGGGCTGCTGGCGCAGACCCCGTCGGTGCCCGAACCGGCCGCGCCCCGCGAGCTTCCGGTCCGGCGGTCGGGGCATCCCGGCCGTGACGTGGTCTTCGACGGCGTCCGGTTCGCGTACCGCACCGGCGGCGAGGTCCTCCCCCGCTTCGACCTCACGCTGCCGGCCGGGCAGACCGTCGCGGTCGTCGGCTCGACCGGCGCGGGCAAGTCGACGCTGGCCAAGCTGCTCGCCCGGTTCTACGACCCCAGCGACGGCCGGGTCCTGCTGGACGGCGTGGACCTGCGCGACCTGGCGGGTCCGGAACTGCGGCGCGGGGTGGTGATGGTGACGCAGGAGGCGTTCCTGTTCTCCGGCACGGTCGCCGACAACATCGCGATCGGGCGGCCGGACGCCTCCCGTGAGGAGATCGAGCGGGCCGCGAAGCAGATCGGCGCGCACGACTTCATCACGGCCCTGCCCGACGGCTACGACACGGACGTCCGCAAGCGCGGCGGCCGCATCTCCGCCGGGCAGCGTCAGCTGGTGGCGTTCGCCCGGGCCCTGCTCGCGGACCCCGCCGTGCTGATCCTCGACGAGGCGACCAGCTCCCTGGACGTGCCCGGTGAGCGTGCGGTGCAGCGGGCGATGGCGACGGTGCTGACCGGCCGGACGGCGGTGGTCATCGCCCACCGGCTGTCCACGGTGGAGATCGCCGACCGGGTCCTGGTGATGGAGCACGGCCGCATCGTGGAGGACGGGACCCCGGCCGGCCTGATCGCGGGCACGGGCCGCTTCGCGGACCTGCACCGGGCCTGGCGGGACAGCCTGGCGTAGCGACGCGCGGCGGCCGGGACGCGGGGGCGGTGCGGCACCGGCCGCCCGCCCCGCGCCGCCGATTTCGCATAGCGGACACGGGCTCCCGTACAACGAACGATTTTCCGCCAAAATCTTGACGCGCTCCTGACAGAAACCGCGATCACCTGCCACTCTTCCCACGGCCCCTCCACGGCAACCCCACCGCACCGCGTCACCGCCGTGCCCCGGCCACAGCTCCGTAGCGCAACTGGTTCCGCGTACCGCCCTGTTCTGCCCGGCCGGCCCACCCGCCGGCCGGTCTCCCCTGGCCGCGCGACCCGCGGCCGCGCAGAAGGAGTCAGTGTTGAGAAGCAGGTCTTCCCACAGACGCACCCCCCGCAGCACCGCCGCCGTCGCTCTCGCCGGGGTCGCCGCCCTGGTCGCGACGGCCGTCCAGGCCGGCACGGCCACCGCCGCGCCCGAGCAGGTCCCCGCCGCCGGGAGCGCGGCGAAGCCGGGTTCCGAATCGGTCGCGCTCACCCCCGCCCAGCGCGCCGAACTGATCCGCGAGGCCAACGCCACCAAGGCGGAGACCGCCAAGCAGATCGGCCTGGGCGCCAAGGAGAAGCTGGTCGTCCGTGACGTCCTGAAGGACCGCGACGGCACCGTGCACGTCCGCTACGAACGCACCTACGACGGGCTGCCCGTCCTCGGCGGCGACCTCGTCGTCCAGGGCGACAGGGCCGGCGAGGCCGACAGCGTCGTCAAGGCGACCCGGGCCGCGGTGAAGCCCGCGACGA
The DNA here is from genome assembly GCF_010548465.1 of Streptomyces sp. SID14436. Taxonomy (GTDB): domain Bacteria; phylum Actinomycetota; class Actinomycetes; order Streptomycetales; family Streptomycetaceae; genus Streptomyces. The sequence goes on along the minus strand of NZ_JAAGMD010000851.1, from coordinate 5,168 downwards.
CCGCCGCCGCGGTGCCCGCCGCGAAGGCGGAGCAGCAGGCGCTGTCCGCCGCGAAGGCCGAGAAGGCCAAGAGCCCCGACGTCGACCGGGCCCCCCGCAAGGTGATCTGGGCGGCCGACGGCAAGCCGGTCGTGGCGTACGAGACCGTCGTCGGCGGCCTCCAGCACGACGGGACCCCGCAGGAACTGCACGTCGTCACCGACGCCACCACCGGCGAGAAGCTGTACGAGTGGCAGGCCGTGCAGAACGGCACCGGCCACACCGTCTACAGCGGCACCGTCGACCTGACGACCACCCAGTCCGGGTCCACGTACAACCTCACCGACGGCGCGCGCGGCAACCACCGGACGTACAACCTCAACCGCGGCACCTCCGGCACCGGCACGCTGTTCTCCGGCCCCGACGACGTCTGGGGCAACGGCAGCCCCTCCAACGCCGAGTCGGCCGCCGCCGACGCCCACTACGGGGCGGCCCTGACCTGGGACTACTACAAGAACGTGCACGGCCGCAACGGCATCCGCGGGGACGGCGTCGGCGCCTACTCCCGGGTCCACTACGGCAACAACTACGTCAACGCCTTCTGGTCGGACAGCTGCTTCTGCATGACCTACGGCGACGGCTCCGGCAACGCCAACCCGCTCACCTCCATCGACGTGGCCGCGCACGAGATGACCCACGGCCTGACCTCGAACACCGCGGGCCTGATCTACAGCGGCGAGTCCGGCGGCCTCAACGAGGCCACCAGCGACATCTTCGGCTCGACCGTCGAGTTCTACGCCGACAACTCCACCGACGTCGGTGACTACCTCATCGGCGAGGAGATCGACATCAACGGCGACGGCACCCCGCTGCGCTACATGGACAAGCCGAGCAAGGACGGCCGGTCCAAGGACTCGTGGTACTCCGGCATCGGCTCGATCGACGTCCACTACTCGTCGGGCGTGGCGAACCACTTCTTCTACCTGCTCGCCGAGGGCAGCGGAACCAAGACCATCAACGGGGTCACCTACGACTCGCCCACCTCCGACGGCCTGCCGGTCACCGGCATCGGCCGCGGCAAGGCGGAGAAGATCTGGTTCCGCGCGCTCACCACGAAGTTCACCTCCACCACCAACTACGCGGCGGCCCGCACCGGCACCCTGGCGGCGGCCGGCGAGCTGTACGGCACGGACAGCGCCGAGTACAAGGCGGTGCAGGACGCGTGGGCCGGCGTGAACGTGGGCTCGCGCCCCGGTGACGGCGGTGGCGGCGACGGCACGTCCTTCGAGAACACCGCCGACGTGTCGATCCCGGACAACGGCGCCGCCGTGACGTCCCCGATCACCGTCACCGGACGGCCGGGCAACGCCCCGTCGAACCTCCGGGTCACGGTCGACATCGTGCACACCTGGAGCGGGGACCTGGTCGTCGACCTGGTCGCCCCGGACGGCAGCGTCTACAACCTGCGCAACCGCACCGGCGGTTCCGCGGACGACATCAAGGAGACCTACACGGTCGACGCCTCCTCCGAGGCGGCCAACGGCACCTGGAAGCTGCGCGTGCAGGACCGGGCACGCTACGACACCGGCTACGTCAACGGGTGGAAGCTCACCTTCCCGTAGACCGGCCTACGCGCGCCGAGCGGCGCCCCCGCCGTGCTCCGCGGCGGGGGCGCCGCCCTACGCTTGGGTCCCATGTCTTCGGCGGACTTCACCTACGACCACGTCGGCAAGACCCGTGAACCGGGCTTCTGCCCACCGGGCTTCCACCCCCTGCACGTCCGGACCCGGCTGGGCGAGGGCGAGGTGGTCCACCGGCAGGCCGTGGAGGCGCTGTTCACCTGGGAGATGCACCGGGCCATGGGCGTCGGGATGGACACCACCGCCGACCGCGCCGCGCCCGGGGTGGACGTCACCGTCACCCTCGCCGGAGTCGTCAAGGCCCCCTGCCGGGTGGTGTGGACGGTCGAGGAGCACCGCAGGGCGGGCTGGGCCTACGGCACCCTGGCCGGTCACCCGGAGCGCGGCGAGGAGGCCTTCGTCGTGGACCGCACCGGCGACGGGACGGTGTGGCTGACGGTGTCGGCGTTCAGCCGCCCGGCCAGCTGGTACGCCCGGGCGGGCGGCCCGGCGACGCGCGGACTCCAGCACGCCTACGCGCGCCGCTGCGGAACCGTCCTGCGCCGCCTGGCCACCGAGGGCGTCGAGGACCAGTAGGGCCTCGCGTCCGGACCACGCCGGGCTCGCGGCGGCCGGCCAGGACCGGCCGACAGACCCCGGGCCCGCGCCGCCGCCACCGCACCGGACCGCCTCACCGCATCAGCAGACCCGCCGCCGCGACCAGGTCGTCGGAGGGCACGGCCATCAGCCCCATCTCCGCGCCGGACGCCAGCAGCCGGTGGGCGGGCAGGATGCGGACCGTGTAGCCGAAGGGCCCGGTGCGGTCCAGGGACAGCGGCCCCTCGTACACCCAGCGGCCCTCCTGGTCGGGGGCGCCCGACGGCTTCAGCGGCACCGCGCTCGCGTCGGTGATGCGGTCCTCCTCGTCCACCCGCCCGGACACCGCCTGGACCTCCACGTCGTCCGGGCCCAGGTCGCCCAGGTCCACCCGGACCCGCAGGCCCAGCGTGGTGCCCAGCTCGGCGGTGGCCTGCGCGTCGGACGTCTCGACGTGGTCGACGCTCACCCCGGACCAGGCGGAGCGGACCCTGGCCTTCCACTCGGCGAGCTCGCGCGCCGCCCCCGCGTCCATCGCGCGGTGCGCGGACGCGGCGGGCGCGTAGAGGCGCTCGACGTACTCCCGGACCATCCGCCCGGCCAGCACCTTCGGACCGAGGGAGCTGAGGGTGTGGCGGACCATCTCCAGCCACCGGTCGGGCAGACCGCTCTCGCCCCGCTCGTAGAAGCGGGGCGTCACCCGCTGCTCCAGCAGGTCGTAGAGGGCGGCGGCCTCTATGGCGTCCCGCCGGTCGGGGTCCGTGCCGGAGCCGTCCGCCGTGGGGATGGCCCAGCCGAAGTCGGGCTGGAACCACTCGTCCCACCAGCCGTCCAGCACCGAGAGGTTCAGGCAGCCGTTCAGCGCGGCCTTCATCCCGCTGGTCCCGCACGCCTCCAGCGGCCGCAGCGGGTTGTTGAGCCAGATGTCGCAGCCGGGGTACAGCTTCTGCGCCATCGCCATGCCGTAGTCGGGCAGGAACACGATCCGGTGGCGCACGCGCGGGTCGTCGGCGAACCGGACGAGTTCCTGGATGAGCCGCTTGCCGCCCTCGTCCGCCGGGTGCGCCTTGCCCGCGACGACGATCTGCACCGGCCGCTCCGGGTGCAGCAGCAGCTCCATCAGCCGGTCCTTGTCGCGCAGCATCAGCGTCAGCCGCTTGTACGACGGCACGCGCCGCGCGAAGCCGATGGTCAGCACGTCCGGGTCGAGCACGCGGTCGATCCAGCCCAGCTCGGCGGTCCCGGCGCCGCGCTGCCGCCAGGAGGCGCGCAGCCGCTCGCGCACCTCCATGACCAGCAGCTCGCGCAGGGAGCGCCGCAGCTCCCAGATCTCCCGGTCGGCGATGTCCGCCACCGAGTCCCAGCGGTCGGAGTCGCCGACGGTCAGCGCCTCCTCGGCCCGCTCCACGCCGATCTTCCGGGCGCCGAGCCGGAACACCTCCGGGGCGACCCAGGTGGGGGCGTGCACCCCGTTGGTCACGGAGGTGATGGGCACCTCCGCCGGGTCGAAGCCGGGCCACAGCCCGGCGAACATCTCGCGGCTGACCTGGCCGTGCAGCAGGGAGACGCCGTTGGCGCGCTGGGCCAGGCGCAGGCCCATCACGGCCATGTTGAACAGGTCGGGTTCGCCGCCCGGGTAGGTCTCCATGCCGAGCCGCAGGATCCGCTCGACCTCGATGCCGGGCAGTTCGGCGCCGGTCCCGAAGTGCCGGGCGACCAGTTCGCGGTCGAAGCGGTCGATGCCGGCCGGGACGGGCGTGTGGGTGGTGAACACCGTCCCGGCCCGGACCGCCTCCAGGGCGGCGGCGAAGTCCAGCCCGTCGGCCCGCAGTTCGGCGATGCGTTCCAGGCCGAGGAATCCGGCGTGGCCCTCGTTGGTGTGGAAGACCTCGGGGGCGGGATGCCCGGTGAGCCTGCAGTACGTGCGGACCGCCCTGACCCCTCCTATGCCGAGCAGCATCTCCTGCAGCAGCCGGTGCTCGCTGCCGCCGCCGTAGAGCCGGTCGGTGACGCCGCGCTCGCCGAGGTCGTTCTCCTCCACGTCGGAGTCCAGCAGGAGCAGCGGGATCCTGCCGACCTGGGCCAGCCAGATCCGCGCGTGCAGCGAGCGCCCGCCGGGCAGGGCGAGGGTGACCTGGGCCGTGGAGCCGTCGGGTTCCTTCAGCGGGACCAGGGGCAGCTCGTTGGGGTCGAGGACGGGGTAGTGCTCCTGCTGCCAGCCGTCCCGGGACAGGGACTGGCGGAAGTAGCCGTGCCGGTAGAGCAGGCCGACGCCGATGAGCGGCACGCCCAGGTCGCTGGCGGCCTTGAGGTGGTCGCCGGCGAGGATGCCCAGGCCGCCCGAGTACTGCGGCAGGGCCGCGGTGATGCCGAATTCCGGGGAGAAGTAGGCGATGGCGGCGGGCAGGTCGTCGGTGCGCGACTGGTACCAGCGGTCGCCGGTGAGGTAGTCGCGCAGATCGTCGGTGACCGCCGTCAGACGGTCCAGGAAGAGCTGGTCCCCGGCCAGCTCGGCGAGCCGGGCGGGCGGCACGCTGCCCAGCAGCCGCACCGGGTCGCTGCCGGCGGCGGCCCAGCGCTCGGGGTCGACGGACCGGAACAGGTCGCGGGTCCCGTCGTGCCAGGACCAGCGCAGATTGCGGGCCAGATCGCTCAGGGGCCGGAGGGGGTCGGGGAGAACGGGTCGGACGGTGAATCGACGGATCGCCTTCACATTCCACCTCGGCGCGGTCGTGAAAGACGCGGTGTGCGTCTCGGCATCCCTGCCGACAGTACCGGCGCGGGAGGCCGCCGCGCTGGAGGCCGGGCGACCCGGGTGGTGCCGTACCCCCGGGCAAACGATTCACCGCATGGCGGATATGGCTGATTTCGCACGTGTGGGAGTGCTTGCGGGGGTTCGTTCCACCGGTGCGGCGGCCGGGCGGGCCCGGCGGCCATGAGGACGCCCGGCCGCCGCATGCGGAGGGGGCCGGA
>NZ_JAAGMD010000835.1 GCF_010548465.1 Streptomyces sp. SID14436 | reverse complement strand
CGGCCTCCTCGGTCCGCAGGGCGCCCGTGGCGGCCGCCGGCGCACCTGCCGCCGACGCGGCGCGGCGGCGCCGGTAGCGCGGCGGGACGAAGGCCTCCATCCAGCGCGGGGTGCGCGGGGTGAAGCGCGGCAGCAGGAGCAGGATGAGACCGATGGCACTGAGGAACACCACGCTCAGCACGATCCACATCGACGCCGAGTTGACGGAGTAGGCCAGCGCGCCGAAGGCGATCAGCGCCGACCAGAAGTACATGATCAGCACCGCCCGGCTGTGCGAGTGGCCGATCTCCAGCAGCCGGTGGTGCAGGTGCCCCCGGTCCGCCGCGAACGGAGACTGGCCGCGCCAGGTGCGCCGCACGATCGCCAGGATCAGGTCGGCCGCGGGCACCGCGATGATGGTCAGCGGCAGCAGCAGCGGGATGTACACCGGCACCGTCTGGTGCACGGCCTCCTTCTCCGAACCGACGTACAGGTTCAGGGCGTCGGGGTCCACCTGTCCCGTGACGGAGATCGCACCGGCGGCGAGCACCAGCCCGATGAGCATCGAGCCGGAGTCGCCCATGAAGATCCGCGCGGGATGCATGTTGTGGGGCAGGAAGCCCAGGCACATGCCCATCAGGATCGCCGCGAACAGCGTCGCCGGGGCCGCGGCCTCGATGCCGTACGAGTACCAGATGCGGTAGGCGTACAGGAAGAACGCCGCCGCCGCGATGCAGACCATGCCCGCCGCGAGACCGTCGAGCCCGTCCACGAAGTTGACCGCGTTGATGGTGATGACGACCAGCGCCACCGTCAGCAGGGTGCCCTGCCACTGGGTGAGCGCGACCGAGCCGACGCCGGGGACGGGCAGCCAAAGGATCGTCAGACCCTGCATGACCATCACACCGGCGGCGATCATCTGGCCGCCCAGCTTGATCAGGGCGTCGATCTCGAACTTGTCGTCCAGCACCCCGATCAGCCAGATCAGGGCGGCCCCGGAGAGCAGTGCCCGCGGCTCGTTGGACTTCTCGAAGAGCTGGTTGAGGTTGGTGAGGTGATCGGCGACCAGCAATCCGGCGCACAGCCCGAAGAACATCGCGATCCCGCCGAGGCGCGGAGTGGGTTCCCGGTGCACGTCCCGTGCCCGGATCTCCGGCATCGCCCCGGCCACGATCGCGAACTTGCGTACCGGCCCGGTCAGCAGGTACGTCACCGCGGCCGTGACACAGAGCGTCAGCAGGTATTCACGCACGGGCTTCCCCACAGATCTCGCTGGCCATCACAGCCCCACACCCTAGCGAGGCGCGCATACGGGTGGGGACTTCCGGGTAGCGACGATGGTTGCACGTACGGCTGTGCATCCCGTGCGCCTACCCGGCGGCCCGCCCCTCAGTGCGGGTACGGCGGAAAGGCCGCGGTCAGTTCCCGTACGTCCTCGCGGGCCCGCGCCGGGTCCGTGCCGCCGCGCAGCACGCTCGCCAGCAGTCCCGCGACGAGGGACATCTCCCGCGTGCCCATGCCCTGGGTGGTGACCGCGGCCGTGCCCAGGCGCAGCCCGCGGTCGTCGGCGTGCGGCAGCGCACAGCAGTCGAGCACCAGACCGGCCGCCGCGAGCCGGCCGCGGGCCTCGCGGCCGCCGACGCCCAGCGGGGCCGGGTCGACGGTGATCAGGTGGGTGTCCGTACCGCCGGTGGTGACCACCAGGCCCTCGGCGGCCAGGGCGGCGGCCAGCGCCCGCGCGTTGGCGACGACCTGGTGCGCGTACACCGTGTACGCGGGGGTGGCGGCCTCCCCGAAGGCGACCGCCTTCGCGGCCACGGTGTGCATCTGGGCGCCGCCCTGGGTGAAGGGGAATACCGCACGGTCCAGGCGCTCGGCCAGGTCCGCGCCGCACAGCAGCATCCCGCCGCGCGGACCGCGCAGCACCTTGTGCGTGGTGGCGCAGACGATGTCCGCGTACGGCACGGGGTTCGGGGCCGCTCCCCCGGCGACCAGGCCGATGGGGTGCGCGGCGTCGGCGATCAGGTGGGCGCCGACCTCGTCGGCGACCTCGCGGAAGAAGCCGTAGTCGATGTGGCGCGGGTAGGCGATGGAGCCGCACACGATCGCCTTGGGCCGGTGCGCGAGGGCGAGGGCGCGGACCTGGTCGTGGTCGATCAGGCCGCTCTCCGCGTCCACGCCGTAGCCGACGAAGCGGAACCAGCGGCCGGAGAAGTTCGCGGGCGACCCGTGGGTGAGGTGGCCGCCGTGCGGCAGGCCCAGGGCGAGGACGGTGTCGCCGGGGCGCAGCAGGGCGGCGTAGGCGGCCAGGACGGCGGAGGAGCCGGAGTGGGCCTGCACGTTGGCGTGCTCGGCGCCGAACAGCGCCTTGGCGCGCTCCACGGCCAGCCGCTCGGCGGCGTCCGCGTACGAGCAGCCGCCGTGGTGCCGGGCCCCCGGGTAGCCCTCGGCGTACTTGTTGGCCAGCGGCGAGCCGAGCGCGGCCAGCACCGCGGGCGAGGTGAAGTTCTCGGCGGCGATCAGCTGGAGCGTGGTCTGCTGCCGCTCGCTCTCCCCCCGCAGGATGTCGGCGAGCTCGGGGTCCTGCCGGCGCAGGACATCGGCCTCGAGGGCAGGGCTGACCGTCATGGTGGACTCCCGGACGTCGACGCTGACGTAGCACCAATGTAGGCCGGGCCCTCCGCAAGCGCGCGGCTGCGGCACCCTCACGGGGCGAACGGGTACGGGGACGGCGGCACGCCCCCGGTGAGCGGGCGGCGCCGGGGCGGCCGTCCGGTGGGCGGTCAGGCCCGTGCCGGAACCCCCGTCAGTGCCGTCACCACCGGGTCCAGGGCCTCGTGTATCTCGTCGCCGATGGAGCGGAAGAACGTCAGCGGTGCGCCGTAGGGGTCGTGGACCTCGTCCGCCTCCGCCGTGGGCGCCAGCAGCCAGCCGCGCAGCGCGGCGGCGGCGCGGACCAGGGCGCGGGCGCGCATGACCAGGCCCTCGTCGAGCGGGGGCAGGGTCGCCGGGTCGATGGCATTGACCAGGCGGGTGAACTCTTTCAGCGTGAAGGTGCGCAGCCCCGCCGAGTGGCCCATGGAGATGACCTGGGCGCGGTGGTCGCGGGTCGCGGTCAGCACCAGGTCGGCGCGGATGACGTGCTCGTCGAGCAGTTCGCGTCCGACGAAGCCGGAGGCGTCCGCGCCGAAGTCGCCCAGCACCGTCTCGGCGTGGGTCTCCATGGGCGCGCCCTCGTGGCCCCAGGTGCCGGCGCTCTCCACGATCAGCCCGCCGCCCAGGACGCCCAGCCGCTGGCTCACGAAATGCCGGGTCAGCCGCTCGGTGATGGGTGAGCGGCACACGTTGCCGGTGCTGACGTGGAGGATGCGGAAGGTGTCGCGCGGGAAGCCGAAGGTCGACGTCACTTCCGCGCTGCGTTCCCCGTTGCCTATGCCACGCCCCGCCTCAGGGGCTGTCAATTCGCCACCTCGAGGTCTGGTACGACCTTGCGCAGCTCGTCCGGCGAGAGGGCGCCCTCGCGCAGCAGCACGGGCACGGGGCGGGTGACGTCGACGATCGAGGACGGCACGATGCCCGGGGTGGGCCCGCCGTCGAGGTAGACGGAGACGGCGTCGCCGAGCATCTCCTGGGCGGCGTCGCAGTTCTCGGGCGCCGGGTGGCCGGTGAGGTTCGCCGACGACACGGCCATCGGACCGACCTCGGTGAGCAGCTCGATGGCGACGGGGTGCAGCGGCATGCGCACGGCGACCGTGCCCCGGGTGTCCCCGAGGTCCCACTGGAGGGACGGCTGGTGCCTGGCGACCAGGGTCAGCGCGCCCGGCCAGAAGGCGTCGACGAGTTCCCAGGCCTGCTCGGAGAAGTCGGTGACGAGCCCGTGCAGCGTGTTCGGGGAGCCGATCAGCACGGGGGTGGGCATGGTGCGGCCGCGTCCCTTGGCCTGCAGCAGGTCGCCGACCGCCTCGGCGGTGAAGGCGTCCGCGCCGATGCCGTACACGGTGTCCGTGGGCAGCACCACGAGTTCGCCACGACGTACCGCCGATGCGGCCTCGCGCAGACCGGTCGCGCGGTCGGTCACGTCGTTGGTGTCGTATCGCCGGGCCATGGGGCGGGCCTCCTCGTACACATGCTGCTGGGAAGTGGAGTCTGCGGGCCGCTCACGGCAGTGCCTTGCGCGCGGTGGCGAACCGGGGGCGGTTGTTCAGGTCGGGGTGGTCGGCGGCGTCCGTCCAGCCGCGGTCCTCGGCGAAGATCCACGGCACCTGGCCGCCCTGGGTGTCCGCGTGCTCGACGACGACCACGCCGCCGGGGCGCAGCAGCCGGTGCGCGGTGCGTTCCAGGCCGCGGATCAGGTCCAGGCCGTCCTCGCCGGAGAAGAGGGCCAGCCCGGGGTCGTAGTCGCGGGCCTCGGGGGCGACGTACTCCCACTCGGTGAGCGGGATGTAGGGCGGGTTGGAGATGACCAGGTCGACCTGGCCGTCGAGGTCGGGGAAGGCGGTCAGGGCGTCGCCCTGCCTGAGGTCGACCCTCGACCCCTCCATGTTGCGGCGGGTCCAGCGCAGCGCGTCCTCGGAGAGCTCCACGGCGTGCACGCGCGAGCGCGGCACCTCCTGGGCGAGGGCGAGCGCGATGGCGCCCGAGCCGGTGCACAGGTCGACGATGCACGGCTCGACGACGTCCATCGCGCGCACGGCGTCTATGGCCCAGCCGACGACCGACTCGGTCTCCGGGCGCGGCACGAACACGCCGGGTCCGACCTGGAGTTCCAGGTAGCGGAAGTAGGCGTGGCCGGTGATGTGCTGGAGCGGTTCGCGCGCCTCGCGGCGGGCGATGACCTCCCAGTACCGGGCGTCGAAGTCGGAGTCGGGCACGTTGTGCAGCTCGCCGCGCTTGACGCCGTGCACGAACGCGGCGAGTTCCTCCGCGTCGGTACGCGGCGAGGGCACGCCGGCGTCGGCGAGCCGCTGGGTGGCCTGGGCCACCTCGGCGAGCAGCAGGTTCACTGGTCCTCCGGACGTGGGTACGGGGCTTACGCGGCGGCCAGCTTGGCGGCCGAGTCCGCGTCGACGCAGGCCTGGATCACCGCGGCGAGGTCGCCGTCCAGGACCTGGTCCAGGTTGTACGCCTTGAAGCCGACACGGTGGTCCGAGATGCGGTTCTCCGGGTAGTTGTAGGTCCGGATCTTCTCGGAGCGGTCGACGGTGCGGACCTGGCTGCGGCGGGCGTCGGCGGCCTCCCGCTCGGCTTCCTCCTGGGCCATGGCGAGCAGCCTGGAGCGCAGGATACGCAGGGCCTGCTCCTTGTTCTGCAGCTGGCTCTTCTCGTTCTGGCAGGAGGCGACGACTCCGGTCGGGATGTGCGTGATCCGCACGGCGGAGTCGGTGGTGTTCACGGACTGCCCGCCGGGCCCGGAGGAGCGGTAGACGTCGACGCGCAGGTCGTTGGGGTTGATCTCGACGTCGACCTCCTCCGCCTCGGGCGTGACCAGGACGCCCGCCGCGGAGGTGTGGATGCGGCCCTGCGACTCGGTGGCGGGCACCCGCTGCACGCGGTGCACACCGCCCTCGTACTTCAGGCGGGCCCACACGCCCTGGCCGGGTTCGATCTGGCCGCGGGCCTTCACGGCGACCTGGACGTCCTTGTAGCCGCCCAGCTCGGACTCGGTGGCGTCGATGATCTCGGTCTTCCAGCCGACGCGCTCGGCGTAGCGCAGGTACATGCGCAGCAGGTCGCCGGCGAACAGGGCGGACTCGTCGCCGCCCGCGCCCGCCTTGATCTCGAGGATGACGTCCTTGTCGTCGCTGGGGTCGCGCGGGACGAGGAGCAGGCGGAGCTTCTCGGTGAGCTCCTCGCGCTGCTGCTCCAGCTCCTTGACCTCGGCGGCGAAGTCGGGGTCGTCGGCGGCCAGTTCGCGCGCGGTCTCGATGTCGTCGCCGGTCTGCTTCCAGGAGCGGTACGTGGCGACGATCGGGGTGAGTTCGGCGTAACGCTTGTTCAGCCTGCGCGCGTTGGCCTGGTCGGCGTGGACCGACGGGTCGGCGAGCTTCTTCTCCAGGGTGGCGTGCTCGGCGACGAGTTCCTCGACGGCCTCGAACATCTTGGGCTCCTGCGTGGTGCGTGGGTGAAGGGCGGGCGACCAAAAACGCCGGTCCCGGAGCGCCCCCGGCCGGGGACGCTGCCGTGGACCGGCGAATGGAGGCTCGCTACTTCTTGGAGCCTGCGGAAGCCTTGCCGAAGCGGGCCTCGAAGCGGGCCACACGGCCACCGGTGTCGAGGATCTTCTGCTTGCCCGTGTAGAACGGGTGGCACTCGGAGCAGACCTCGGCCCGGATGGTGCCGGACTCGATCGTGCTGCGGGTCGTGAACGACGCACCGCAGGTGCAGCTGACCTGCGTCTCGACGTACTCGGGGTGGATGTCGCGCTTCAAGGTGTCTCCTAGATCCGGGAGGGCGCCGGGTCGCCACCACGGGGTGCGGAGGCGTGAACCGGAGCCGACGTACCAGTCTGCCAGGACTGGGGCCTCCACCCAAAACCGGGGGTGGCCGTTTTTTGTTCCCCCGGGGGCGGGTGTTTTCCGCGCGGGCGCCACGCGGGCGCCGTGCGGGCCCTACGGTGCGCTGACGACGTCCTTGGCCTCGCCGGTGGCCGAGTCCTCGGTCGCCGCCTCGGGGATCGCCCGGTCGTCCTTGAGGGCGTCCCAGACGAGACGGGCCTTGTCCTTCTGGACGAGGACCCGGTTGGGGTTGGCGGGGTCGTACTGCACCGGCATGGTCACCATGTGCATGTCGGCGGGGCTGATGCCCTTCAGGCCGCCCGCGAAGGACATCAGGGAGTTCACCGAGCCCAGCCCGGAGTCGGTGGTGACGGCCTTGGTGGCGGTGTCGGCGAGATCGTAGAGCTTCTTGGGGTTGGTGAAGACGCCGACCTCCTTGACCTGCTTGACCAGGGCCTTGATGAACGCCTGCTGGAGCTGGATGCGGCCGAGGTCGGAGCCGTCGCCGACGCCGTGCCGGGTGCGGACCAGGCCGAGGGCCTGTTCCCCGTCGAGCCGGTGGGTGCCGGCGTCCAGCTTCAGGTGGCTGTCGGGGTCGTCGATGGGCTTGCTGGTGGTGATCTCGACGCCGCCGAGTTCGTCGATGAGCTTCTGGAAGCCGGAGAAGTCGACCTCCAGGTAGTGGTCCATGCGCAGGTCGGTGATCTCTTCGACGGTCTTCACCGCGCAGGCGGCGCCGCCGGTGGAGTACGCCGAGTTGAACATGACGTTCCGGGCGGCGGGGTGGGTGCCGCCGTCGGTGTCGGTGCACTCGGGCCGGTCGATGAGGGTGTCCCGCGGGAGGGAGACCACGCTGGCCTTCTTGTGGCCCTCGTGGACGTGGACGATCATCGCGGTGTCGGAGCGGGCGCTGCCGTCGTCGGTGCCGCCGCCGAGGTCCTTGTTGCCTCCGGCGCGGGTGTCGGAGCCGAGGACGAGGATGTTCTCGGAGCCGTTGTCGGCCTTGTCGGGCCGGTCCGTGCCGAGCGCCTGGTCGATGTCGACGCTGCTGATGTTGCCGTTGAGCTTGAAGTAGACGTAGCCGAGGCCGGTGCCGCCGAGCACCACGACGGCCGCCGCGGTCCACGCGGCGATCTTCACGCCGGACCGCTTCCCGCGCGGCTTGCGCCGCTTGCCCCTGGCCCGCCGGCGCGGTCCCTCCGCGGCGGACTCCCCGGGTATGCCGGGTCCGGGTGTGCTCTCGGCAGTCATGCGCTCCTCAGCTCTGCTCCGGTCGGGTACCCCCTGCGCGGCGTCGGACATGACCGGTGACGGCCCGTACAACACCCATGGTCGCTCCATGCCTCAGACGGGGAAACCCGGCACAGGGTTGCACGGGGCCCTGTGCCGGGCCGGCGGCCGGCGGGGCGGGTCCGCGTTCCGCCGAAGAGCGGCGAATGCGCCGCTCACCTGCGTTTTCGGCCATGCGTGCCGTACTGATCGAAATCGGCCGCAGCGGACGTCCGTGTGGCGAAGATCTCGCCGGGGCCCTTCCGGTGCCCTTGTACCGGTGCGTCTGCCCCGCGCCGCGGCTTTCGCGCCCGCGGCCCTTCTGCGGCCTCGCGGAGGGTCCCGGAATACGCGAAGTGGCCGCCCTGCGCACAGGACGGCCACTTCGGGTGCTGCTGATCCGGCGGGAGGTCAGTCCCCGTTGCCGGGAGTCGGCGTCGTCTTCTGGATCTGCATCAGGAACTCGGCGTTCGACTTGGTCTGCTTCATCTTGTCCAGCAGCAGCTCGACCGCCTGCTGCTGGTCGAGCGCGTGCAGCACCCGGCGCAGCTTCCAGACGATGGCGAGCTCGTCGGGCGCCAGCAGGATCTCTTCCTTGCGGGTACCGGACGCGTCGACGTCCACCGCGGGGAAGATGCGCTTGTCGGCGAGCTTCCGGTCCAGCTTGAGCTCGGCGTTGCCGGTGCCCTTGAACTCCTCGAAGATGACCTCGTCCATGCGGGACCCGGTGTCCACCAGGGCGGTGGCGAGGATGGTCAGCGAACCGCCGTCCTCGATGTTGCGGGCCGCACCGAAGAAGCGCTTCGGCGGGTAGAGGGCCGTGGAGTCGACACCACCGGACAGGATGCGGCCGGAGGCCGGGGCGGCGAGGTTGTACGCACGGCCCAGGCGGGTGATCGAGTCGAGCAGCACCACGACGTCGTGACCCAGCTCCACCAGGCGCTTGGCACGCTCGATGGCGAGCTCGGCGACCGTGGTGTGGTCCTCGGCCGGGCGGTCGAAGGTCGAGGAGATGACCTCGCCCTTGACCGACCGCTGCATGTCGGTGACCTCTTCCGGACGCTCGTCGACGAGGACGACCATCAGGTGGCACTCGGGGTTGTTGTGGGTGATCGCGTTGGCGATCGCCTGCATGATCATGGTCTTGCCGGTCTTCGGCGGGGCCACGATCAGACCGCGCTGGCCCTTGCCGATCGGCGACACGAGGTCGATGATCCGCGTGGTCAGCACGCCCGGGTCGGTCTCCAGGCGCAGGCGGTCCTGCGGGTAGAGCGGGGTGAGCTTGTTGAACTCCGGGCGGCCGCGGCCGTGTTCGGGCGCCATGCCGTTGACGGAGTCGAGGCGGACCAGCGCGTTGAACTTCTCGCGCCGCTCGCCTTCCTTCGGCTGGCGTACCGCGCCGGTGATGTGGTCGCCCTTGCGCAGGCCGTTCTTGCGGACCTGGGCGAGGGAGACGTACACGTCGTTGGGGCCGGGCAGGTAGCCGGAGGTGCGGATGAAGGCGTAGTTGTCGAGGATGTCCAGGATGCCCGCGACGGGGATCAGGACGTCGTCCTCGTTGATCTGCGGCTCCTGCACGTCGTCGCGGCCCCGGCGGCCACGGCGGTCGCGGTAGCGGCCGCGACGGCCCCGGCGGCCGCCCTCGAAGTCGTCGTCGTCGTGCTGCTGCCGGTCCTGCCGGCCGCCGCCGCCCTGCTGCTGGTTCTGACGGCCGCCCTGGCCGCCCTGGTTCTGCTGCTGGTCGTCGCCCTTGCCGCGGCCTCCGCGGTCGTTGCCACGGTCACCGCGGTCGTTGCCGCGGTCGTTGCCGCGTCCGCGGTCGCGGCGGTCCCGGCGGCGGCCCTCACCGTCGTGGTCCGACTTGCCGTCGCCCTGCGACTGCTGACCCTGCTGCTGGTTCTGCTGCTGCGACTGCTGGCTCTGCTGCTGCGCCGGGGCGTCGCCCTTCGGCTCGCTCTGCGGCTCGGACCGGGTGTCCGTCTTCGCCTCGGCGGCGACCGTCCCGGTCGCGGCGGCCGGGGCGCCCGCCTCGGCGGTGGCGCGACGCC
>NZ_JAAGMD010000811.1 GCF_010548465.1 Streptomyces sp. SID14436 | reverse complement strand
GCCGGGCACCCGCCCGCCACCGGGCGCCCAGCACCTGGACGGCACCGGCCGCGGCGGTCGCGGCGCGCCGGCCGCGCGAGACCACCGCACGCCGGTGCAGCACCGTGTAGTCCTGCTGGGCGATCGCGTCGAGGATCCCGCCGTAGAGGACGAACGCGGTACGGATGCAGGGCCGCACCCGCGGGTCGAGCAGCGCGATGCCCGGCTCCGCCGCCCGGTACACCGCCCGCGTCATGGCCTCCGCGGCGACGAACGCGGCACGGATGCGCGGATCACGGCGCCCGGTGCGCCGGCTCCACTCCAGCAGCGGCCGGTCCACGCCGTGCGCGGCGAGCAGGTCCGCCGGCAGGTAGACGCGGCCCCGGTCCAGGTCCTCGCCCACGTCCCGCAGGAAGTTGGTCAGCTGGAACGCCACCCCCAGGTCCGCCGCGTGCGGCGCCGCCTCCTCGCGCGGGCCGACCGTGCCCAGCACGGGCAGCATCTGCAGCCCGATGACCGCGGCCGAGCCGTGCATGTAGGCCCGCAGATCGGCGTAGGTGGGGTAGTCGGTGACGCTCAGGTCGGAGCGCATCGAGGCGAGGAAGTCGGTGAACAGCGCGGGCTCGATGCCGTACCGGCCGGCGGTGTCGGCGACGGCCCGCACGACGGGTTCGTCGCCGCCGCCGGTGCGCAGCCCCCGGGCCAGATCGGCCTCCAGGAGCTCCAGCAGCCGGTCCCGCTCGCCGGGCGTACGGCGCCGGTCCAGGTCGTCCACGATGTCGTCCGCCCAGCGGGCGAAGCCGTACAGCGCGTGCACGGCCGAACGCCGCTCCAGCGGCAGGAGCCGGGTGGCGAGGAAGTACGTCCTGCCGTGGCGGGCGTTGAGCCGCCGGCAGTGGGCGTAGTCGGCGCGCAGCACGGGATCGGTGATCCCGGCGGCGTCCAGTTCACGACGGGTCATCGGCACCTGCCGGGCTCGGAGCGGACGGGACGGGCACGGCGGCCGGACGGCCCAGCGGGACACGGCGGCGGGCGCCGGGCGGGCCGCCAGTCACCCGGGCGGCGGCCAGCTTGCCGCTGATGAGCACCGTCGGCACCCCCACCCCGGGCGTGGTCCCGCAGCCGGCCAGCACCACGTTGTCCAGCCCGCGCACCAGGTTGCGCGGCCGGAACGGGCCGGTCTGGGCGAAGGTGTGCGACACGGAGAAGGGGCTGCCCGCCGCGTGCCCCTGGGCCGTCCAGTCCAGCGGCGTCACCAGCTGTTCCTCCTCCACGCTCTCCGCGAACCCCGTGAGGCCCCGGCGCTCCAGCTCCGCGACCAGGCTGTCGCGGTAGCGCGGGCCGAGGTCCCGCCACGCGGCGGCGGACGGGCCGACATCGGTGTTGGGGCAGGGCGCCAGGACGTAGTGGAGGTGGCGGCCCGGGGGCGCCAGGGAGGCGTCGTGCGCCGTCGGCCGGGTGATCAGCAGGGACGGGTCGCTCATCAGGTCCCCCGTGCGGGTCAGTTCGTCGAACGTGCGCTCCCACGCCGTCCCGAAGGACAGCGTGTGGTGGGCGAGGCCGGGCCAGGTGCGGTCGGTCCCCGCGTGCAGGACCACCGCGGACGGTGAGTGACGCAGCCCGACCGGCCGGCGCGGGGCCCGCCCCAGCAGACCGTGGGCGGTGGACAGTTCGCAGGTCAGGACCACCGCGTCGCAGTCGATCCGCTCACCCGAGCTCAGGTGCACGGCCCGCACCCGTCCCGCCCGCTGCTCCAGGGAACGCACCTCCGCCGAGTACCTCAGCTCGGCGCCCGCGCCGGCCGCGGCGTCCGCCATGGCCCGCGGCAGCGCGTGCATCCCGCCCCGCGGGAACCACACCCCGGCCACGGTGTCCATGTAGGCGATCACCGCGTAGGCCGCCAGCGCCCGCGCGGGCGCCACCCCCGCGTACAGCGCCTGGAAGGAGAACACCCGGCGCAGCCGGGGATCACTCAGGAACCGGCCGATGCGCGCGTCCAGCCGGCCGAATCCGCCCAGCGCCGCCAGCCGCGCCAGGTCCGGGTGCAGCAGCTGCAGGGGCGAGTCGAAGTTCGTGTCGATGAAGCGCCGCATCTGCGCCCGGTACAGCCGTTCCAGCCAGTCCCGCAGCCGCCGGTAGCCCGCCGCCTCGGCCGGTCCGGCGAACCTGCGGACCTCCGCCTCCATCGCCTCGCCGTCCGTGTGCACGTCCAGCGACGTGCCGTCCGCGAAGGCGGCCCGGTACGCGGGGTGCAGCGCCGTCAGCTCCACACGGCGGGCCAGGCTGTCCCCGACGACCGCGAACGCCTCGTCGGCCAGATGGGGCATCGTCAGCACGGTGGGACCGGTGTCCACCGCGTAGCCGCCCAGCCGCAGCCGCCCGGCCCGGCCGCCCGGACCGCTGTCGCGTTCGACGAGCGTCACCCGCCGCCCGGCACCCAGCAGGTGCAGGGCGCAGGCCAGCCCGGACAGACCGGCCCCCACCACGACGACGTGGTCGGCCGGTCCCCGCACCGTCCTCACCGGACCCCCTCGGCGGTGCGCGGCACGAGCCCCGACGCCCGCTCCACCAGCAGCGCGAACTCCCGCCGCACGCCGTCGTCCGCGCCGGTCCGCTCGAAGGTCCGCAGCGCGGTGCCCGCCAGCTCGCCGATCTTCGACTCGACCACGGAGCGCGCGCCGGTCCGCTCCAGCACGGCCCGCATCCGCTCCACGGCCGCCTCGTCCGGGCCGGCACCGTCCGGCGAGAGCACGGCGACGGCTTCCGCGTCCCCGGCGGCGTCGGCCAGGCCCCGACCGACCGCGAGCAGATACGTCGGCTTGCGCGACCGCAGGTCCTCGCCGACCGGCTTCCCGGTCCGGGCCGGCTCCCCGAACGCGCCCAGCAGATCGTCCCGGAGCTGGAACGCGAGCCCCGCGCACCGGCCCGCCGAGCGCAGCGCGTCGACCGTGTACGCGTCCGCGCCGGCCAGCGCCGCGCCCAGCGCCAGCGGCCGTTCCACCGTGTACAGGGCGCTCTTCAGTGTGGCGATGGCCAGCGCCTCGTCGACGCCGAAGGAGCCGGTGGCCTGCGCGTGCAGGTCGCGGTACTGCCCGGCCACCATCTCCTGCCGCATCGCCCGCCACTCGTGCAGCAGCCGCGGCCCGTGGGGCGTCCCGAGGGCCGTCTCCGTCAGCAGGTCGTCGGCCCAGGCCAGCGCCAGGTCGCCGGCGAGCACCGCGGCCGACGTCGCGAACGCCTCCGGGGAACCGGCCATCCGGGTCGCGCGGTGCATGGCCGCCAGGTCCACGTGCACGGAGGGCGCGCCCCGGCGCAGCGGTGACCCGTCCATCACGTCGTCGTGTATGAGGGCGCACGCCTGCAGCAGCTCCAGCGCGGCTCCCGTCCGCAGGACGGCGCCGCCGTCGCCCGAGCCGCCGGCGGCCCGCCAGCCGCACCAGGCGAACGCGGTGCGCAGCCGCTTGCCGCCGCGCCGGACGAGGCCGGCGACCCGTCCCGCGACGTCACGGGCGTACACCGGGTCCACGTCGCGGGCCTGCGACAGGTGCGCGTCGAGGATCCGCTCCAGGACGGCCTCGACCGCTCCGGTGGCGTCCGGAGCGGTGAGCGGGTCGTCCGTGGTCTCGGCCGGTCCGGCCGTCGTCGGCCGCAGTCCAAGCATGCACAGCCCCTTCTCGCTCTCAGTCATCAGCACACCGGTGCTTCCGCCGGGTGCCCCGGTGCGGATGCGCTGATGCCTGCCCGGTGCGGGAGGGGGAGGGAGCGTCACTCACTCCATCGGCCCCGCCCCCGTGCGTCCATGGCGGTGTGTCACGGCGCGCGGACGGGCGTGCCGCGCGCCCCGCGTCAGTCGCGGCCACGGGCGCTCCTGAAGCGGGCCAGCCCGTCGGCCAGGCCGATCAGCGGCTCGGGGTAGCGCAGCCGGGCCCGCTGCTTATCCGGCAGGAGCCACGGCTCGTGCACCGCCCCGCCCTCCACCTCCGCCAGCTCGGGCACCCAGCGGCGCACGTAGGCCCCGTCGGGGTCGTGGCGCCTGCCCTGGAGCACCGGGTTGAGGACCCGGTGCGGACGGGTGTCGGTGCCCGTTCCCGCGACCCACTGCCAGTTGAGCTGGTTGTTGACCACGTCGCCGTCCACCAGCCAGTCCAGGAAGTGCCGGGCGCCGGTCCGCCAGTCCACGTACAGGGTCTTGGTGAGGAAGCTCGCCGTCAGCAGGCGGGCCCGGTTGTGCATCCAGCCCTCGTGCCGCAGCTGCCGCATCGCCGCGTCCACGACCGGGTAGCCGGTCCGTCCCTCCCGCCAGGCGGCGATGTCCCCGGCGGCCTCGTCCTCCGTGCGCCAGCGGTCGTTCCGGGTGCGGTAGTCCCGCACGGACGCCTCGGGGCGCGCCGCCAGCACCTGGTGGTGGAAGTCCCGCCAGCACAGCTGCCGGACGAACCCCTCCGCGGCGGCTCCGCCGCGCGCTCGGGCCCGCTGCACGAGTTCCGATGCAGACAGGGCGCCGAAGTGCAGGTACGGCGACAGCCGGGAGGTGGTGTCGCCCGCCAGGTCGTCCTGGCCCTCCCCGTAGGCGTCCAGCCGCGTACGGGCCCACCGGGCGAACCGGTCCCGGCCCGCCGTCTCGCCGCCGGCCGCGAGCCCGGGGGAGGTCCGGTCCGTGTCCGGCCGGGACGGCACCGGGTCCCCGCGGACCGACGAGGGAACGGGCACGGCGCGCGGCGCCGGCCGGGCGGGCCGCAGCCGCTCGCCGGACCAGCGGCGGAAGTAGGGCGTGAACACCGCGTAGTGGTCGGCGCCGGACGGT
>NZ_JAAGMD010000793.1 GCF_010548465.1 Streptomyces sp. SID14436 | reverse complement strand
GCGTCCCCGGGCGGGCCCTGCGGCTCGGGGGGCGCCGGGCGCACGGGGCGGGCCGGCGGGGTGTCCAGGTCGGCGGTGGACGCCGACGCGGACCACTGCTCCCCGCGTGCGCCCGCGTCCATCGCCTCGTTGGCCAGCCGGTCGGCGTGCTTGTTGCGCTCGCGCGGGATCCACTCGTAGGTGACCCGCTCCCGCGGGAAGATCCGCGCCGCCTCGGCCGCCAGCGGCTTCATGTCGGGGTGCTTGATCTTCCAGCGGCCGGACATCTGCTCGACGACCAGCTTGGAGTCCATCCGGACGCGGACCACGGCCTCCGGGTCGAGGTCGCGGGCGGCGCGCAGGCCGGCCAGCAGGCCCCGGTACTCGGCGACGTTGTTGGTGGCGACGCCGATGTACTCGGCGGCCTCCGCCAGGGTCTCCCCCGTCGCCGCGTCGCTCACCACGGCCCCGTACCCGGCGGGCCCGGGGTTGCCCCGCGACCCGCCGTCCGCCTCGACGATGAACTCCCGCACCGGTGAAGCCCCTTACAGACCCGACTCGGCGGTGCGCACCAGGATGCGGCGGCAGTTCTCGCAGCGCACGACGGTGTCGGGGGCGGCCGCGCGGATCTCGTTCAGCTCGGTGATGGCGAGCTCCTGGCGGCAGCCCTGGCAGGAGCGGGCGTACAGCTTCGCCGCACCGATGCCGCCCTGCTGCTCGCGCAGCTTGTCGTACAGCTTGAGCAGGTCGGCGGGCACGGCCGCGGCGATGACCTCGCGCTCCTTGGTGGCCGTGGCGACCTCGCCGTCGATCTGCTCGAACGCCGCGTCCCGGCGGGCGGTGGCGTCGTCGATCTTCGCCTGGACGGAGGCGACCCGCTCGGTCAGTTCGCCGGCCCGCTCCTGCGCGGACTCGCGGCGCTCCATGACCTCCAGGACGACGTCCTCGAGGTCGCCCTGCCGCTTGGCGAGGGAGGCGATCTCGCGCTGGAGGTTCTCCAGGTCCTTGGGCGAGGAGACGACACCGGAGTCGAGGCGCTTCTGGTCGCGGGCGGCTCGCTGGCGCACCTGGTCCACGTCCTGCTCGGCCTTGGTCTGCTCGCGGGCGCAGTCGCTCTCCTCGGTCTGCGCGGCCACCAGCAGGTCGCGCAGCTGGGTGAGGTCCTTGGTCAGCGACTCGATCTCGGCGTGCTCGGGGAGCGACTTCCGCTTGTGCGCCAGCTGCTGGAGGCGGACGTCGAGGTCCTGGACGTCGAGGAGTCGGATCTGGTCGGCGGGCGCGGCGTTCAGTTGGGGGCTCCAGGTGAATCGGGCTCGGAGGGGGCGCTCGGGGCGTTCCCGGGAGGGGCGGTGGTGGACGACGACGGGCGGGCGGACGCCGCGTGGGCGGTCCAGGGGTCCGTGACCGTCCTGGAGACGTGGACCCTGAGGCCCCAGCCGTGGCGGTCGGAGATCTCGTCGAGCTGGGCGGCCGCCAGCTCGCACCAGGGCCACTCGGTGGCCCAGTGGGCCGCGTCGAGCAGCGCGAGCGGGTGCTGCGCGCGGGCCTCGGACGCCGGGTGGTGGCGCAGGTCCGCGGTGAGGAAGGCGTCCACGCCGGCGGCGCGTACGTGGTCGAAGAGGCTGTCGCCGGAGCCGCCGCTGACGGCGACCCTGCGCACCGGCGCCCCGGGGTCTCCGGCGACCCGGATGCCCTGGGCGGTGGCGGGCAGCCGCGCGGCGGCGCGGTCGGCGAGTTCGCGGACGGTGAGCGGCTGGTCGGTCTCGCACACCCGGCCCAGGCCGCGACGGCCCTCGGGGTCGGTGGGGTCCGGGACGAGCGGGCCGACGACGCGCAGGTCCAGCGCTCCGGCCAGGGCGTCGCTGACGCCGGGGTCGGCCGTGTCGGCGTTGGTGTGGGCGACGTGCAGCGCGATGTCGTTCTTGATCAGCGTGTGCACCACGCGGCCCTTGAAGGTGGAGGCCGCGACCGTGGTCGTCCCGCGCAGGTAGAGCGGGTGGTGGGTGACCAGCAGGTCGGCGCCCAGCTTCACCGCCTCGTCGACGATCTCCTGGACGGGGTCGACGGCGAACAGGACCCGGGAGACCTCCTGGCCGGGGTCGCCCACGACGGTGCCGACCGCGTCCCAGGACTCGGCCCGCTCGGCGGGCCACAGGTTCTCCAGCGCGGTGATGACTTCAGACAGACGGGGCACGCAGCACAGGCTACCTGGCTGTTCGGCGCCACCGTAACGGGATGTTCGGCGCCGCCCGCGGCCGGATGTTCCGCTCCGTGGTGGCGGGGCGCAGCCCTCGGTGGTGGCGGGGCGCAGCCCTCGGTGGTGGCGGGGCGCAGCCCTCGGTGGTGGCGGGGCGGCACGCCCCCGGTTCACCCTGTTTCGCCCCGGATTGCACCGGCCGGCCCCGGCCCGCCTCAGCCCGCACCGGGCCACACCGACCCGCCCCGGCACGCCGGGAGCACGCCGGGAGCGCGCCCGGAGCACATACACCCCTGCTCCCTCAGGCGAATCGTTCCTGGAGCACCCTTATGTGTGAAGCGGAGTCCCGCCTGTCCCCCGCCCGTGCGTGCGAAAACTACGTTCGTCGCCGGAGGTGACCGAACCATGACGGCCTGTGCGATCGAACCCTCGACCGGTCACGACGACGGGGCCGGGCCGGCGCCGGCCTGCGCGATCGCGGCGGACGGTTCCTACGCCGCGCGTCTGGCGCCCGCCGACGGCTCCCCCGTCCCGGAGCGGTGGACCCTGGACGGGCCCGAGCCCTACGCGGTGCCGCTGCCGGGCGACCGGCCCGAGGAGCCGGGCACCGAGGTGCAGCCGATGGGCGACGGGCGGGTGCTGATCCACCGGCCGGTGGCCGGACGGCACACCTTCTTCCTGCTCTACCCCACCGGCCCCGGCACCGGCGAGCTGCCGCTGGGCGCCGTCGAGTGCCCCGACGCCGACACGCGCCTGCGGCTGCTGCCGCCCGCGCCCGGCGGGGAACGGGCGTACGCGCTGGCGGTGGGACGGCGGACGTCCACGGTGTGGCTGGTGGCGGGCGGCGCCTTCGGACCGGAACGCGTGGCCGAGCTGCCCGGCCGCTGCTCGGGCGGGGTGTGGCTGGACCGCGCGGGCCGGATGCTGGCGCTGGACCGGGAGACCGGCGGGCGCACCAAGGCGGTCGTGGTGGACCTGGAGCGCGACGGCGAGGTGTCGCCGCTGCTGCAGATCGCGGCCGAGAGCGACGACCGGGTGCTGCTCGCCGACCCGGACAGCGGACTGCTGCTGCTCCGCTCCGACGCGCCCTCGCCGGGCAGTCCCCGGCTGGGCTGGGGTGTGCTGGGCAGCACGCTGCCGGTGCGGTTCCCGGAGTGCCTGCGGGTGCCGGACTGTGTGGTGACGCCGTTCGCGATCCAGCCGGGGCAGGTGCTCACCCCGGAGGGCTGTGCGGTGGCGCTGCGCCTGGACGGCCCGTTCGGCAGCTGGGTGGGTGTGTGGCGGCCCGCCGAGCGGCAGGTGCGTCATCTCCCGGCACCGGAGGGGTGGCTGACCGGCACCGGCTGGTGGACGGAGGACGGGGTGCTGGGCCTGCCGTACGCCACGCGGGACGTCCCCTGCGGGGTGGCGCGGGTACCGGCCCCGGCGCCGGAGGACCGGGCCGGGCGGGACGGCGGCGACGTCTCGGACACCGCGTCGGACACCGCGTCGGACGCCACCCCCGGCACGGACGCCGAGGCGGACTCCGGGGACTTCGCGGGCGGCTCGGGCCGCCCCGCGCCGCCCGCCGGGGTGCCGTCCGCGCCGAGGCCCGTTCCGCTCCAACAGGCCCCGCTGGCACGGCTTGTAACGAAGTAGTGGCGGTCGGCGTGGCCGTCTGGATCAGGGGGGCCGGGCGCCGGTTAAACTCGCCCGGCTGTAGGAAAGTTCAGTTTTACGGGGTGAATTCTTCTCGATGAACGACGCCATGACGCACCAGGCGCCGACCGCCGACGGCGGGCAGGTCGCCCCCGGCCGGGGCAAGCACCGCGGACCGGTTTCCACCCAGGACGGCGAGACCGCTCCGCGCGGACGTCACCGCAGGCCGGTGGAGGAGCAGGAGCACGCCGAGTCGGCCGCCTGAGGCACCGCACCGGCACGCAGTACCGGGAATCGGCCCCGCCCGTCACGCGACGGGCGGGGCCGGTCCGTGTTCAGGCGCCGCGTCGCAGACCCAGCACCTCGACCGCGGCGAACGTCTCACCCGGCGGACGCCCGGCGTAGCGCGGGGTGAGCAGGGCGTCCAGTTCCTCGTACGTGAAGGTGCCCTGTCCGCTGTCGAACCGGGCGGCGACGCGCGGCCGTTCGACGAGGGCGACCAAGCCGCCGTGCACCACGAGGAGCTGCCCGTTGACGCGCCCGGCGGCCGGTGACGCCAAGTAGCCGACGAGCGGGGCGACATGCTCGGGTGCCGGCGGGTCCCGTCTCCTGCAGTACGGCTGCGCGCATGGCACGGCTCCCCTCGGCGGTGGATCGGTCGGGTGGGGTGGTGCGGGGGCGGGTCGGGTGAGTCCGGAGCGTCGCGGGTGGGGGTGGGGGTGGGGATACGGGCGGGTCGGCCGGCCGTCCCTCGCCACGCTTCACCTGTGGCCGACGACGGTGTCTGCGAGCACGGGGGCGTCGTCCCGTTCCAATGCGCTCACGGCGACGCGGACCTCAGCGGCCGCCACCTCGCCGCCCCCGCCGCCCTCGCCGCCCCTCCCGCGCCACATGCGGATCCGCAGGGTCTCGCCCGGGTACACGACTCCGGCGAACCGGGTGGCGTAGGCGCGGACGCGGGTGACGTCGCCGTCGAGCAGCGTGTCGACGACGGCCTTGAGGGTGATGCCGTAGGTGCACAGGCCGTGCAGGATGGGCCGCTCGAATCCGGCCCGCTCGGCGAACCCCGGGTCGGCGTGCAGGGGGTTCCAGTCGCCGGACAGGCGGTAGAGCAGGGCCTGGTCCTCCCGCAGGGGGCGTTCCACGACCAGGTCCGGTTCCCCGGCGGGGGGTTCGCGCCGGGTGGAGGGACCCCGGTCGCCGCCCCAGCCGCCCTCCCCGCGTACGTAGATCTGCGCGTCGTTGGTCCACAACGGGCCGTCGGCGTCGGCCACTTCGGTGCGCATGACGAGGACGGCGGCCTTGCCCTTGTCGTACACGGCGGCGATCCTGCCGGTCGCGGTGGCGGTGCCCTCGACGGTCAGCGGGCGGTGCAGGGTGAGTGACTGCCCGCCGTGCAGCACCCGGGCGAGGTCGACCTCCACGCCCGGCATGGACAGCCCGCCGATCACGCCGGGCGACCCGGCGCCCGCGACGGTGGCGAAGCTGGGCAGGACGTGCAGCCGGGATTCGAGGGTGTAGCGCAGTTCGCGGGGGTCGGTGGCGGGCACGCCCGCGCCGATGCCGAGGTGGTAGAGCAGTACGTCCTTGGCGCCCCAGGAGATCTCGCCGGTCCGGGGCTGGGCGGCGAGCGCCTTGGCTGCGTCGATGGGCATGGGACTCCTGATCGCCGGGTCGAAGACCCCGGTACGACTGTCCGCACCGTCGGCCGCACCGGGGTCGTCACGGGCCGCGGAACCCGCCACTTCTAGAACGCGTTCCAGTGCGACGCTCCCCTGTATAGCCGAGCCTCCAGCTCATGGGAAGTCTCCTGACGGAGCGTCAGCCGAGGGAGTGCTCCCGCCGTCCGGCAGCCCGCCCCCGACGTCCCGGGGTCTCTCCGGCCGGTTGCGCCCTACGCTTCTGCCGTGGACGAGATGCCCCGGAATCACCGGCCCGCGAAGTCCGTCCGGGTTCTGCTGGCGGAGGACCCGCGAAGGGCACGCGGGGCGCTCGCCTTACTGCTCGGCATGGAACCGGACATCGAGGTCGTGGCCCAGGTGGGCGCGGGCGCCGGGATCGCGGACGCGGCGCTGGTCCACCGCCCGGACGTGGTCCTGCTCGACCTCGACCTGCCGGACGGCTCCTGCTGGACCGCCGCCGCCGAGCTGCGCCGCCAGGTCCCCGATTGCCGGGTCCTCGTCCTCGCCACGTCCGGCCGCCCCGGCCACCTGCGCCGCGCCCTGGACGCCGGTGCGGCCGGTTTCCTCGTCGAGGATGGCCCGGTGGACGACCTCGCCTCGGCGATCCGCCGGGTCCTCACGGGCGAGACGGTGATCGACCCGGCACTCGGGTCCGGGTAGGGGGCGGGAGGCCGCCGCGCGCCGTCAGTCCGCTCGCCGGAACAGACCCGCCCACAGGAAGTCCTTGCCGAAGACCGGCGCGCCCTCGGGCTCTTCGCGCATCCGGCGCAGTTCGACCTCCGTGAGGCTGGAGAAGATGTGGCGCAGCGACGTGTCCCTGTAGGCGAGCCCGCCCCGCAGACCGTCCCCGGTGTAGAAGGCCGCGTCGGGCAGTTCCGAGCCCATGCCCCCGGCGGCGAAGCAGGTGAGCGCGAACCGGCCGCCGGGCGCGAGGACGCGGTCCAGCAGCGTCAGGTAGGTGATCCGGCGGTGCGGCGGCAGGTGGTGGAAGCAGCCGGAGTCGTACACGAGGTCGTAGGGGCCGGTCAGTGCGGCCGCCTCGCTCCCGGGACCGGCAGGGCGGACACCGGTCAGGGTGAACACGTCCCCGTGGTGGAAGCGGAGACGGCTCGTCCGACCGGCGTCCTCCGCCCGTTCACGGGCCCAGGCGAGGGCTGTCGGGGAGAGGTCGACCGCGTCCACGTCGAAGCCGTGGGCCGCCAGGTACAGCGCGTTGCGGCCGGGTCCGCAGCCCAGTTCCAGCGCCCGACCGCCGGTGAGGAGCCCTCGCTCGACGTACGACACGAGGTTCGCGTCGGGTTTCGCCGCGAAGAACGGCACCGGGCGGGAGCGGTCGGCGTAAAAGTCGTCCCACCAGTCGGCACCCCGGTCCGTCCACCGGTCGGCCTCCGGTGCGAACAGTCCGTCCAGCAGGTCCAGTACGTCGTCGACGGTGCGTACGTTCCGGTCCATCCGGCCCCCTTCCAGGCCCGGTGATTGTACCGTTCCATCACGCATATTCGCAGGTCAGAGGGGGTGCACACGCCCAACGAGAGGGGCGTGGGCGGGCCGTTGCGGGGCTGCCGGCGGGGCTCGGGCGCCCGCCCTTGGCCCCGGCGGGAAAACGCCTCCCGGGCACCCTGGAGAGCCGTCACCGGGCCTCTCACGGCGGATCGGCCCACGGTTTTCCGGCCTGGCCCTCCCGAAAGTCCCTAGTGCTGGTCCGCCGTCCTCCGTGGCAGCCACAGCCACATCAGTACGGCACCGGCGACGAGGACCGCCGTGCCGGTGCGGAAGGCGAGGGCGTAGCCCTCCGTCAGGGCCTGCGGGCTGCTGCTGCCGCCCGTGCGGGAGGCGGCGATCGTCGACATGACCGCCAGGCCCAGGGAACCGCCCATCG
Source organism: Streptomyces sp. SID14436 (assembly GCF_010548465.1). Lineage (GTDB taxonomy): Bacteria > Actinomycetota > Actinomycetes > Streptomycetales > Streptomycetaceae > Streptomyces. The sequence goes on along the minus strand of NZ_JAAGMD010000793.1, from coordinate 8,199 downwards.
TGCGGGAGGTGTTGATCATCCCGGAGACCAGCCCGGCCTCCTCGGGGGCGGCTCCGCCGGTGGCGACGGCGGCGAGCGGGGTCCCGGCGAGGCCCGCGCCCAGCATCATCAGGATGCCGGGGAACATGATCGCCGTCAGGTACGCCCCGTCGGCGGTCATCGTCGACTGCCAGGCGAAGCCGGCCACCGCCACGAGCGTGCCGAGCACGGCGACGTTGCGGGAGCCGAAGGCGTGCATCAGCCGGGGCGCCAGCTTGGAGCCGAGGACCACCGCGAGGGAGCTGGGCACCAGGGCGAACCCGGCCTCCAGCGGGGTGTAGCCGAGGACGTTCTGCGCGTACAGCGTCATGAAGAACCACATGCAGAACATCGCCGAGCCGGACAGGAACATCCCCACGTTCGCCGACGACACCGAGCGCAGCCGCAGCAGCCCCAGCGGCATCAGCGGCGCCCTGGTCCGTGCCTCCACCAGCAGGAAGAGGAGGATCAGCAGCACGCCGACGGTCAGCGGGACCAGGGTGGCCGTCGCGGACCACCCCTCGGCCTCGGTCTGCGAGATGCCGTAGGCCAGGGTGGCCAGGCCGCCGGTGACCAGGAGGGCTCCGGGCAGGTCGAGCCGGCGTCCGTCCCCGGCCCGGCTCTCCGCCAGCCACCCGACGGCACCGGCGAGCACCACCGCTCCGACCGGCACGTTGATCAGCAGGACCCAGCGCCAGGACAGCAGGTCCACCAGCACCCCGCCGACGAATCCGCCGGCCGCTCCGCCGCCGGCGCCGACGGCGGTCCAGGTGGCGATCGCCCGGGCCCGGGCGGCGCCCTCCGGTACGGCCTCGGTGACGATGGTCAGTGTGGACGGCGCGAGGACGGCCGCCCCGAGCCCCTGCACGGCCCGCGCCAGCAGCAGCTGCCAGCCCTCCTGGGCGAGCCCGCCGGCCAGCGAGGCCAGGGTGAACAGGCCGAGGCCGACCAGGAACATCCGCTTGCGTCCGAACAGGTCGCCCGCGCGTCCGCCGAGCAGCATGAATCCGGCGAAGGCGATGGCGTACGCGTTGACGACCCACTGCAGGCCCTGCTCGCTCAGGCCGAGGCCGGTCCGCATCGACGGCAGGGCCACGTTCACGACGGAGACGTCGAGCACGACGAGGAACTGTCCCGCACACGCCAGCGCCACCACCATCCACGCGGGAGGGGCGGTACGGCGGCGGCGGGGGGTTCCGGCGGGGGCTTCCTGGGCATCGAGCATGAGGGCCATGGTCTCAAGGGATGGTTGTCCGGTGCATCGGGATTTCGCCGGGCGGGGTCTCGGCCCGCGGACCTAGGCCCAGACCGGCGGGATCGGAACTGGCGGCCCCGGCTACCCGCCGGTACCCCCCGCCGCCCCGGCCCCCTCCCCGTAGGGCAGCATGGCGCCCGGAAGACAGCGAGACCCGAGTGAGCACCCGAGAGGACGCCGATGGCGCCGGCACCCGAGCCCGAGATCCTGGCCGCGTTCGAGGCGGCGAAGGGCTTCATGCCCGTGGACGAGGGCCTGGCCCTGTACGCCGCGGCGGTGGAGGCCGGGCGGCTGGGCCTGCCGCTGCTGGAGGTCGGCACCTACTGCGGGCGCTCCACGCTGCTCCTGGCGGACGCGGCCCGCGCGGCCGGGGTCGCCGCGCTGACCGTCGACCACCACCGCGGCAGCGAGGAACAGCAGCCCGGCTGGGACTACCACGACCCGGAGACCGTGGACCCGGAGCTGGGTGTGATGGACACGCTGCCCGCCTTCCGCCGGACGCTGCACCGGGCGGGCCTGGAGGAGCACGTGGTGGCCCTGGTGGGCCGCTCCCCGCAGATCGCGGCGCTCTGGAACACCCCGCTCGCCCTGGTGTTCGTCGACGGCGGTCACACCGACGAGCACGCCACCGCCGACTACGAGGGCTGGGCGCCGCACGTCGCCGAGGGCGGCCTTCTCGTCATCCACGACGTGTTCCCCGACCCGGCCGACGAGTTCACCGGCCAGGCCCCCTACCGCGTCTACCTGCGCGCCCTCGCCTCCGGCGCGTTCACGGAGGTCTCGGCGACGGACTCCCTGCGGGTGCTGCGCCGTACCGGGCCGGGCATCTGACGCGGACCGGACGTCACGCGGCCGGGGCGTGACGCGGCCGGGGCGTGAGGACACGGGTGGCCCGCCCTGTCGCACGGCGGCCGTCGCGTCGTCGGGTGATGAGCCCGTGGCGCCGTCCCGTGGCCGTTAGGGTGGCTCCGTGTCGTACACCGGTCCCGATTTCGATCCGCCCCCGCCGTCGAACTCCCGGCGGCGCCCCCTGACCGTGGCGGTCGCCGCGCTCGTGCCCGGGGCCCTGCTCGGGTGGGCCGTCTACGCGGCCGTGGGCGGTTCGGGCGACGACGGGGGCAACGGGGAGGCCGCGGCGCGGTCGACCGCGTCCGCTCCGGTGTCGTCGGCGGAGCCGTCCCCGTCCGGGGCCTCCGCGTCGGGCTCCGAGGGTCCGGACGACGGGACGCCGAGCGCCTCCGCGAGTGCCTCCTCCTCGGCCCCGGCGTCGGCGCCGGCCGGGTCGGGGGCGCTGAAGGGGAAGGTCGTCGTGATCGACCCGGGGCACAACCCCGGCAACTTCCAGCACACGGCCGAGATCAACCGCCAGGTGGACATCGGGACGAACCGCAAGGAGTGCGACACCACCGGCACCGCCACCAACGACGGTTACGCCGAGGCGAAGTTCACCCTCGACCTGGCCCACCGGATGCGCGCGCTGCTCGAGGAGCAGGGGGCGAAGGTGAAGCTGACGCAGGACGCCGACCGGCCGTTCGGGCCGTGTGTGGACGAGCGGGCGCGGATCGGCAACGAGGCGAAGGCCGACGCGGTCGTGTCGCTGCACGCGGACGGCGCGGGCGCCGGACAGCGCGGTTTCCACGTCATCCTGCCGGGCGCCGTGCGGGCCGGTGAGGCCGACACCCGCGCCATCGTGGAGCCTTCGCGGGAACTCGGGGAGCGCATCGCGGGCAACTTCGTCCGCGTCACGGGCAACGCCCCGTCCAACTACGTCGGCGACGGTACCGGTCTCGTCACGCGGAAGGACCTGGGCGGTCTCAATCTGTCAACAGTTCCCAAGGTGTTCGTCGAGTGCGGCAACATGCGCGATAGCAAGGACGCGGCGCTGCTGACCAGTGGCGCCTGGCGGCAGAAAGCGGCGCGGGGGATCTCTGAGGGAATCGTGAGTTTCCTGCGCGGGTAGAGGTCGGCGCGCCGATCCGGGCGGACAGCCCCAGCGCGTGGACGGTAGTGTCCTCCTACGATGAGGGGTCACCCCCGCGCTTCACACCGGAGCCTGAGGGCGACAAGGTGAACAGCGACGCCTCTTCCGACGACGAGACGACCTACGAAGGACCTGAAGTGAATATCCGCTCCCTCACTCGAGGCGACGGCGTGGTGATCGGAGCAGCGGTATTGCTGTTCATCGCGTCTTTCCTCGACACGTTCGGCGGCGACGGCGACGACATCCCCAACGCCTGGGACAACCTCGGCCTGGTGATGAGCATGTACATCGCCGGTATCGCCGGTGCGGCTCTCATCGTCGTGTCCCGCGCGCTGCCCCAGCCGCCCAAGGTCGCCGGTCTCGACCTCGGCCAGTTCGGTGTGGCCCTGACGATCTTCGCCGCGTGGACGTCCTTCTGGACGATCATCGACCCGATGGGGGCGTTCGACAACCTCTTCTCCGGGCTCGGCAGCCGGGAGCCGGACACCGGTGCCGGTCTCATCCTCGGTCTGATCGCGGCGCTGCTGCTGGCCGCCGCGGCGGTCGCCACCCCGCTGGTGCCCGCCCTGAAGGGTGCGCTCGTCCCGGCCGCGCGTCCCGCGGCCCCGCAGCCCTACGGTGCGCAGCCGCCCGGCGGTTACGGCTACCCGGGTGCGCCGCAGCAGGCGTCCTTCGGTGGTCAGCCGCAGCCGGGCCAGCCCGGTCAGCAGCCCTTCCCGGGCCAGCCGCAGGGGCAGCCGGCCGCTCCGGCCGCCGGTGACTTCTCGCCGTTCTGGTTCGCCGTGCCGGTGGCCCGGCCGCTGTTCGCGGAGGACGGTTCGCCGTCCCCGATCGCCGAACTCGCGCCCGGCACCTGGTACCTCGCGGTCGAGCAGCGCGGTCAGGCGCTCGTCGCCCAGACGCAGGACGGCCGTCGCGGCGTCCTCCAGGACACCTCGGGGATCCAGCGCGGCTGACAGGCCCGCCCGCTGCGCGTCACGGCCCCTCGCCCTTCCGGGCGGGGGGCCGTTGCCGTGCAGTCGACGCCCCGCTCAAGCCCGGCACGGCCCGGCACGGACCAACACCGGCGCCGGGTACGTGGCTGACACAGCCTCTGGAGGCGGGCGTGCGGCCGGGTCGGTGGTCCCGACCCGCGCCCCGCGCCCGGCGCCCCGCCCCGGCCGTCCGGTCAGCGCACGCGGAACACGCCGTGCGCGCCGCGTTCCGCGTCCGTCATCACGTGGGTGACGAACGGGTACGTCCCCGCCTCGGGGAAGGTCAGCTCGACGAACCCTCCGGCAGCCGGCGGCAGGTCGAGCACCTGCGCGCCGCCGCGTTCGGCGCCTCCGGGGCGCAGGGCGTAGGCGCCCTCCCGGAAGACGGTGTCGAACTGCCCGCCCACGACGTGGAAGGCGCTGGGCCGGTCGGGCCCCGCGCTCAGCACCCACACCCGGACGCGTTCACCGGCGCGGGCGGTCAGCGGGTCGTGGTCGTACTGGTTCGCGTAGCCGTTGAAGGCGACCATGTCGGGCCGCCCGGCGCGGATCTTGTCCGGGTCGGCCGTGGCGTTCTGCGCGCCGAGGTAGAACTCGGACTGCACGAGGACGTATTCGCGGTCGGCCTCCGGCAGGCCGGGCGGGTCGATGATCACCGCGCCGAACATGCCGTTGGCGATGTGCAGCGACATCGGCATGGTGGCGCAGTGGTACATCCAGATGCCGCTGCGGGTCGCCGTGAAGCGGTAGGTGAGCGACCGGCCCGGCTGGAGGGTGCGCATCGGCCGGTCCGGGGCCAGCGCGCCGGCGTGGAAGTCGACGGAGTGGCCGATGGTGCCGTCGTTGACGAGGGTGATCTCGAAGGTGTCGCCGACCCGGCCGCGCAGGACCGGGCCGGGCGCGGTGCCGCCGAAGGTCCACAGCTTCTGCCGTACGCCGGGGGCCACTTCGGTGACCGCCTCCGTGACGGTGAGGGTCCGCCGGTGCAGCCGGGGGCCGGACGGCGCGGTGGCGGGCGGGAGTTGGGCGTCGCGGGCGGTGAAGCCGGGGGCGGGTTCGGCCATCGGGTCGAAGGCCTCCGCGGCGGAGCCGCCGTCGCGGGTGTCCCCGGAACCGCCGTCGGTGGCCCCGGTGCCGGCTGCGCTGCCGTGGTCGTGCGCGGTGCTCCGGTCGGGCCGCTCACCGGTGACGCGGATCGCGAGGACCATGCCCATCTGGCGGTGGCCGACGACCGAGCACCAGCCGGAGAGGTCGCGGCCGACGACCCCGGCGTCCAGGGTGTCCCGTCCGCCGGGGCGGAGCCGGTCGGTGCGCGCGCCGGTCTCCAGCACCAGGTCGTGGGTGTCGGTGCCGGTGTTGTGCAGCCGGATCACCAGGCGGTCCCCGGCGGGCACGTCGATCGTGGCGGGTGAGAACCGCATGCCGCGCACGGTCACGTCGGCCGTGGTGGTGCGGCCGGTGGGCCGCACCTCGCCGGTGCCGTCGGCCGTCGTGGCGGCGGACCCGGCCACCACCGGCAGGGACCGCACGTCCATCGCGCCGCCGCCCGCGACCCCCAGCATCACCACCGCGAGCCCGGCCGCGACGCCCCCGAGCACCCGGTGCGGAGGCCCGGGAGAACCGACAGGTCCGGGAGGACCGGGAGGACCGGGAGGACCGGGAGGACCGGGAGGACCGGGAGGACCGGGAGGACCGGGAGGACCGGGAGGACCGGAAGACCCGGAAGGCGCATGGCCGGCCGCCTGCCCGGCGGTCGGGCCGGCGGTCGGGCCGGCATCCTGCCCGGCGGTCGGGCCGGTGCGCCGGGTCCGCAGGGCACGGGCGACGGTGTGGACGAGCAGGGCGAGGAAGTGCAGGAGGACGAGCAGCAGCAGGGACGAGCAGACCACCCGGACCATGGACGGCACGGGCAGGACGCAGAGCAGCAGCGCCGTGTTGGTGACGGTCAGCCGGGCCGGCCAGGCCCGTTCGAGTCCGGCGGTGGCGGTGCGTACCGCGGCCGGGCCGCCGCCCAGGACGACCGGGACGAGGAAGCTGAGCGCACCGACCAGGACCTGGGCGATCCAGCCGGCCGCGAGGGGCGCGGTGAGCTGGGAGACGCGGGCGGCGGCCGTCGTCCACGAGGTGGTGGACAGCAGGATGCCGGTCAGGGCCACCAGGGACCCGGTCAGCCAGAGCACGCCCGCGGCCACCGACCAGGCCGCGAAGGAGCGCGGCGGCTTCGTGCGGGCCTCACGCAGCCAGGGCGTGCCCGCGATGACGAGTCCGGCGGTGTGGACGGCCACACCGGCGGCGGCCGCCGGCGGCGGTGCGAGCAGGGCGGCGGCCACGGCCAGGAGGAGGCCGGCGACCAGGACGGGAAGCGCGCGCCGGGCCGCGCGTTCGGCGCCGTCGGCGACCCGGGTGCGCAGCATGGTCGGCCACAGGGTGATGAGCGTGCCGGCCACGGTGAGGCCGATCCAGCCGAGCAGGTTGACCATCTCGTGGGCGAGCAGGGCCCGTTCGGGGAGGTCCCCGGCGAGGTCACCGCGCGCCATGAGGATCCCGAGCGCGGCGCCGGCCGGCAGCAGGGCCGCGGCGGCGACGTAGTAGCGCACCGTCATGGTGAAGCGGCCCGGCAGGGCCCGCCGCAGCAGCCGGACCAGCCAGGCGGCGTGGGCGGTGACCGCGCCCGCGACCAGGCTCCCGCCGGCGAGGACGACGGGCCAGTGTCCCGCGAGCAGCCCGGCGATCACGCCCACGGCACCGGCGTTCAGGCAGGCCAGCCGCAGTGCGGCGGGCGCGCCCCGGTTGGCCTCGGGCAGCCGCAGAACGCTGGCGGCGAAGTGCCCGGACCAGATCACGACGGCGTTGCTGACGGCCCCGAGCAGCAGCAGGTGGACGAGCAGCCAGCGGGCGTGCGGCACGAAGTGGTGGGCGGCTCCCACCACGGCGAACAGGGTGAGCCATCCGACGACGATCGCGTTCACCCCGAGGTGCCAGAGGGCGCGCGGGGACCGTCCGGGCGGCCGCGGCACCGGTCCGTCCGGCCGGGACGGGGACAGGCCGATGGTCACGTCCGTCACGCCCTCGGCCGGTCGGAACCGGTGTCGGCCGGGGAGCGGGGCGGGGCCGGCTGCTTCCCGGCGGCCCTCCGCGCGGCGGTCGCCGATGCCGCGGCGGCGGTCACGACGAACAGCAGGACCGCGGCGATGTTGAGCACGCCCCCCGTCCGCCAGGCCGCCTCGTTGTCGCGGAGGTCGCCGACGCACACCCGCAGGACCAGGGAGAGGTGCAGCAGCCAGGCGGCCGCCGCCATGCCGGGGCGGTACGGCAGGGGGCGGCGCAGGACCGCGGGCAGGATCGTCGGCGCGTGCGCCATGATCATCGACATCACGAAGCCGAGGAAGACGGCGTGCACCACGGCGTCGTAGCGGGTGCCGTCGGTGACCGGCCCCGTGACCAGCCACAGGCCGCCGGCGAGCCCCAGCCAGCCGTACCCGGCCAGCAGGCACCCGGCGGTGAAGCGGGGCAGTCCGGTGGAGCGCAGGAGCCGGCGCGCCACGTCGTGCACGAGGAGCCACCCGACGAGGACGAGGAGGGCGGCGCCGAGCACCAGGGTGCCCGCCAGGGGCCACATCAGGGTGGTGACGACCCCGACGGCCACGGTCGCGACGCAGGCCAGGAAGGTCGGTTCGGCGGACGGGGCGAGGGTGGCGACGCGGGCGAGTTCCAGGCGCTCCCCGGCGATGGTCAGCACGAGGAAGGCGACCAGCCACGGCAGCAGGCGCGGCACGTCCAGGCCGCCCAGCCACAGCAGGGCCCCGCCCAGCGCGCAGACGGCGCCCGCGGCCTGGGCGAGCAGGGCCGTGCTCGGTTGCCGGCGCCAGAAGCGCACGTACAGCGCGGTCAGCGCGGCGCATCCGGCGACGAGCAGCAGCCGGGGCAGGGCCGGGTCGGCGGGCGTGAGCAGCAGCAGGCCGCCCGCGCCG
>NZ_JAAGMD010000768.1 GCF_010548465.1 Streptomyces sp. SID14436 | reverse complement strand
CACCTGCTCCCGGGCGGGCGCGGAACCGCCGTACGCCCACGAGCTGGACGGCTAGGGCGCCGAGAGGGGCGTGTCGGGCCGCGGGGGCGGCCCCGCGGCGGTCGGCGAACGCCTCGCGCCCTGCCCCGGTGGTTGCCGGGACAGGGCGCGTGAGGTGCGGTGCGCGGACGGGCGGCGGGGCGCCGGTCAGGCCTTGGCGGCCTTCGTCGTCCGCTTGGCCGCGGTCTTCTTCGCGGTGGTGGCGGACTCGCCGCTCTTGGCGGTGCCGGCCGCCTTGGCCGTCTTCGCGGTCCTGGTCGTCTTGGCGGTCTTCGCCTTGACGGTGGCCGTCCGGGCGTTCGCGTCCGCCGCGACGGTCTTCTTCGCCGCCTTGCGCCGGGCCGGGGTGGCGTCGCTGACCAGGTCCGCGCCGAGGATCTCCCGCAGGAACTTCCCGGTGTGGCTGGTCGGGACGGCGGCGACCTCCTCGGGGGTGCCCTCGGCCACGACCAGGCCGCCGCCGGAGCCGCCCTCGGGACCCATGTCGATGATCCAGTCGGCGGTCTTGATCACGTCGAGGTTGTGCTCGATGACGATGACCGTGTTGCCCTTGTCGACCAGTCCGGACAGCACCTTCAGGAGCTTGTTGATGTCCTCGAAGTGCAGACCCGTGGTGGGCTCGTCCAGCACGTAGACCGTGCGGCCGGTGGAGCGCTTCTGCAGCTCGCTGGCCAGCTTCACCCGCTGCGCCTCACCGCCGGACAGGGTGGTGGCCGCCTGGCCGAGCCGGACGTAGCCGAGACCGACGTCGTTGAGCGTCTTCAGGTGGCGCGAGATCGCCGGGACGGCCTCGAAGAAGTGCATGGCTTCCTCGATCGGCATGTTCAGGACGTCGGCGATGGACTTGCCCTTGTAGTGGACCTCCAGGGTCTCCCGGTTGTAGCGGGCACCGTGGCAGACCTCGCACGGGACGTACACGTCCGGGAGGAAGTTCATCTCGATCTTGATGGTGCCGTCGCCCGCGCAGTTCTCGCAGCGGCCGCCCTTGACGTTGAAGGAGAAGCGGCCGGGCATGTAGCCGCGGACCTTCGCCTCGGTGGTCTCGGCGAACAGCTTGCGCACGTGGTCGAAGACGCCGGTGTACGTGGCCGGGTTGGAGCGGGGGGTGCGGCCGATGGGCGACTGGTCGACGTGCACGACCTTGTCGACGAGGTCGTCGCCGTCCACGCGCGTGTGCCGTCCCGGCACGTTCCGCGCGCCGTTCAGCTCGCGGGCCAGGTGGGTGTAGAGGATGTCGTTGACCAGCGTGGACTTGCCCGAGCCGGAGACGCCGGTGACCGCGGTGAACACGCCCAGCGGGAAGGACACGTCGATGTCCTGGAGGTTGTTCTCCCGGGCGCCGTGCACGGTGAGCGCGCGGGACGGGTCGAGCGGCCGGCGGATGCCGGGCAGCGGGATGGCCTTGCGGCCCGACAGGTACTGGCCGGTCTGCGACTCCTCGTTGGCCAGGAGTTCCTTCAGGGAGCCGCTGTGCACGACCTTGCCGCCGTGCTCGCCGGCACCGGGGCCGATGTCGACGATCCAGTCGGCCATCGTGATGGTGTCCTCGTCGTGCTCGACGACGATGAGCGTGTTGCCCATGTCGCGCAGCCGGACCAGGGTCTCGATCAGCCGGTGGTTGTCACGCTGGTGCAGCCCGATGGACGGCTCGTCGAGGACGTAGAGCACGCCGACGAGACCGGAGCCGATCTGGGTGGCCAGGCGGATGCGCTGGGCCTCGCCGCCGGACAGGGTGCCGGCGGCCCGGTTGAGGGAGAGGTAGTCCAGGCCGACGTCGACCAGGAAGCGCAGCCGCTCGTTGACCTCCTTCAGCACGCGCTCGGCGATCTTCTTGTCGCGGGCGGTGAGCTTCAGCTCGCCCAGGAAGTCCGCGCAGTCGCTGATGGACATCGCGGAGACCTCGGCGATGGACTTGCCCATGACCGTGACCGCGAGGACGACCGGCTTGAGGCGGGTGCCCTCGCAGGAGGGGCAGGGCACCTCGCGCATGTAGCCCTCGAAGCGCTCGCGGCTGGAGTCGCTCTCGGCCTCGCTGTGCCGGCGCTTGACGAAGGGGATGGCCCCCTCGAACGCCGTGGTGTACCGGCGCTCGCGGCCGTAGCGGTTGCGGTAGCGGACCTCGACCTGCGTCTTGTGGCCGTACAGCAGGGCCTTCCTGGCTCGCTGCGGAAGACCGCCGAACGGGATGTCGGTGCGGAAGCCGAGCGCGTCGGCCAGGGCGCCGACCAGGCGGTCGAAGTAGTCCTTGGTGTGGCCGTGGGACCAGGGGTGGATGGCGCCCTCGTCGAGGCTCTTGTCCTCGTCGGGCACGATGAGTTCCGGGTCGACCTCCATGCGCGTGCCGATGCCGGTGCACTCCGGGCAGGCGCCGAAGGGCGAGTTGAAGGAGAAGGAGCGGGGCTCCAGCTCCTCGAAGGACAGGTCGTCGTACGGGCAGTACAGGTGCTCGGAGTACATGCGCTCGCGCTCGGGGTCGTCCTCGGGGAGGTCGACGAAGTCGAGCACGACCATGCCACCGGACAGGCCGAGGGCGGTCTCGACGGAGTCGGTGAGGCGGCGCTTGGCGCTGTCCTTGACCGTGAGGCGGTCGACGACCACCTCGATGGTGTGCTTCTCCTGCTTCTTCAGCGTGGGCGGGCTGGACAGCTGGACGGTCCGGCCGTCGACCCGCGCGCGGGAGTACCCCTTGGTCTGGAGGTCGGCGAAGAGGTCGACGAACTCGCCCTTGCGCTCCCGCACCAGCGGCGACAGCACCTGGAAGCGGCTGCCCTCGGGCAGTTCCAGGACGCGGTCGACGATGGCCTGCGGCGACTGGCGGGAGATCGGGCGGCCGCATTCGGGACAGTGCGGCTTGCCGATGCGGGCGAAGAGCAGCCGGAGGTAGTCGTAGACCTCGGTGATGGTGCCGACGGTCGAGCGGGGGTTGCGCGAGGTCGACTTCTGGTCGATGGAGACCGCCGGGGACAGGCCCTCGATGAAGTCGACGTCCGGCTTGTCCATCTGGCCGAGGAACTGCCGGGCGTACGAGGAGAGCGACTCGACGTAGCGACGCTGCCCCTCGGCGAAGATGGTGTCGAAGGCCAGCGAGGACTTGCCCGACCCCGACAGGCCCGTGAAGACGATGAGCGAGTCGCGCGGGAGGTCGAGCGAGACGTTCTTGAGGTTGTGCTCGCGCGCTCCACGGACGATGAGACGGTCGGCCACGCCGGTCCGCACCTTTCTTGAGAGAAGTGACAGGGGCGGGGCCCCCGTCTTTCTCAGACTAGGGGGAGCCACTGACAACGCCGGTCGGATTCACGGGTTGACAACAATCCCCGACTCTCCAGCATGCCCGACGCCACCGACGACCTTATAGCACGCGCATTCGAATAACGGCGGCTTCCTGCCGCCTTCACCCGAAGGTGTGGCCCGACTAGTGTCAGCTCCATGAATGATCACGCTCATGACCTGGCGTCCCTACAAGCCGCTACGGAACGGCTGCTGAGCGACGTCGCCGCCCTGGACAACGCCGCTGTGACCCAGTCGTCACGTCTGCCGGGCTGGACCCGCGGCCACGTGCTGGCCCATCTCGCGCGCAACGCGGACGCCCTGGTGAACGTTCTCCAGGGACGCCCCATGTACGCCTCCGCCGAGGTACGGGAGGCCGACATCGAGCGGGACGCCCCGCGTCCGCTCGCCGACCAGCTCGCCGACGTGCGGGAGAGCGCGGCCCGCTTCCAGGAGCTGTGCGCGGCCGAAACCGACTGGGAGCGCACGGTCGAACTGCGCAACGGCGTCACGGACCGGGCGGCCCGCCTGCCCTTCCGGCGCTGGGTCGAGGTCGCCCTGCACCACGTGGACCTCGGCATCGGCCACGAGCTCGAGGACCTCCCCGCGGACTTCACCGAGCGGGAGATCGACTTCCTGACCGAGCGGTTCCGCGGGCACCCGGACGTGCCCGCCACCCGGCTGCGGACCGCCGACGGCCGCTCCTGGACGACCGGCGGCACGGGGGACGTGCCGGTCACCGTCGAGGGGGCCCCGGCCGACCTGATGGGCTGGCTCGCGGGCCGGCGCGACGGGTCGGGGCTGACGGTCAAGGACGGCGCGCTCCCGGTGCTCCCCCCGCTGTGACCCGCCGTGCCCGCATGCGGCCCGCGCGTGCGCTCCCCGACGATGTGCGGGGGCGACCGCGCGGGCCGTGCGCTATAGGCTGACGGCCATGACGTACAGCGGTCGGGTGACGGTCGGCGGCCCAGCCGACGTGCACGAACTCAAGGACCTGATGATCACCAAGGTCGCGGTCGGCCCCATGGACAACAACGCCTATCTGCTGCGTTGCCGGGCCACCGACGAGCAGTTGCTGATCGACGCGGCCAACGACGCCGGCACGCTGCTCGGCACGATCGGCGACGACGGCATCGCCTCCGTCGTCACCACCCACCGGCACGGGGACCACTGGCAGGCGCTCGCCGAGGTGGTGGCCGCCACCGGCGCCCGCACCCACGCCGGCCGCGACGACGCCGAGGGCATCCCCGTACCGACCGACGTGCTGGTCGACGACGGCGACACCCTCCGGGTCGGGCAGGTCGAGCTCACCGCACGGCACCTGGTCGGGCACACGCCGGGCTCCATCGCCCTCGTCTACGACGACCCGCACGGGCATCCGCACGTCTTCACCGGGGACTGCCTGTTCCCGGGCGGTGTCGGCAACACCCACCAGGATCCGGAGGCGTTCGCCCGCCTGATCCACGACGTCGAGACCAAGATCTTCGACGTACTGCCGGACGAGACCTGGGTCTACCCCGGCCACGGCAACGACACCACCCTGGGCGCGGAGCGCCCGCACCTGCCGGAGTGGCGCGCGCGGGGCTGGTGAACACACCCCGTGTGAAGGCTTCGCACGCTTCCGCGCGCCGTGCGCGCTCCCGGTGTGTGCCCCGGCGCAGTCAACCGGTGACACTCCGCTCGGGCCTCGGCTCCCCGGCGGTCGGGCCGCCGGTCCTCATCCCCGCCCTCGGCCGGCGGCCCGGGCGGGGCCCGCCGTGCGG